>JBBSCC010000044.1:0-17335 GCA_038250735.1 Sphingomonadales bacterium | reverse complement strand
AACCTCTGCCGCCAGCCGCCGTTCGGTGCGGCCACCTGGCATCAGCACATCGACTTCGCCCGGCACCCGGCGCAGCAGCGCGCCGACGCTGTCTTCTGCCCGTGCGCGCATGGCGCTGTCGAGGAAACGGCCCGCCAGCAGGAAGAACAACAACATGATCGCGCCGTCGAAATAGGCGTGTGCGCCACCGGTTGCGGTTTCATAAACGCTCATCGCCGTCGTCAGCAGCACGCCGATCGAGATGGGCACGTCCATATTGGTGTGCCCGCGCCGCAGCACCCGCGCGGCACTGACGAAAAACGGGCGACCAGCATAGGCGATGGCGGGAATCGCGACCAATGCTGACAGCCAGTGAAACATATCCCGCGTCGGCCCATCGGCCCCCGACCAGATGGAAACCGATAGCAGCATGACGTTCATCGCGGCAAAGCCCGCAACCGCCAGCGCCTTCATCAGCGCGCGGCTTTCGTCATGGCTGGTCGTCGCCTGCACGTCGCTGGCGAGGTGGGTGGGAAAGCCGAGTGCTTCGACGGTGTTGATGATGGCATCGTCGAGAAGTTCGGGCGTGTGGCGGACGAACACCAGATGCGCGCCAAAATTGACACGCGCGGTCGCCACCCCTTCCAGCTTGCCCAGCGCATTTTCGATGCGCGCAATGCAGGCCGCGCAGTGCATGCCTTCCACCGATAGTCGCGTATCAACTAGGCGCGTGTCGGGGGTGATCGCGGTGAGCGCGTTCATGATCGCACCTCGTCTTCGAAATGCGCGGTGCGGCCGGCGGCCGTGGCGTCGATCCGCAGCAGCCAGCGCCCGCTGGGCAGAGGCTGTTCTGCGACATAGCCTGTGGCATCGCTGTGCAGCGTCAGCACCCGGTCTGGCAGGCCGCCTAGCGGGTGACGAGCGGTAACGGCCACGCGCCCAACGACACGCGCCCGCTGCGCGTCGACGAGCAGCAGATGGAGCCGCCCGCGCGCATCAACGCTGGGTGTCGCGCGCCAGCCCACCGCCTGCTGCGCCCGCGCGGCGGCCAACCAGCCATTGAAGCGCTGGCTGGCGACATAGCTGTTGTCGACCACCGTGCCGCCAAAGGTCGCAATGGCTTCGCGCGCCATCAGCACGTTGACGGCGATCACCAGCCCGAAAAACGCAATCATCAACGCCAGCATGTGCCAGCCGGTGAAGGGACGGGTCATTCGCCATGCTCCTCGGTCTCGGGGCGGTCGAAGCGCGTTGCTTCCTGCGCGGTGCCGCCCTCTGCATCGGTGGCGCGCACGGTGAAGGCGATGTCCTGATGCTCAGGCCCCACGCCGGGTGCTGCCAGGAACAGCTGGACGGCCTGAACCTGATCGGCACCGACATGCATCGTCACCTGTTGGGCGGCATTACGGCGATCGCCATGTTCATCCCACAAGGCCGCGCCCGCCAGCCCGGCCACGGCAATCTTCATATTGCGCGGGCGACCCTCCATATTGCGGACCTTGATCGTGTAGGTGTTGCGGATCTGGCCGTCAGCCAACCGCACCCATTGCGGATTGCGCGTCTGCGCAACCGACAGATCAATCCGCGCGCGATTGCCAAGCGCAAACACCATGCCCAGCCCGATCCCGGCCCATACCATGAAATACAGCAGCGTGCGCGCGCGCAACAATCGGCTGAGCGGCGGCTTGGGTGTGCCCCCTGTCTGCGCAATCTTTTCATCGGCCTCACTGGTATAGCCAATCAAGCGAGCCGGGCGACCGACCTTGGCCATGATGTCATCACAGGCATCGATGCACAGCCCGCAGGTGATGCAGCCAATCTGTGATCCCTCGCGGATGTCGATCCCAGTCGGGCAGGCCGCGACACAGGCGTTGCAATCGATGCAATCGCCCATTCGTGCGGCTGGATCGTTGGCAAGCTCGGCTAGATCATGCGTGCGCTTTACCCCGCGTCCACGAGGCTCGCCGCGCCACGCCTTGTAGGTTACCGCGAGGGATTGTTCGTCCATCATCGCCGCCTGAATGCGCGGCCACGGGCACATATAGATGCACACCTGCTCGCGCATCAGCCCGCCCAGCGTGTAGGTGGTGAAGGTAAGCACGCCGACGGTGGCATAGGCGATAAACGGCGCGGTGCCGGTGATGAATGCATAGGCTAGGGTGGGCGCATCGGCGAAGTAGAAAATCCACGCCCCGCCGGTCGCCGCTGCAATCACCAGCCAGATCGTGTGCTTCGTTACACGCCGGGCGATTTTGGCGGGGGTCCAGGGCGCTGCTGACAGGCGGAATTGCGCGTTGCGATCCCCGTCGATCATCCGTTCGACATGGACGAACAAATCGGTCCACACCGTTTGCGGGCAGGCATAGCCGCACCATGCCCGCCCCACGGCAGAGGTGATCAGGAACAGCCCGATCCCCGCCATGATCAACAGGCCAGCTACATAATAGAATTCGTGTGGCCAGATTTCGATTGAGAACAGGTAGAAACGCCGATGGGCAATATCGACCAAGGCGGCCTGATGCGGCGCATATGGCCCGCGGTTCCAGCGCAGCCACGGCGTGATGTAATACACCGCCAGCGTCGCCACCATGATCGCCCATTTCAGCTGGCGGAATGATCCCTTCACAGCTTTGGGAAAAACCTCCCGCCGCGCCTCGAAAAACGGCTCCTGTTCGATCAGATCAATTGGGTGGGACATTGGCCGCCTGCTGCACGGGCGCGGGCGGCGCTTCGCCGCCGCCCAGCGAATGGACATAGGTTGCGAGCATCTTGATCGTCACCGGATCAAGCCGCGTGTTCCAGGCGGGCATCATCCCATAGCGGGCATTGGTGATCGTCTGGGTCAGCGTGTCGCGATTGCCGCCATATAGCCAGATGGCATCTGTCAAATTGGGGGCACCAACGCTGCGCCCGCCCGCTGCATTTTCACCGTGGCAGACGGCGCAGTTCGTAGCGAACAACGCCTGACCGCGACGGCCACTCGCCGTCACTGGCTCCTGATGCGATACGACCCGCACATAGGAAACGACGTCGGCAATCTCCACCGGTGTCAAAATGCCGTCGCGGCCAAAGGCAGGCATCTGCGACATCCGGGTTGCCGCATCATCCGGCTGGCGGATGCCGTGGGCCAGGGTTTGCTGGATCGTGGCGGGGTCGCCACCCCATAACCAGTCATCGTCGTTCAGATTGGGATAGCCATTGGCGCCCGCCGCCCCGGCACCGTGGCATTGAACACAATTGACCTTGAATGCGGATCGCCCGCCTTCCTCTGCCGCGCGCAACAATTGCGGGTTGCTGGCGATCAGCTCAATGGGGGTGCGCGCAATCGCGGCCAGCATGGGGCCTTTGCGCTTTTGCTCGGCGGCAAGGTCGCCTGCCAACTCGCCGTGCGTTGACCAGCCGAGCAACCCAGGCGTGCCGCCCGATGGCGTGGGGATGGCAGGATACAACACGACATAAATGATCGCGAAAACGATGGTGGCGTATAAAATATACAACCACCAGCGCGGCATTGGCGTGTCGAGTTCCTGAATCCCATCCCATTCATGCCCGACAAAGCTGGTGCCCGTCGGGGCATCAACCGCGGGCGTGCCAGCAGGGGGCGGCGGGATGCGGGTTTCTTCAACCATCGAGCTGTTCCTCATCTTCAAGGATCATCGTGGCGGCACGGGTATGCGCGACGCGGGCGCTGGGCAGGAAGGTCCAGCCGACAAAGCTAAGGAACATCGCCGTCATCATCACCAGACCCCAGCTGTCGGCAAAATGGCGCATGGCATCATAGCTCATTTGGCCTGCTCCTGCGGGGCGGCGGCCTTGAAATCGACCTGGGTGCCAAGGCCCTGAAGATAGGTGATCAGTGCATCCATTTCCGTGACGCGTTTGGGATCGCCATCATGGTCGCGCGCCTGCGCCTTGGGGTACCGCTTTTGCAGCCCCGCCACGTCGCCCTCACCGGTTGCCTGCGTCTCCACATCGGCTGCCGCCTGTTTGATCGCCTCATCGCTATACGGCACGCCAACCCGGCGCAGCGCGACCAGATGCGCGGCCATTGTTTTGCCGTCGAGTTCGCGATCCGCAAGGAAGGCATAGGGCGGCATGATCGATTCCGGCACCACCGCGCGCGGATTGGTGAGATGCTGGACATGCCATTCATCCGAATAACGGCCTCCGACCCGCGCCAGATCAGGCCCGGTCCGTTCCGATCCCCATTGGAACGGATGATCATACATGCTCTCGGCCGCCAGGCTGTAATGGCCGTAACGCTCCACTTCATCGCGGAACGGGCGGATCATCTGGCTGTGGCAGCCATAGCACCCCTCGCGGACATAAATGTCGCGACCGGCCAGCTCCAGCGGGGTGTAAGGCCGCACGCCCTCTACCCTGGTGACCGTCGACTGGATCCAGAACAGCGGGGCAATTTCAACAATGCCGCCAATCGCGACAGTGATCAGCGCCAGCACGGCGAGCAGCGTTACGTTGCGCTCAATTACTTTGTGGCGGTGCAGGAGGTTGGTAGCCATTGGTTGTTCCTCCTTATGCTGCCGGTTGCAGGGTGATCGGGCGATCACGCTGCGCATCGAACGGGGTTTCGGTGAGCGGGGCTTCGCGGCGCAATTTGCCCGCAATCGTCATCCAGATGTTGACGACCATGATCACTGCGCCCGCCAGATACAGCACCCCGCCCAGTGCGCGGATAAGGTAGAGCGGATGCATCGCGGCGACGACTTCGGCGAAGGAATAGACGAGGTAGCCGTCGGCCCCATATTCGCGCCACATCAGCCCCTGCGTGATCCCCGCCACCCACATCGAGGAAGCGTAAAGGACGATGCCCAGCGTCGCGCACCAGAAGTGCCAGTTGACCATGCGCAGCGAATAGAGCCGCTCGCGTCCCCACAGCCGGGGCGTCATGAAATACAGCGCGGCAAAGGTGATCATGCCATTCCAGCCGAGCGCACCCGAATGGACATGGCCGATCGTCCAGTTGCTGTAATGCGACAGCGAGTTGACCGTTTTGAGCGACATCATCGGCCCTTCAAAGGTCGACATGCCGTAAAAGGCGAGGCTGGCGACCATCATCCGGATGATCGGATCAGTCCGCACCTTGTCCCACGCGCCGTTCAGCGTCATCAGCCCGTTGATCATGCCGCCCCAGCTGGGCATCCACAGCATGATCGAAAACACCATCCCCAGCGTCTGCGCCCAATCGGGTAGCGCGGTGTAATGAAGGTGATGGGGCCCGGCCCAGATATACAGGAAGATCAGCGACCAGAAATGCACGATCGACAGCCGGTAGCTATAGATTGGCCGCTCTGCCTGTTTGGGCACGAAGTAATACATCATGCCCAAAAAGCCCGCCGTCAGGAAAAACCCGACCGCGTTATGGCCGTACCACCACTGGGTCAGCGCATCCTGCACGCCCGAAAACGCTGAATAGGATTTGGAACCCAGGAACGACACCGGCATGCTGAGGTTGTTGACCAGATGGAGCATCGCGACGGTAATGATGAACGCCAGGAAGAACCAGTTTGCGACATAGATATGCGGCTCGCTGCGCTTCAGGATCGTGCCGACGAACACCGCCAGATAGCTGACCCAGACGATCGTCAGCCAGATATCGACATACCATTCGGGCTCGGCATATTCGCGGCTCTCGGTGATGCCCATCAGATAGCCGGTGGCCGCCAGCACGATGAACAGCTGGTATCCCCAGAAAACAAAACGGGCCAGCGCGGGCATGGACAGGCGTGCCCGGCAGGTGCGTTGCACGATGTAAAAACTCGACGCGAGCAGCGCATTGCCGCCAAACGCAAAGATCACCGCAGACGTGTGCAGCGGCCGCAACCGGCCAAAAGTGGTGAATTCGGTGGGGAAATTGAGCACCGGAAATGTAAGCTGCAGCGCGATGAACAGGCCAGCAGAAAAACCCACCACGCCCCAGAACACCGTTGCGATGACGCCCCAGCGGATGACATCGTCATAATAGCGGCTGGTGTCATGAACCCGAGCACCGGCGTAATCAGCCTGCCGCATCGTCGCGATGGCAGCGATAAAGCCAGCCAGCGCAAAGATCGTCATGTGGACGGCAAATCCCCGATCTGCTGCACTGATCGCGCACCCGACGGCGACGAACGCCAGTGCGAGCCACACCCCCGAGCGCGCTACTGTTGATTCCATCATCTACCCCCTTGGTTCGCCCACACCCAAGTTGGCGCATTGCAGCATCGCTGTGATTGACCTGAGTCAAACGAGTTCAACTAGTGTTAGTTCCCCTGCGGATCGGGCACCTTCGTTGTCGATTTCATCAACCGGTTCATGCGATATCCCTGGGATTGGATCGTCATGCTCAGGCGATCGGCGCTTGCCGACGTTGGGGGATGCAGCATGAGAAGCGCGACGCTGGATCCTGCCTGTGAAGAACGTCGCCCTGGAACAAAGGGAGATTGTTGGGCGCCAAACGCGGGCTCAAACAACAGCAGGTATGGCCCATCAGTTTCTGGCTCAACCAGCATCGGCGCTTGCGTGACCGAGCGCTGTTCGATTTCGCGATCGACAGCAAATTACGCGGGTGCGATATCGTAAAGGTTCGGATTGTCGACGTCACATCAGGCGGGTGGGTTCGCAAAAGTCCTATCGTCCTAAAACAAGAGACCAAACGGCCCGTGCGGTTTGAGCTGCTCGAACCAGCCCGAAAACCCAGAAAAGGACAATCGGCGGGGATCTACCGCGCCTCGAAACCCGACATTGGTTTATCTTGGCTTCGGTGGCAGCTATGCGCTCAGCCTGGGCCGTTCAGCGCGATTGAACTCAGCCCCCAAATCACCCATCCCCTATGAAATTGTGGAGTGGAGGTGGGGTTGTTAATTCAAGTCACACCCCAGATCAGCGCGCCGGTGATGCCGGCCGCCGCCTGGAGAATGGCGACGATCAGGCTGCCCTGGATGGTCGCGCGGATACGGGCTCGCTCATGTCGTCACGATCTCGCTCTGCCCGGAGGCGTTAGCCGGGCGCGTCATTAACCGTGGCACCAGTGGCTTGCCCCCCTCCAGCAGCAACAGCAGGACGATGCCAAGGCCCACCGCGAGCGCCATGTCGCTTCCTGCGATCGACCCAAACTTCAACAGCGACTGTGCCTGCGGCAGGAACAGGATCAGCGCTGTCACGCCTGTAATCGCAACCGCGACATAGCGCAGCGCCGCATTGTGGCGAACGAGCGCCTCGCCGAGCGACGCGCTGTAGGACCGGTTGACCAGGATCAGCGCGACGATCTCGGCGATCAGCGCGAAAAACGTCAGCGCGCGCAGTTCGGGCTCTGGCATTCCCGACCAGGTTTCGATCAGGAAGACGGTCGCCAGCATCGCAAAGGCGAGTCCCCCCTGGAACAGACTCCAGACGATCATTGGCAACGAGAACAAGGCTTCGGATGGATCACGCGGTGCGCGCGCCATGATGTCGGCTTCGTCACGCTCCGCCTCGAACACGAGCGCGCAGACGGGATCAATCACCATCTCTAGCAGCGCGATATGGATCGGCCCGAACAGGATCGGCAAGCCGAAGAACAGCGGCAAGAGTGCGAGGCCGGCGATCGGCACATGCACCGCAAAGATGAACGCCATCGCTTTGCGGATATTGTCGTAGATTCTCCGTCCGAGCCGCACCGATTGCACGATTGACCCGAAATCATCATCCAGCAGCACCATTGCCGAGGCTTCGCGCGCGACATCCGTGCCGCGCTTGCCCATCGCGATGCCGATATGCGCGGCCTTCAGCGATGGCGCGTCGTTCACGCCGTCGCCGGTCATCGCGACGATCTCGCCGTCGGCTTTGAAAGCCTGCACGATCCGCAGTTTTTGTTCGGGCATGGTGCGGGCGAAGACAGTTACGGTCTTCAGACGCTCGGCGAGTTGCGCATCGTCGAGGGATGCCAGGTCGGTGCCGGTCAGCACGTCGCCGTCGGCGATACCGGCCTGGGTCGCGATCGATCGCGCGGTGGCGGCATAGTCGCCGGTGATCATGACCACGCGGATACCTGCGCTGCGGCATTCGGCGACCGCCGCCGGTACGCTGGCGCGGATCGGATCGGCCAGCCCCACCAGACCGGTAAGCGTATAGTCGTAGCCGTGCTGCGTTTCGGCCCAGAGCCGATCCGGCGGCGTCGCTGTAGCTACGGCGAGCACGCGTATGCCGCGCACCGCCATCGCCTCGACCGCAGCGGTCATCGCCGCGCGTGCTTCGCCAGAAAGGTGACACAGGTCGGCGATTGCTTCGGGCGCGCCTTTGGCGGCAATCCGCAAGTCTTCGCCATTGCCCCAGACGTTCGACATTGCCAGCATATCGGGGCGCAGCGCATAGGCATGCGCCAGTTCACCCTCGGATGCCCCGGTCGCTGGCACCGCAGCGTGCGCGCCGTGCAGGGCGATGTCCATCGGATCGGTCGGCTGGACCGCGCTCGCAAGCGCCGCCGTCTCGATCAGCGCATGATAGGCCGGCGGCACAGCCACCGCATGCGCAATTGCGAAGGCCTCGCCCGTTGGCAGCCATACTTCCGCGAGCGACATGCGGTTTTCGGTCAGCGTGCCAGTCTTGTCGGTGCAGAGAACCGTCGCGGAACCCAGGGTTTCGATCGCCGCCGCACGGCGCGTAAGCACGCCTACCTTGCCGATCCGCCAAGCACCCATCGCGAGGAAAACGGTCAACACGACCGGAAATTCCTCGGGCAGCATCGACATGCCGATGGCGATCCCGGCCAACACCGCCTCAATCCAGCCGCCGCGCAACAAGCCATAAAGCAGCACGACAAGGAGCGCGATCGTGGTGCCGCCGATCGCGCACCAGGTGACGATACGCGTTGTTTCGCGGCGCAGGCGCGGTGCTTCAGTGTCCAGCGTCGCTAATGACTGACCGATCCGACCAATCTCACTGCGAGGTCCGGTCGCAAGGACGTGGGCCGTGCCGCTGCCCCGCGTGACGAGCGACCCGGAATAGACAAAGGGTTGGCCTTCGCCGCCCGGTCGGCGGGTGTCGGGGACCGCCGCGTCGAGCGCCGCCACTTTCCCGACTGGCAACGATTCGCCGGTGAGGAGTGATTCATCGGTTTGCAGGTCGCTCGCCTTGATCAGCACCGCGTCGGCGGCAATCCGGTCGCCTTGTTCCAGCACGATCAAATCGTCGCGCACGACTTCTCGCCCGGCAATGCGAATGCGTGCGCCGTCACGGATCACCAGCGCGCGCGGTGCGGACAGGTCGCGCAATGCCTCCAGCACATGTTCGGTGCGGGTTTCCTGGACAACGGGGACGCCAACCGAAAAGGTCGCGAAGCCGAGCAAGATCAATGCTTCAGTGAGATCACCGAGCAGCAGGTAGGCAACGCCGCCGGCCAGTAAAAGGGCCAGCATCGGCTCACGCAATACCTCGAACGCGATCCGGAGGATTGATCGCCGTCCTACACGAGGCAACTCGTTGGGTCCGTCGTCCGCCAGCCGTCGGCTCGCGTCCGCCTGGGACAAGCCTGTAAGACGACGTTGTTCAGTCATCCTGCCCGCCTTCTCCCCCTTCTCGCCCCTCCCCGCCCTCGCCAGAACCGTTGCGGTGGCAGCGGGCGCAATTCTCGATGTTCTGGATGCCCTCCTCGGCATGCTTGGCGCGGATTTGGGCGGGCTGGTGCTCGTGGCAGCTGAAACAGGTGTAGCGACTGACGTCTCCGCCGACGTGACAGGTTGCGCATGATGCGTTGTGCGGCCCGGTCAACGAAAAGAATTTGGCATGGTCGAATGTTGCTGGCTTCCACCCAGCCTGGGTGTGGCACGCGGCACAGTTACTGCCGGCCTGCGCATGCAGCGGCGTTTGCGGCGCGCGGTGGCAGGTCGCGCATTGGCCACGCACGTCGGGCCGCAATAGCGTGTGGGCAAAGCTCTGCCGCGACGCCTTCACCAATTGCGGCCCGCTATGGTCGGTATGGCAGGCCATGGAATTCGGCGTGGTCAGCGCCTGGTGAAAGGCGACCGTACCGCCATCGCGTTTGATCGCCGCGCCTGTCGTGGTGCGGAT
The DNA here is from genome assembly GCA_038250735.1 of Sphingomonadales bacterium. GTDB lineage: Bacteria > Pseudomonadota > Alphaproteobacteria > Sphingomonadales > Sphingomonadaceae > Sphingomonas. The sequence goes on along the minus strand of JBBSCC010000044.1, from coordinate 7,312 downwards.
GCCGATGTCGGCGACCTTGTGACAGGCGGCGCAGCGCGCCACGGACACACCTTTGAAGGGCGCATGGCAGGCGAAGCAGTTCGTCGTGATGCTCGCATGCGCCGGGATCAACGGCCCCGGCGCGACCATCAGGTGCGGCATGGCAAAGGCGAGCGCGATCAGCCCGCACAGGTTGATGACGATCAGCCAAAGACCCCAGCGGCGCATCATTTCCACCCCCAGAACAGGCAGATCGCGATGATGTGCGCCAGCGCCAGCACGCCGAACGCCAGCGTGATCGGCAAGTGGACAACGCGCCATGCCTTGACGACGTCGAATGTCAGGCTGTCCCAATAGGTTTGTTCTTCCAGCGCCGCCGCCGACAGCCCCTGCGACCGCAATTTTGCGCGGGTCGCCTCCAGCCGCGTGCGCGATCGGCTGAGCAGATATTTGCCGGTCAACCCGCTGGCGATGTTGATGAGCATCGCCCACACCGCCAGCCAAGCAAGGATCGCGTTGAAGTGGATGCCGGCATGGACGAGGACCAGCAGCGATCCAGCCCAGGCTAGTCGCTCATGCCAGCGCAACAGATCAGCCGGCTTGCCCGATTTGATCAGTTTGCGCTTGCGCATCGAATAGCCCGACGAGGCCAGGATCAACACCACGCCCGGAATGCCGAGATAGCGCCCGATCCACACGGCATTGGCCAGGTGCAGCCCGGCATCGACCGCGAGCGCTGCACCGCCCAGCGCAGCAAGCGACAGGTAAAACGGAATAACCTCGCGGCTGAGCAGGCTGGCGCGCAGTCCCCTCATGCCGCGAGCACCAGATTGCCGGTCGGCACACCGACACAGAGCAGGCAATGGCCATCGGCAACATCGAACGCTGGGGTTTGGGCATAACGGACCCCACCCGAAATCACCGCGGTGTCACAGGTGCCGCAGCTTCCCGAGCGGCAGCCGGAGTCGACCGCGATGCCGTTGCGTTCGGCAAAGTCGAGGAGGTTGGTGTCCTCCCCTGTCCAGCTGAGCGTACGGGCCGAGTTCTCGAAGTGTATTTCGATCGGTGTGTCGAGCGGGACGGCGATCACCTGTTCGGCACCCGCTATCGAGGCTGGCCCGAACGCTTCGTAATGGACAGCATCGGCGGCCACGCCCCATTCGCGCAAGGCGGGCACCAGGCTCGCCATCATCGGTGGTGGCCCGCACACATAAAAGCCGTGCTGGCCGTGCGGCAGGACTCGGCGCAGCAGGGCGACGTCAATGAAGCCGACTTCGTGGAAGGAATCGGCCTTGGTTTCACCCGGCAACGGGCAACTTTGGACGATCGTGACGGTAAAGTTGAGATGGCGCTCCTGCATTGCGGTCAGGTCGGCTTCAAACACTAGTTCGCGACTGTCGCTGACGCCGTAGAGCAGGTGAATTGCGCGATCCGGCTGCACGGCAAGCGCCGCGCGTGCCATTGCGAACAGCGGCGTGATGCCAATGCCGCCCGCGATCAGGACTGCGGGGACGCGCGCGTCGTCATTGAGCACGAAGACCCCGGCAGGCGCACGCACCTGAAGGATTGTGCCCGGTGTGACGCGATCATGGAAATGATTGGAGACCAGGCCCGGTGGCAGATCAGGGTGATCGCGCGGTGGCGGGATCCGCTTCACCGTGACGCGATAAGCTAATGGGCCGTGACGATCGGACAGCGAATAGCATCGCGTGACCGATCGAACCGCGCCCTGCGCGTCGGGCAGCTCGAACTGGAATGTCAGGAACTGCCCAGCGCGATACGGGGCAAGCGGCTGTTGATCGATCGGCTCCAGATAAAAGGATGTCTGGGTGATCGCATCATCCTCGTCATCGCGCGACAGGACACGAAATTCGCGGAGGCCCGGCCAGGCGGCATCCGGGATCGTGCGCGCCGGGACAGGTTCAGCTGCGGGCGTCTTGCGGCTAAGCACGACGACGATGATCGCCGCGATAACCTGGGCCAGCAACGCCGCCGAGATCATCCCGAGAAGCGCGAGCGCGGTCACTCGCGCCGACGCTTCGGTAAGACGGTGGCGCGGTGGGTCATACCGCCGTTCCCACCAGCAGGCCGATACCTGCCGTCAGCGCCATCGCCAGCGCGCCCCAGAACGTGACCCGGATTGTGGCGACCCAGACCGGCGCACCACCTGCCCGCGCGCCGACGCCGCCCAGCAGGGCAAGGAACACCAGCGATGCGACCGCCTCGATCCCGACCAGCCACGCAGCGGGCGCTAAAACAACGATCGCCAACGGCAGCGCGGCACCGGCGGTAAAGGTCGCGGCGGATGTCAGTGCTGCCTGAATGGGGCGCGCCGTCGTCATCTCGGATATGCCGAGCTCGTCATGGGCATGGGCGGCCAGCGCATCCTTCGCCATCAATTGCCGCGCGACGACATCGGCGGTCGCTGGGTCGACGCCGCGTTTGACATAGATGCCGGCCAGCTCGTGGATTTCGGAAGCGACATCCCCCGCTAGTTCGGCCCGCTCACGCGCCAGATCGGCCTGTTCGGTATCGGACTGCGAGCTGACCGATACATATTCGCCAGCCGCCATCGACATCGCGCCTGCGACCAGACCGGCGACCCCGGCTATCAGGATATCGCCCGGCTTTCCCGCCGCCGCCGCCACCCCGATGATCAGGCTGGCAGTCGAAACGATGCCATCATTGGCCCCGAGCACGGCGGCGCGGAGCCAGCCGATCCGCGACACAAGATGACGTTCAGGGTGAAGGTGCAGCCTAGTCATCGCCGCGCTCGCCATTTTTCGAAGTGTCGCCCGAATCGGCATGCGCGCCAGTGGTGAACGCCAGCGGGTCGATCCGCGTTGCGCCATAAGCCGCGCCCGTGATGGCGATCACCGCGAGCGGAACGGCAAGCGGCACGGGCGGACGCGCATCGGTCGCGTCCGGATGCAAATCGGCGCGCTTTGTGCCGCTGATAAAGGCACCGATCAGATTATCCTTCGTCAGCAACGACATGGCGATCACGGCGACAACATGCAGTGCGATCAGGGCGAGCAGGACGTTCGCCAGAGTTTCGTGCAGACCGCCTTCGCCTTCGCCCTGCATCGTGGCCCCGGTGTAGATGATGCCGCCAACCGTGCCGAGCAGCGCGATAATCGCGATACCGCCAAGCGCGTTGTGGCCGACTGATCGTTCGGGCTTGCCGGAGAACAAGCCGGACACATGATGCACGATCTGGTCCGGCTTCATGAAATCGGCAAAACGGGCATGCTCACCGCCAACGACACCCCAGACGAGCCGAAACGCGATAAGGACGGCGGCAATCCACCCGGCGGGGATATGCCAGGGCGAAAGCGCGCTCCCCTCTTCGGATGACAGGAACGCGATCAGGATCGCGACAACCAGCAGCCAATGAAACATTCGCACCGGCAAATCCCACACGCGAATGCGCGCGGCACCGTGATGAGCAGCAGGCGAAACAGGGGCAGTCGAAAGGTTGGACATCATCACCTCCATCAGGGTGAAGGCATCCACTGAAGTTCTGACGGAAACCTGACGAGACGGTCAATCTGGTCAGGTAACGGTCGATTAACCCCTATCGACCACCGCTACCCTCGGCGCGAGACGCACCGAGCCGCTTTTGCCAATCCACCCTTGTCAGGGCGACCAGTGCGGCGATCATGAGCAACTGGATGGCGATGCTTGCCGGGCTTTTGAAAACATTCAGAAACTCATCCCCGAGGGACGTTTTCTGCAGGCCCTTCGCGGTCAGCGCGTAAATCGAATAGGATATCAGTCGGCCCGCGAAGAAGGCGATGGTGAAGCCCGCAAGGCGCACGCGCGCAAGGCCCGCCGCTTCGAACAACTGCGCTGACGGCAACGGTGACAGCGCGAACAATCCCAGCGCCACGAATCCGCTGCGTTTGTTCCGTTCAAGCGCCTCCTTTGCCGCGGCGAGATTGAGCCGGATGCGCACGGGAATGCGGCTTCCAAGCAAACGGAAGAGGTGGGCCAGGACATAACGGCCAGAGGCAGCCGCAAGCGCGCCGGTCAGAATGATTCCGACCGTGGGCAACTGTGTGTTGAGGCCATAAAGGACAATGATCGACCATGTCGGGGGGCCGAACGCGGGCATCAGGTTCACGCCCAAAACGATCAGGAACAGGATCAGATAGCTGTCCAATCAGCCCTCGCCTTTCTGGTCCCGAACGCGTGCACGGTCAGGGGCTGCAAAAGTCACCCGAAACAGCGCGCCGCCGCCGGCTGCGTTTTCGACCGTAATGGCCCCGCCATGCGCCTGTGCGAGCCGCTGGACTATCCCGAGCCCCAGCCCCGCGCCATCGGTCTTGCGCCGGTCTTTCCGCCAGAATCGTTCGAAGATGTGCGGCATATCCTCGTCGGCAATACCGGGACCATGATCGCGGACGCTGATTTGCGGGCCGGGGCCGGCGGTCACCTCGATCGGCGATTCTCCCGGCGCATGGGCCAGCGCATTGTCGATCAGGTTGCGATAAATGCGGTAGATTGCCTCGGCATGGCCGAGCGCTCGGGTGTCACCGATCGCATCAAAGCGCAGGTCGCGCTGGGCTTCGAACACCTTGGGTGCCATGGCGGCAACAATGTCCCGACCGATATCGGCGAGATCAACCGGCGTGTCGGGTTCCCCCGCCATCGCGTCCGCCTGCGCAAGATCGAGCATCTGGCCGACGAGCCGGGTCATGTGCTGGGTGTCGGCCTGAAGGTCGTCGCGCAACGCACTCGGCGGTAGTTTGTCGAGCGACAGCTGCATGATCGACAGCGGTGTGCGCAGTTCGTGCGCGGCGTTGGCGGTAAAGCCCCGAAGGATTGCCATCGTCTCGTCCAGCCGGGTGAGCGCCCGGTTGACGGCGCGAACCAGCGTATTCACCTCGCGCGGTTCGGGCGCTTCCGACAGGCGGAGGAGTACATTATCAGGATCAAGCGCATCCACCTCCGCCTCTGCGCGTCGGAGCGGCTGAAGGACGCGGCGGACCGCGAAGATGTTAAACAGCAGCAGGATCAGCGACAGCGGGATCAGCGGCAGCACGACATGCTGGACAATCTCGTTGACGATCACCGGCACATAGGGACGGATGCCGTCGCCTTCGAACTGCATGAACAGCCATCGTTGCTGCCCCTCCTGAATGACGGAACGGACGCCCGAAATGCGGTAACCATCGGCAATGCGCTCGCGCCGCGTCCAGTCCATCAGCACGCCTGCGCGAGCACCAGCGCGCGGCGCTGCAGGCCCAGCCGCCTTCGGCTCGATATAGCGGGCAGCCCAATGCTGCGCCCCCGGCGGCCCAGCCAGCAGGTCGGGGGCCAGCGTAGTCGATCTTGCCGCCTTGCTCGCTTCTAGCGTCAGCAGTTCCTGCGCCAGCGATTCAGGCTGGCTGCTGTAGGTAAAAACGACAATGCCGACGTCGAGCAAAGCGAACAGCAGGGTAAAGGCGGCCAGCCGGGTTGCGATCTGGCGGAACAGCGTTGGGCCAGCCGGTCCCTTTTTGCTATTGCCTGCTCTATCCATGAACGCGCGCGTCATAGACGGTGACGGGTGCGAACAGCGCATAGCCGACGCCGTGGACAGTGCGGATCTGCACATCGGCCCCCGCAGTGGTCAATCGCTTGCGCAAGCGCGAGATACACGCCTCCAGCGCGTTGGGTGTGACTTCAGCATCCATCGAATACAGCGCGCCCTCTAACGCTGGTTTGGCAACGACATGCCCTGCGCGCCGTAACAGGCATTCGAGCAAGTCAACCTCGCGCGGGGTCGCGTCGACGGCAAGCCCCGCGACCGCGACACTGCGTTCGGCTGAATGCAGCATCACGTTGCCAACGTTCAGTTCGGTGCCAAGCGAAGCGCCGGGACGACGGAGCAGCGCACGGCAGCGGGCGGCAAGTTCCGGTATCTGAAACGGCTTGACCAGATAATCGTCCGCGCCCGCATCGAGACCCAGCACGCGGTCATCAAGGCCGCCGCGCGCGGTCAGGATCAGGATCGGCATCATATCTTGCCGTCGCCGGAGCCCACGAACGAGATCCAGACCCTCGCCATCGGGCAGGCCGAGATCGAGCAGCAGCAGGTCATATTCATTGATCTTCAGCGCATGCTCGGCGCCATCGACCGTCTCGCACCAGTCGACCGCAAAGCCCTGCCGGTCGAGCCCCTCGCGGATCAGGCTCGCCAGGCGCGCATTATCTTCAACCAGCAACAGGCGCATTGTCGATGTCCGTCCCTTCTGCCGCCCGCTTATAGCCGGTAATCATCGCCAGCGGCAGGTTCTCACGGTGGCGGATGCTTTCGACGATCGCGCCGATGACATGGAGCGCGACGGCACCGATCAGGACGTTGGCGGATACCTCATGCATCGTCTCGACCCAGGCAACGCCCCAAAAGGCGTCGAGGCCCATCATCCATCCGCTCGTTCCCACCGTTGCCAGCAGGGCCAGCAACAGCACGATCATGGCCGCACCGGCGGGATTATGTCCAAGATAACGTGGCTCGCGCTTGCCGAGCATTGCCTTGAAATAGCCGATTAGGCCGCGAGGCCCGGGCACGAAACCGGCGAAGCGGGCGTGGTTCCGCGCGACAAGGCCCCAAATGAGCCGGACGACCAGCGCTGCCACGACGACATAGCCGACATAGATATGCGGGTTTTCGTCGTGCCGCAAAAACGTCAGGTTGGCGATGACGCCGGCCGCTACAGTCCAATGGAACACGCGAACGATGGGATCCCACACCCTGACCCGGCGGGGAACCGGGCCAGGGGTGGGCGTGACGGCGACGGGGGATGCCGCGGCCACGATCAGTCTACGTTGTTCTGGACGACCGCACCGGTCACCGGATTGAAATACACCTCGGCGCGCTTGCCATCCTTGGTGTGGGCATAGATTTCGTAGCAGCTGCCCGAGACCTGAAAGACCTTGATGTCGCGGTATCCCATCTTGGCGATCTTCGCCTTCATCTGGGCCGGGCTAAGCCATTTGGCAGGAGGCAGCTTGGTGCAGACAGGCGCGGCGCTGGCGGTGGAGGCGACCGACAGGGCGGCCGATGCGATGGCGAGCTTGAGGAGGGTGGAGCGTTTCATGGCGGCAATCCTTTATGGTCGGGCCTTTATGGTCGGGCCTTTATGGTCGGGCGGGGGCTTGCCCGTCCCTTTCCAACTGCGCTGCGCAACTGACGAAAAGCTGACGGACCCGCAAAAACGCTGTGGCTCGAAGATTCTCGACTTTCTGATCAAAGCGTCAGGAGCGCGTCAGGACCTTGGTCGAGTAACCGGTCGTCGCCGCTGCTGGCGCATACCGGAGATAAACGCATGAACCATATCCTGTT
>JBBSCC010000043.1:0-17703 GCA_038250735.1 Sphingomonadales bacterium | reverse complement strand
ATTGAGAGCATGGAGCATCTGCTCGAAGGGTTAGTCACCATTCCCGGCCTGAACCGCAAAGTGGGGCTGGACGTGATCCTTGATTTCATCCCGGTCGCCGGCCCCACGATTGCCGCCGCCATGGGCGGATGGATGATGTGGGAAGCGCGCAACCTGGGCATGACCAAGACGCATATGGCACGCATGGCCGGCAATATCGGCATCGATTATCTGCTCGGCCTGATCCCGTGGATCGGCGCGGTGCCTGATTTCTTTTTCCGATCGAACACGCGCAACCTGAAAATGGTGAAGCGCTTCATGGATCGTCACCACCCGTCCACGGCGATTATTCAGGGGTGAGGGGCCGGGTGAGCGGCGGGTGTAACTTTGATTGCGCTTCAGCTTCCCGTCCCCACCGTTTGGGCTGAGCCCTTCGAATGGCTGGCAAGCCAGCCGCGCAGGATAAACTTCGGCCCATTGTGCAGAAGTGAAAGCCAACAGATCCGCTCGCTGCGCTTGCCCCCTTCGACTGCCGGCAAGGGCGGGCGCTCAGGACATGCTTCGACTTCGCTCAGGGCAGACGGGTCGTACCGGCGTGGTCGGCCCGCGTAAAATTCGAATCGTCATTGCGAGCGCAGCGAAGCAATCCAGCCTCACCACGCGCGGCAGGCTGGATTGCTTCCCCCGGCTCAAGGCCGGGGTCGCAATGACGGAAGTGATGCAGAATCAACGCGCTATGATCTAGCGTCTGATGACTTTATGTTGACCCGTTCGTTTCGAGCGAAGTCGAGAAACATACCGCAAGCGCTGCGCGGGGTGTCTCAACTTCGCTCGACACGATCGGTTGGAGTGGTGAGTCAATCAAATGCCACCCCGCTCCAGCCTGCGCGGATCACCGCCCCTAACGCCGCCCCCGCCATATCTTCACCAGCTTGCCCGGTGCCAGCCCACCCTGATGCGCGGGGCAGGCGGCAAAGCGCAGTTGCGTGTTCATGCATAGCCAAATCTCGTCCAGCCAACCCTGACGATTGGCGGTGATCCGCATCATATTGGCCTGCAACCCCGGATTGGCGCGGGCCACTGCCGTCGCAAGTTGCCCCGCCGTCAATCGTCGCCGCGACAGCGCATTCATATCGGGGTAGCGCAACCGCCCGAACATCCCGGTCGCCTTATCAAAATAATCACCGGGCGTAATGTTCATGCAGGTGCCATGCTTGGCCCATTCATGCTGCAACAACTGCGCGGACGGGGTGGCGCACAGGTTTTTGCGGATCACCGCAGCGGGCAAAATTTCTGCCGCTTTGCAATATTGCGGCCATTTCTCCCCCGTGCCGTCGGGCCACAGGCCGTGCAGCGTAAAGCCGAACCGGTTGTCGCCCCCGCACTGGAATTGGGCAGAGGCATCGCGCGCGTTGCTGCGGCAATATTGCGGCGTCCAGCTGATCGCCAATGTATAGCTGCCAATCGGCAACAGGCGCTGGGGCTGGCTCGCGCTGGGGCCGTCCGATCGTGGCACGGGCACCTGATCCGGCACTGCGCAACTATAGGCCTGGGCCTGCACGACGCAGGGCATTGCCACGGCAGCCCCGAACAGCATGAACACGGCAAGATGGTGCCTGGACATTATTGGCATAACATTCCCTTTTTGCAGCAATTTGCTGCAATTTGCCGCTTTATACTGCCAATTACGCGCCAACGATAGGCAAAGGCTAGCCAATTGCTGCCGAAATGGTGGCAAAATCCAGCCCAATATCTGCTGCCGGGGCTGATTGCGTTAGTCGACCGACGCTGATGTAAGTCACGCCCGTTTCGGAAATGGCACGGATCGTATCCAGCCGCACGCCGCCCGAAGCCTCAGTCGGCACCCGCCCGCCAATCAGCGTCACCGCGCCGCGCAGGATCGGCGGCGGCATGTTGTCGAGCAGCAAATGCGTCGCCCCAGCGGCCAGCGCGGGTTCGATCTGGTCAACCCGGTCAACCTCCACGATAATCCGTGCGATGCCCGCTGCCTTGGCGCGTCGCACCGCTTCCTCCACCGATCCGGCCACCGCGACGTGATTGTCCTTGATCATCGCCGCATCCCACAGGCCCATGCGGTGGTTGGTCGCGCCGCCCATCCGGGTCGCGTATTTTTCCAGCAGGCGTAGGCCGGGGATGGTTTTGCGTGTATCGAGCAACGTGGCGCTGGTGCCCATGATTTTGTCGACATAGCCCCGCGTCATCGTCGCGATGCCCGACAGATGCTGGACTGTATTCAGCGCGGATCGCTCCGCCGTCAGCATCGCCCGCGCGCTGCCCGAAATGCGCATCAGATCGGTGCCAGCGGGCACCCGTGCACCTTCCTCCACCAGCAATTCAATCACCGCATCGGGATCAAGCGCGCGAAAAAACGCTTCGGCAATCGGCAGTCCCGCCACGACAATCGGATCGCGGCTGTCCATCACGCCAGCAAAGCGCGCATCCGCCGGGATCACCGCCGCAGACGTGATGTCACCGCCCTGCCCCAAATCTTCCGCCAGCGTTGCGGAAACAAACCGATCAAGATCGAAATCGGCAATCATCATGCGCTCACCAACCCTGTGTTGCCGTACCGGCGACCACATAGAGCGTGACCAGCAACCCCGCAATCAGCGCGCCGGGGCGGTAGCTGCCCGTGCGCCGCCACGTAAAGATGGCGATGATGGCCACCGCCGTCAGCACAACCGGGAATTGCAACGCGATGACCGTGCTGAGCGGATCCAGCGCGGTCGGCAATTGGCCGGTGAGGAAAAACACCCCGTAATCAAGCACCAGCATCACCACAAAGCCCAATGCGAGCGCCAGCTTTGCCCAGCCATATTGCGCCATCCAGCCATCGCCCTGCACCGTTAGCCGATCGACCAAGGTGCGTACGCTGGCCAGAAAACCGATTGTCAGCGGGATGATGTAAATCGCGGCAATCATCATCTGCTGCGCGGTCGGCAGCTTGACCGCGATGATCCACAACCGGAAATCGGTGTGGAACAACTGGTCCGCCGCCATCAATTCGGCATAGCCTGCCGCTACGCTCAACACCGCCAGCACCACCGCCGGTGCCCAATCCGCCTGCCGCCCGCTGATCGCCCCGCGCCCGATCAACCAACTGATCCCCGCCCCCACCAGCGCCCACAGGGTGATCTGGGTCGTCACCGTTTGTGGCAATATCGGGTTGGGCTGAACCAGCAGGAACACCGCGACAAACACCGGGAAAAAGGTGAGCGCGGGCAGGAAGCTCGTCATCAAAAACGCCCGCCACCAGCGGCCATCGCGTGTCTCCACCGCAGGCTCCACAATGCCGCGCACCCCGGCAAATGCTGGCAAGCGCAGCAGCACGTCAAACGCGCCCAGCACAATCATCACAAAGCCGATCAGGCCCAGCGCCGTCCCCGCTTCTTTCCAATACCAGATCTGGTTGCCCGACGGGATGGGGCGTGCGCCCTTCAGCGTTACGGAGAACCAGTCAATCGCGCGCGCAATTGCTTCGGGCGAAATATGGTCGCCGGGGTGCGTTACCGCCGGGGTGGCCAATATGCGCGCAGTGCCAGCCGCGATGGAGCCATACACCTTGCGCGGCACAATCCGCTCGTTGGTGCCAAACACCGATTTCAGCTTGGCTGAATCGACCACGTCGCGGGCCTTGTCCACGCCCCACATCAGCTTCGAAAACTCGTCATACTGGCTGTACACCAGCCCCAGATTGCGCGGCCAGCTTGGGCTGCCGTCTTTGGCATAGGGCGCGCCGGTGGACGATCCTTCCAGCACAATCGCCTTGTAATCATCGGGATAGGCAGCGGCGGCGGCAAGCACCGTCCAGCCGCCCATGCTGTGCCCCTCCATCCCGATATTATCGGTATCGACCATCGCCAGGCTGCGCAGATGCGCCAGCCCGTCCGGCCCGCCAAAGCCGTTCGAAAATGCCGGGCCGCTGCTATAGCCATGCCCGGTCTGGTCAATGGCCAGCACCACATAGCCGCGCCGCGCGAATTCAATCGCGAACCCGTCCTGCGTCTCGCGCGAATTGATATAGCCATGAACCGCCAATATGCCCGGTGCCTTGGTGGCGGGCGTGGCGGTGGACGGCACATAGAGCAGCGCGCTCATCATCTTGCCGCCCGTGCCCAGAAAGCGGATATCGCGCACCGCAACCCCGCCCGCCGTCTGCACGCGGCTTGCCAGCATCGCGCCGCCCAGCGCGAGCGCCAGCCCCAATATCAACATCCACCAGCCGTTTCGTGGCATTCCCTGCGCCATATCCGCCCCCTGATTGGCTTTTATTGACGACCGCTGCAAAACCGGCGACGGGCATCCCATTGTCGTCCCCTTTGGAGAACCGATCATGGCCAAGGTCAAGATGCCCCTCCCCAAGATAATGGCATTTGATGTCTTCGGCACATTGGTCGACTGGCGCACCAGCATTGCGCGCGAAGCAGCGATGGTCTTCGCACAGGCCGGCCGCAGCGATATCGATCCGGCGCGCTTTGCCGATGCATGGCGTGGATTATATCAACCAGCGATGGAGGCGGTGCGATCCGGCAAACGGCCCTTCACCCGGCTCGATGTGCTGAACCGTGAAACGCTCGATACCCTGTTGGCGGCCCACGACGTTACCCTGGCAGAGGAAACCGCACGCGACTTTGCCCTCGCCTGGCGTCGGCTGGACGCGTGGCCGGATGCGGTGGCCGGGCTGACGCGATTGAGAGCCCATTTCCCCGTCGTCACACTGTCCAACGGTAACATCGCGCTGACGATGGAATTGGCGCGGCGGGCCGCCCTGCCCTTTGACGCGATATTGGGGGCAGAGGCCGTGCAGGCGTTCAAACCAACCCCCGAAGCCTATCTGCGCACCGCCGATCTGCTTGGCATTGCCCCGGGCGAGCTATGCCTGGTCGCGGCCCACCATAGCGACCTGGCCGCAGCACGCGCGTGCGGGCTGCAAACGGCCTATGTGGATCGCCCAATGGAATATGGCGGGCAGACAGCGCCCGATGCGCACATGGCGCAGGATTGGGAGTGGTCAGCGGGAGATCTGGAGGCGCTGGCCGCAGCGATGCTGGAGCAATAAACGCACCAATTAAGCGCTATCTGGCGGTTACCGCAACGATCCCGCTACAAGCTTATGCAGCTTGTTATGCAGCGCATCGTTCGCCGCCAAAAACTCGTTCCGCTCGTGCATCCGGTCGCCGCCGCGAAAATCGGTTACGTAGCCGCCGGCTTCCTTGACCAGCAAGATGCCGGCCGCAACGTCCCACCGGCTCAGGCCTGATTCCCAGTATCCGTCGAACCGCCCCGCCGCGACCCATGCCAGATCAAGCGCAGCCGATCCCAGCCGCCTGATGCCCGCCACGCCGGGAGCCACCGCGCCAAAAATCCGCGTCCACTGCGCGAAGTCGCCATGGCCCAGGAATGGAATGCCCGTCGCAATCAGCGATTCGGACAGGTCGTTGCGCGCCGAAACCCGCAGCCGCTGGTCAGTCAGCCAGGCCCCGCGCCCGCGCTCTGCCCAAAAACTTTCATCGGTCAGCGGTTGATAGACCAGCGCCGACACGGTTTCGTACCGGCCATCCGGGCGCGGTTCCTCCACAGCGATCGAGATCGAAAAATGTGGGATGCCGTGCAGGAAGTTGCTGGTGCCATCCAGCGGATCGACCACCCAGCGCGGCTTATTGGGGTCGCCCGCAATCTCGCCGCGCTCTTCCATCAGGAAGGCCCAGTCGGGCCGCGCATGGCTCAATTCTTCATAAATCGTCTGTTCGGCGCGCTTGTCGGCCATCGACACAAAATCGGCTGGCCCTTTGCGGCTGACCTGCAGGTGCTGGACTTCGTTAAAGTCACGCCGCAGCCGGGGCGCTGCCTTGCGCGCGGCACGTTCCATAACGGTGAGCAGGCCAGAGTGGGAAACCATTATCTTCTCCCCCCTCCCGCTTGCAGGAGGGGTTGGGGGTGGGCAGTGCCGCGTGCGAAACCTGTTGGTGGGGATAGGCCCACCCCTAGCCCCTCCCGCAAGCAGGAGGGGAATTTGGTTAGTCCGCGCGCTTCACATAAGTTTGTTCGTACACATCAACCACGATCCGCGTGCCGGCACCGATATGCGGCGGCACCATCACGCGCACGCCGTTTTCGAGCATTGCCGGCTTGTAGCTTGACGATGCCGTCTGCCCCTTCACCACCGCGTCAGCCTCAACAATCAGCGCTTCGATCGTGTCGGGCAGCTGCACGCTGATCGGGCGCTCGTCGTACAGTTCCATCACCACATCCATCCCGTCCTGCAGGAACGCCGCCGCATCGCCCAGGATGCCCGCATCGAGGGTGATCTGGTCGTAAGTCTGCTTGTCCATAAAGGTCAGCATGTCGCCGTCACGGAACAGAAACTGGAAATCAGTGGTGTCCAGCCGCACGCGCTCCACCGTTTCGGCGGAGCGGAAGCGCACGTTGTTTTTGCGCCCATCGATCAGGTTTTTCATTTCAACCTGCATATAGGCACCGCCCTTACCAGGCTGAGTATGCTGGATTTTCACCGCTTTCCAGATGCCACCTTCATATTCAAGGATGTTGCCGGGGCGAATTTCGACGCCGCTGATCTTCATGGGAATGCCTGTGATGTTGAAAGAGCGAAGGGCGGGGCTTTAACCGGGGCTGTTGCTTCCCGCAAGGCTCGGATACGGATTGATCGGGGTTCCCTGCCACCAACGGTCGCTGGGCGCGGTGTGCGATAACCCAAAATGCAGGTGATAATTGCCTGAACCAGCATTACCCGTATCACCGACAAAGCCAATCAGTTCGCCGGTCTGCACCACCTGCCCCTCATGCAAGCCCGGCGCATAGTTGCTGAGATGCGCGTAGTAATAGCTCCATTGCCGATCGGGCGAGCGAACATAAATTGTTATACCGCCCGCCGCACTCTGGTGCAGCTTGTCGACGGTGCCGGGCGCCGCAGCCAAGACACGCTCACCTGCAGCCGCGATGATATCTGTCCCGTGATGCGCACGCAGACCATTTTCCCGCACATCGCCCCAGCTGTCAGCAATTGCCGACGGCACAACCCCCGCCACCGGCACCGTGAGCGGAATAATGACCGCAGGCACAGTAAGGCTAAGCAAGTCGATTGAATGCCGTTCGTTCGCCGGCGTCGATAGCCCGGCCGTATTGGCCGTCATAAAACCGGATGCCGGGGCAACAGCGTGTATCTTGACGGTGTTTGCCAATACCCATGCGACGCCCACAAAAAGCACCCCGGCGATAGCGGTACCGCGCACTGATCAGCGCTGAAAAATGGCAGGCGTACCTGGGCCGACCATCGAGGCCAGCCGCGCAGCATCCCAATTGCTCAGACGAATACAGCCATGGCTTTCTGCCCGGCCAATCGTCTCGGGTGCGGGTGTGCCGTGGATACCATAATGCGGCTTTGACAGATCGAGCCACACGACGCCCACAGGCCCGTTTGGTCCAGGTGGCAACAGCGCGTCCTTGGAACCCTTTTTTGCATCCCAGAATAGCGCCGGATTGTAGTGAAATGGCGGGTTATACGATGCGCCCTGCACCTTCCACTTCCCGATGGGCAAGGGATCATGCGTGCTGCCCATGGTGGCGGGAAATTGGGCAACCAGCGTGCCAGCCTTGTCATAGACGCGCAGTACAGCGTCTGATTTATCCACCACAATTTTCGCGCCCGTCGGCTGAACCGCATCGACGTTCAACATCGACAGCGTGTCCCGCCACTGTTGCGGCAGCTTTGCGTCGTAAGCACGCGACGACGGCAGGGCGTTGGGGAATACAACATAGCTTCCCGGGCGCAGACGCGTCGTCGGACTGTTCAGCGCAATCAGCACTTGCGGCGTGGTGTGGAACATCTCCGCCAGTTTCTCCATTGGACCGCTATAGCCTAGCGCCCCCAACTTGGCCTTTTCCTGCGGGGATTCAGGCATCGGATTAACAAAGGGACCGGCAAGGCCCTCCGCCGTCAATCGCAGCCGGCGCGTTGCGCGCATCGCGCGGTACTGGCGCAACGCCTGCATCGTTGCCGCATCGAGCTCACCGGTTTGCCTGAACCCCCGCGACTGTTGAAATCCCTTCAGCGCAGTCGTCATCGACTGGCCAGGACGCCCATCAAGCACCCCCGGTGAAAAACCAAGGTGATCCAGGATAACCTGAACATGCAACAGGGTTGCATCGACCGCCGCTGTGGGCGCATTCGGTGCATTGACCGGCCTTTCCGGCGCAGCGACCGCGGCAATCGGCCCAATTGAGCCCAGCATCAGGCAAGTGACCGCAATGGCTGTTTTATTGGTCAAATCAATATCCTACACACTACTACATGCTGTCAACGAACCAATCGCCATCCGTTTCCGCACGCGCGCTGAAAAACGTTACCCCACGGCGCGGCGTACTGGGTGGCATCGTCGCTGGCGCGGCGATGCTCATGTTGCCCGATCGCGCCAGCGCCGCGCCGACGGAATGGCGGCTGGCGCTGCGCAATGTGCACACAGGGGAAAAGGTTGACGCCTTGTTTGCCCGCGCTGGGCAGTTCCTGCCACAAGGGCTAGCGGAGCTTGCGCACGGGATGCGGGACTGGCGCACGGGAGAGGCATTCCCGATTGACCGCCAGCTATTGGCGATGCTTGTCAGCCTTCGTGAAAAGCTAGGACAACCGGGCAATCAGCCGCTCGATCTGATTTCGGGCTATCGATCGCCAGCCACCAACGGGGCGCTAAAGGCAGCGGGTGGCACACACAGCGGTGTTGCCACCAAAAGTCAGCATATGTTGGGCAAAGCAAGCGACATCCACGTGCCGGGCGTCGCGCTGGACCGCGTTCGTGCGGCGGCGGTTGACCTGGGCAAAGGCGGCGTTGGCTATTACCCCAAGGACGGATTCGTCCATGTTGATACCGGGCGCGTTCGCCACTGGTAAGGGGTCGGCCAGCGTTATCGTTAGCGCTTCATGGCCTGTTGAAACGCCAGCACAGCGGCTTCCTCGTCCCCGCCCCATACCGCGTGCGACACCGCCAGAAAATCTGCCCCCGCCGTCACCAATGGTCGCGCATTGGCGGGCGTAATGCCGCCAATCGCGACGCAGGGGATTTCGAACATGGTTGACCACCAACTGAGCAGCACCGGCTCGGCATGATGTTCCACCTGCTTGGTAGTGGTGGGAAAATAACTTCCAAAGGCGACGTAATCCGCGCCGCGCTCGCCCGCTTCCATCGCCAGGTGGCGGCTGTCGTGGCACGTGACGCCGATCTGCGCTGCCGGGCCAAGCTCGGCGCGCGCCTCTCGCGGGTCGCCATCTGCCTGGCCCAGATGCACACCGTCCGCGCCCAGCCTTTTGGCCAGCGCAATGCTGTCGTTGACCAGAAACGCCACATCATGCTCAGCGCAGATTTTCTGCAACGGCTCGGCCAGCGCTGTTGCGGCGTGCTGATCGATGCCTTTCACGCGGAATTGAAACGCGGCCACTGGCCCCGCCCCCAACGCCCGGCGTAACCGATCAGGAAACGCGCCGCCCACGTCCAGCGGTGAGATAAGGTATAGCTGGCAGGCGGGGCGCCGGTCATCGCGCTTGAACTGCGAGGCGAAATCGGGGTCGAGCGGGCCTAGGGGATCATGTTCATCAACGTTCATGGCGCGGTCGTAGCCCCGGATTGGCGGCAATGAAAGCGTCGTTCATCCATGGCTCATCAGCAGCGGGTAAGGTTGCGCTTATGAACAAAAACATCGCCCTTGGGCTCGCCGCCCTGATCGTCCTTGGCGCTTCACCAGCAACTGCCATGCCACATGATGATTTGGTGCGATTGGGCCAAACTCTTCGGATCGACCGAACCAGCATTCGCCCCATCCGGGTGATTGAGGATAGCCGCTGCCCCGCCAATGCCCGCTGCATCTGGGGTGGCCGGGTTGTGGTGCGCGCCGATGTTCGAACCGGGCGGTATCGCCAGCGGATGGACCTGACACTCGGGGAAGCACGGCAGATTGCCAACCGCACCATTACGCTGACGTCGGTCGAACCGATCCGCTTCACCAACAGCGTGTTGCGGCCCGGTGATTACCGCCTTGGTTTTACGCTCACGCGATAACGGCGAGCAGGAACCCGTCCCACTTCTTCACGCCCACGGTCTGCACCGCCGTCGCGCTCAACCGTGGTTCTGCGGCAATCGCTGCAAACAGTGCGCGGGTGCCAATAACGCGCGGATCATCGCTGTTGTCATCCACCACTTGCCCCTCGCGCACGACATTATCCACGATAATGGTGGTGCCCGACCGCGACAGCGCCATGGCAGCGTGCAGATAGTCGACATTGGACGGCTTGTCGGCATCGATGAATACTAGGTCAAACGGCGCTTCGCTGGCGGCGATCATCGCAGCCAGTGTGTCGACCGCTGCACCAACACGAATGTCGACACGGTCAGCGAGCCCCGCCCGCGCGACATTTTCCCGGGCGATACTGGCGTAATGCGGGTCAATTTCCAACGACACCAGCTGGCCCCCTGCCGGCAAGGCCCGCGCAAGGCAGATGGTGGAATAGCCGCCCAGCGTCCCCACCTCCAAAATGCGGCGCGCGCCTGCCATGCGGGCGAACAAGTGCAGCATTTTGCCCTGCGGCGGCGATACAACGATATCGGGCAAGCCCGCTGCCGCGTTGGCGGCAAGCGTGGCTGACAGCGCGACATCCTCGCCCAGCAAATGCGCCGCGATGTACTGGTCGACCGCCTGCCAGCCGCTATCGGGCGGGTTCAGGCGCTCGACCACCAGCTTATTCCTCGCCCTTGTAGATGGCGACCAGCTTGTCGAGCATCGCCAGTGCATCCGCGCGCGGGCGCTGGAAGGTGTTGCGGCCAATAATCGATCCGTTGCCGCCACCGTCACGAATGTCGCGCGCGTCCTGATAGACCGCATCGGCACCCTTGGATGCACCGCCTGAGAACACCACAATCCGTCGCCCGTCAAAGCAGCTCTGCACAACATGCGCGACCCGCTTGGCCTGGGTGGAGCTGTCAAAGCCGTCATAGGCTTTTTTGGCGTCCTTCTGCTCGATATGGTCGCTGGGCAGCTTTACCTTGATGATGTGTGCGCCCAGCAACGCCGCCATGTGTGCGGCATATGCCCCCACATCGAGCGCGAGTTCGCCTTCCTTGCTCAGCTTGCCACCGCGCGGGTATGACCAGATGACCGTCGCAATGCCGACCGACTTGGCATGATCAGACATTTCGCGGATTTGCTCCATCATCGCGAACACATCGTCAGAACCGGGATAAATGGTGAAGCCAATCGCCGAACAGCCCAACCGCAGCGCATCCTCAACGCTGCCCGTCAGCGCCTGGTTGATCGCGGTTGCCCAGCTGTTGGAGCTGTTGACCTTCAAAATGGTGGGGATTTGCCCGGCAAAGGTCGCCGCGCCCGCCTCTATCATGCCCAGTGGCGCGGCATAGGCCGACAGCCCGGCATCGATTGCCAGCTGGAAATGATAATGCGGGTCATAGGCCGCCGGATTGACCGAAAAACTGCGCGCAGGGCCGTGTTCAAAGCCCTGATCGACCGGCAGGATTACTAATTTGCCCGTGCCGCCCAACCGGCCATGCATCAGGATGCGGGCCAGATTTGCCTTCACGCCAGGTGAATCGGATTCGTAGTTCGCGAGAATCGCTTTCACGGTCGGCGTCATGTGCATCCCCTTCGCTTGCATGCGGTGTTACGCGGCTGTTAGCGGCGTGACGGACGGGGGGCAACGCCTGCGATGGCACCAATTGGCACCAAACGATCACACGTGCTCGGCAGCGACCTTGGCATCTTCGTTGACGGCGCGGCGCTCAGCGGTTTTTTCGGCGCGGCTCGCCATTTCGTCCCACGCCTTGGCAGCGCGCAAATAGCGATCACGAACATTATCGAGGGTTGCAAGAGCAGCATCGGCGGCGGCCTGTTCGGCGCGCTCGCGGCAAAAGGGTGCTGTGGTCGTCATTGCGGCCCTCCTCCTATGGGGTAATTCAGGTGAAAAAGGGGTGCCAGGCGGTTGCCCGGCACCCCTTGATCAATCACGCTGCGGAGAGATTAACCGCAGACATCTTGCCACGGCGGTCCTGCTCCAGCTCGTAGGAAACGCGCTGTTCCTTGTCGAGCGTGCGCATGCCGGCTGCTTCCACTGCACTGATGTGCACGAAAGCGTCGTTGCCGCCGTCTTCGGGTGCAATAAAGCCATAGCCCTTGTCGGCGTTGAAAAATTTCACGGTGCCAATCGGCATAGTCGTAGTTCCTTGAGTATATCCGGCGGCACCATTCATCAGTGCAAGCCGGTTGGGGCCGATATCGAGAAGTCGGCGTGTCGCCCGGCCCCGGCCGACGCGCCGAAGCGGGTTAGCAGGCTGCTGGCAAAACCGGCGCCTTGCGAAAACGGTAAAACGAGTGCTTTTCGGCGATCATCCCGGCATAGCCACGCGCCAGCGCTGCATGCACAGCGCGCGCACTGCGGCCATTGGCACGTTCAGCGTTGACGAGCGAAATCTGCTCACGCCGGAATAGGTAATTAAGATCCACGAACACCGCTCCTCAGGGACTGTCTTTGGGCGCGCACAGGTCGCTCAGTCACGGGAGAAATTCTTGGGGTACTCGAGTGATGGCGTTTCCCTAGCACACCAAACAGAATTTGTCGCATTAATTGTTGCGCCTGCGCTGTCAGGCCCGTTTCAGCGCCGCGACACCGGGCAATATCTTGCCCTCCATCCACTCCAGAAACGCGCCACCTGCGGTCGACACAAAGGTGAAATCGCCCGCAACACTGGCCTGGTTCAGCGCAGCAACGGTATCCCCGCCGCCTGCCACCGATACCAGTGATCCGCTCTGCGTTAGCGCAGCGGCTGTGCGCGCAAGGGCAACGGTGGCGGTATCAAAGGGCGGCGTTTCGAACGCGCCCAGCGGGCCGTTCCACACCAACGTCCGGCACGTCTTCAGCACATCGGCCAGTGCCTCGGTCGCGGCGGGGCCGATATCCAGGATCATCTCGTCACTCGCCACCTCATGAACGTTTACGGTCCGTACTGGCGGGTTTGCACGAAATTCTTTCGAGACAACAACATCATAAGGCAGATGGATGGTGCAATTTGCGCGCTCTGCGGCGGTAAAAATTTCTTCGACGGTGGCAATCAGGTCATGCTCGCACAGCGACTTGCCAACGTTCACGCCGCGTGCCGCCAGAAACGTGTTGGCCATGCCGCCGCCGATGATCAGATGATCGACCTTGTCGACAAGGTGCGTCAGCACGTCGAGCTTTGATGATACTTTTGCGCCACCCACAACAGCGGCAACCGGATGCTCGGGGTTGCCAAGCGCCTGTTCCAATGCACCCAGTTCGGCCTCCATCGCGCGCCCGGCAAAGGCGGGCAACACGTGCGCCAACCCTTCGGTTGAGGCATGCGCGCGGTGTGCGGTAGAAAAGGCGTCGTTAACGAACATATCCCCCAGCGCCGCAAACCGGGCGACCACGGCAGGGTCATTCTTTTTCTCACCATCAAAGAAACGCGTGTTTTCGAGCACGGCAATGTTACCCGGCGCGAGTTTCGACACCGCCGCGACCGCATCTTCCCAGTCGATAAACTGCACCGGACGGCCAAGCACATCGGCATACGCCTCCGTCACCTGCGCGAGCGAAAATTCCGCGCTCGGTGCCTTGGGACGCCCGAAATGCGACAGCACCAGCACAATCGCGCCGCGATCCGCCAGTTCGGCTACCGTCGCAAGTGTCGCGCGCAGCCGAGTGTCGTCGCTCACCACACCGTTTGCCATGGGTACGTTCAAATCCTCACGGACCAGCACGCGCTTGCCCGCAATATCGCCCATATCGTCGAGCGTCCTGAACCCCTTCAACCCACGCTCTCCATCACATTTTCAACGATGATTGCGTCACCGACCGCAATCTCGCCGCCGCTCAGGACTCGTGTACACACGACGCCCCGCCAATCATCGCGCAGCGCCTGCTGCAGGCCGGGCGCCAGCGCGTCCATCCGGTGGCAGGGATCGCATTCGGCCATCACCACCAGACGCACGTCGCCGATGCGTAGTACGGTGCCGGGAATTTGCGGCAAATCAATCCCGTCGACCAGAATGTTCGCCCGGCGATCAGACCAGGGCAGATCAACGCCCAATGCCGCCGTCGCCGCTTCCCAGTCGCCGCGTTCGATCAGCGTGACCTGACGGCGATTGCGGCCACCCGGCTTGAAGCGGCCCTTGCAATCCCCCTCAACCCCGCGCTCCGGCGTAATCGTTGCGCGGTCAATCACCTCCATCGCCGCGCGCGGCGCGGCGTGGCGGGCAAGCCCGGCGATCACGCCCGCGTTCATATCAGAGGAACGCTGCCATTGCCTTGGCGGTATCGACCATGCGGTTCGAAAAACCCCATTCATTGTCGTACCAGCTCACCACGCGCACCAGCGTACCGTCGATCACCGCCGTTTCCAGGCTGTCGACCGTCGACGATGCCTGATCGTGCATCAAGTCGATAGAGACGAGCGGTTCGTCGGTATAGGCAAGAATGCCCTTCAGTGGGCCGCTCTCGGATGCTGCCTTCAAAATGGCGTTCACTTCATCCTTGGTGGTCGGCCGACCCGGCGTGAAAGTGAGGTCGATCAGCGATACGTCGGGCACCGGCACGCGAATGGCCGATCCATCCAGCTTGCCCTTCAGCTCGGGCAACACTTCACCAACGGCACGCGCGGCACCCGTCGTGGTCGGGATGATCGACATCGCGGCGGCGCGCGCGCGGCGCGGGTCACTGTGAACCTGATCCAGGATTTTCTGATCGTTAGTGTAGGCGTGGACGGTCGTCATCAGCCCGCGTTCAATGCCAATGGCATCGTTGAGCACCTTGGCAACCGGCGCCAGGCAGTTGGTAGTGCACGATGCGTTCGAAACGATCACATGGTCGCCCGTCAGCTTGTCGTGATTAACGCCGTAGACGATGGTGATGTCAGCGCCCTTGGCGGGAGCAGAAATCAGCACGCGCTTGGCGCCTGCATCCAGGTGCTTTTGCCCGCCTTCACGGTCTGCGAAAAAGCCGGTGCATTCCAGCACCAGATCAACGCCCAGTTCCTTGTGCGGCAGCTTGGCGGGGTCACGCTCGGCGGTCACGCGGATGCGCTTGCCGTCGATCACCAGATCGGTGCCGTCCGCCGCAACTGTGCCGGGGTAACGGCCATGCACGCTGTCGCGGCTGAACAACCAGGCATTGGCTTTCGCATCAGCCAGATCGTTGATGGCAACCAGTTCTAACCCGGTATCGCCCTGCTCCAGCATTGCCCGCGCGACCAGTCGCCCGATGCGCCCGAACCCGTTGATCGCTACCTTGATCGTCATGCCTGTAACTCCGTCAATTCTGCAATTTGGTGATGATTTGCGGCACGATGGCGTCGGCCGTTAGCCCGAAATGTGCATAAAGCGCGTCAATCGGTGCCGATGCGCCAAAACTGTCGATGCCAAAACGCAGGCCAGCATCGCCGGTATAGCGTTCCCAACCCAGCGTCGTCCCCGCCTCAATCGACACGCGCAGCGCGCCCTGCGGCAACACATCGGCGCGGTACGCCGAATCCTGTTTGTCGAACAGCGACCAGCACGGCATTGATACGACGTCAGCCCCAATGCCTTGCTCTTCCAGCGCAGCTGCAACGGCGGCCGCGATCTGTACTTCGGAACCGGTCGCCATCAGCACGACTTGCCGATCCGCCACCGCCGCCCGCAGCCGATACGCACCCTTTGCGCTCAGCATATCGCCGCCCTCCCGCAGTTGCGCCAGATTCTGGCGGGTCAGCGCGAGCAGGCCGGGGCCGTCTTTTTTCGCGAGCGCCAGCGCCCAGCATTCAGCCGTCTCCACCGAATCGGCGGGGCGATAAACATCAAGGTTCGGGATCATTCGCAGGCTCATCACATGCTCAATCGGCTGGTGCGTCGGGCCGTCTTCGCCAAGGCCAATCGAATCATGCGTCATCACATAAATCGCGCGGGTGCGTTGCAGCGCCGACAGGCGGATCGCGGGCCGGGCATAATCGGAAAACACCAGGAACGTGCCGCCGTAAGGGATCACCCCGCCGTGCAGCGCCATCCCGTTCATCGCCGCCGCCATGCCGAATTCGCGGATGCCGTAATAAATATAGCGCCCGGCATAATTGTCGCGGGTCAGCGGGGCCTGCACCTTGGCCTTGGTATTGTTTGACCCCGTCAGATCAGCCGATCCGCCCACCAGTTCGGGCATCGCCGCAGCCAGCCCTTCGAGCACCAGTTCGGATGCTTTGCGCGTCGCGACAGAGGCGGGCATCTTGTCCCAGGTAGAAAACGCCCAGCCGGTCGCGTCTTCCAGATCGACATCGCCTGCCATGCGCCGGGTGAATTCAGCGGCATCTGAGTGGTTTGCCAATCGCCCTGCCCACGCAGCCTGAACATCAGCCCCGCGTGCTCCATAATCGGCCCATGCCGCCCGGATGTCCGCCGGAATCTCAAACGGCGCATGCGGCCAGCCCAAAGTTTCGCGCGCCGCCGCAACCTCAGCCGCGCCCAGCGCCGCGCCGTGCGTGGCGGAAGTGCCCTGTTTATTGGGTGCGCCCTTGCCGATGATCGTCTGGCAGCGGATCAGCGAGGGTCGCGGATCAGCGATTGCTTCTTCAAACGCACGGGCGACATCGGCCACATCATGGCCATCGCACTCGGCGACGTGCCAGCCCGACGCCCGGTATCGCGCCGGAATATCCTCGCTAGACGACAGGCTGACGGCGCCGTCGATGGTGATCTTGTTATCGTCCCACAGCACATTCAGTCGGCCCAGGCCCAGATGCCCGGCCAGCCCGACGGCCTCGTGGTTTACGCCTTCCATCAGGCAGCCATCGCCTGCGATCACCCAGGTGCGGTGATCGACCAGTTCGTCGCCAAAGCTGGCATTCAGATGCCGTTCGGCCAGCGCCATCCCCACTGCCATCGCCACGCCCTGCCCCAGCGGCCCGGTGGTGCATTCCACACCCGCCAGCTCGAAATTTTCCGGGTGGCCAGCGCACGGGCTACCCAATTTGCGGAAATTGCGGATGTCATCAATCGTCGGGCGGGCATAGCCGGTCAGGTTCAGCAACGAGTAGATCAGCATCGATCCATGCCCGGCGGATAGCACGAACCGGTCACGATCGGGCCAGCGCGGATCGGCCGGATTATACTTCAGATAGCGGGTGAACAGCACCGTGGCGGCATCCGCCATGCCCATCGGCATCCCCGGATGGCCTGAATTCGCCGCCTCCACAGCATCCATCGACAGCGCGCGAATGGCATTGGCGAGATCGGTCGGCGTAACGCCCATCAGATGCTTCCCGGATTGCCGGCAGGCGTACAACACGCAGCGAAGAACCGGCAGGTGAACAATGTGGCGCGTCTTTGCGGTGGCGGGGCCGCGCCGTCAACCTCGACGTCGATTCGCGACTTGCCGTGCGTTCCTGTCGTGTTACATTTACGTCATGGTCGACGCGCAATCACAGTCGGCAGCCGATCGGATCGATCGTGCCCTTGCCCGAATCGAGGCGGCCCTAGTTGACCGTCCTGAAGCCGAACGCCCGGTTTCAGACGACAGCCTGGCAAAGCGCCATGCTGCGCTAAGGCACAGCATGGGTGAAGCCGTGCGTGCGCTTGATGTCGTGCTGGCGGCGCAGGCTGATTGATGGGCGAAGTTGTCGTCTCAATTGGCAATCGCCAACACCGCAT
>JBBSCC010000042.1:0-17849 GCA_038250735.1 Sphingomonadales bacterium | reverse complement strand
GGACCGTTTGAGCCACAAGACCAGTGAGCCTTGATGCCCTGATCGCCAATGCCGCGCTGATCTGGATTGCGACAGCAATTCTGCTCGGCGCGGCAGAGCTGATCGTCCCCGGCGCATTTCTGGTGTTTCTGGCGATTGCAGCGGCGATCACCGGGCTGGCGGTGTTCGCGCTGCCGGTGTTGACGGTGCCCCTGCAACTGATTGCGTTTGGGGTATGGAGTGTGGTGTCCATCCTGATCGGGCGGCGCTGGTATCAGGATTATCCGGTCGCCACCGAAGACCCGATGCTGAATGATCGCGGTGCCCGCATGATCGGCGAGATCGTCACCGTCGTTGAACCGATCATCAATGGCGAAGGGCGGGTGCAGGTGGGTGACGGTGTGTGGTCTGCGCTTGGTGCCGATGCGCTGCCTGGCACGCGGCTGCGCGTAACCGGGATGCAGGGCAGCAAGCTGCTTGTTGAGGGGCAAGCTGTTCTTCCGCAACATTAATTAGCAACCATCGCCGCGCTGTTACGTTGAGGGGATAGTTTGAGGGACTGATCCACCTCCCCTTCAACAGCAGGAGCAGTTCGCATGAGCATTTTCGGCATGATCAAGGATGCAATCTGGGGCAAAGCCGCCGCTAAAGCCGCGCCTGCCCCCGCCCCAACCGCCGCACCAGCACCCAGCGCCGCGCCAGCCGCCACCACGACGCTCGCCCCCGCTACAGCCGTGCATGTCGATGTAACGGCATTGCTTGATGAAATTGCATCGCACCACGGTGAGAAGCTCAACTGGCGCACCTCAATCGTTGACCTGATGAAGCTGATCGGTCTCGATTCAAACCTGGCCAACCGCAAGGAGCTGGCGCAAGAACTGGGCTATCCGGGCGAGAAAGATGGCAGCGCGGAGATGAACATCTGGCTGCACAAGCAGGTGATGCGCAAGCTGGCGGAAAATGGCGGCACCATTCCAGTAGAACTGACGCACTGATCGCATCCGGGCCCGCAGGACGTGGCAAACGGCCTCTGCCAGCCCCACGTCCTGTACCCCAGCGCTTACTTCTTCCCGAAGAACCCGCTGGCCATGCCGGCCAGATCGTTGAGCGGATTGCCGTCGCCGTCGCGGTCGAGCATGCCGCCTATCTGGCCCATGACCCCGGCTGTACCGCCAGCGCCGCCCAGCAGGCTGGCGAATTGCGCCAGCGCGCCTTCACCACCGATATGGCCGACGATTTGTTGCATGATATCAGGCGACAGGCCGGTGGCCGATGCGGCGGTCTGCACAGTGTCGCCCGGTGCCGGATGCGCCTTGCCCAATGCGCCAACAGCGGCTTCCACCTGTTCAGGCGTCAACCCGACCTTGGCGGCCAAATTCTTGATGTCCACATTCTGCGTCACTTGGCCCAACAGTCCGTCCAGCATCGACATGCGCTATTCCTTCCTGATCGGGCGCAGAGTGCTGCCCGCGCCATTGGTAGCCGATCGGTTGCGCCGGCGCACGCCCGCGATCATAAGTTGCCGCAGTTTCCGTGGGGAGAATGATGATGTCCTTCAATCGCCGTGATCTTTTGCAGGGCAGCGGTGCCGCCGCGATGGCTGCGCTGCTGCCCGGCACCGCATTTGGCGCGACCGGCGCTGATTCGGCAGCAACAGCATTGCTGGATAAAACTGCGGAAACGATTTTTGACGATTACCCGGAAGCCGCCGCCGGGCTTGGCCTCGACAAGGGCAAGCGTGCCGCGCTGAAACACCGGTTGAGCAATCGCGGACCGGCAGGCAAAGCCGCCGCCGCCAACCGCGCCCGAACGGTGCTGGCCAAGCTGAACAAGATCGACACCGCCACGCTTTCGCCTGCTGTTCGCACCAATGTTGAGGTCGTCCGCACCGCGTATCAGCGCGCGACGGAGGGCTATGCCCTTCCCTACGGCGACGTCGCCACGCTCACCTCTGGCTGGGGTAATTCGCCCTATGCCGTGGCGCAGAATGTTGGGGCGTATCTGGATATTCCGCAACTTCTAGATGTTGATCACCGCGTCGACACCCCGGCTGATGCCGACGCCTATCTGGCGCGGATGATCGCCTATGCCGGTCAGCTTGACGGTGAGGCAGAGCGCGTGCGTGCCGCCGGGGCGATGGGCGTGCGCCTGCCCGATTTCGCGCTGGCGCAGTGCCTGAAGCAGCTGGAGATCGCGCGCAGCGGGCCGGTGGAACAATGGGGCATCGTCACCTCGCTTGCCAAGCGCACCACCGCGATGCCGGGCGATTTCGCGGCCCGCGCTGCCCGTATTGCAACCGACAAGATCGCCCCTGCCCTCGCCCGCCAGATCGCCGCGCTGGAGGCTGAGCGGTCCGCGACCACCAGCGATGCCGGCATGTGGAAATTGCCGCAGGGCGACGCCTATTACGCCTGGGCGCTGCAAGCCGCGACCACGACGACGATGAGCCCGGACGAAGTCCACGCCATGGGCCGTGACGAGCTCGCCCGGCTCCACGCGCGGATGGACGTTATCCTGAAGGCAGAAGGGTATACTCAGGGATCGGTCGGCGCGCGGATGACGGCGCTGAGCAAAGACCCGCGCTATTTGTTCGCCGAGGGCGATCCTGGCCGGGCGGAAATTATGGCGTACCTGCGTGACAAGCTGAAAGACATCAGGGCGCGGATGCCGCAAGCATTTGAAACATTGGTGCCCGGCTTTGTTGAGGTTACCCGTATGTCCCCCGCCGCCGAACCCGGCGCACCCGGTGCGTATGGCGGCGCGGGATCAATTGATGGCAAGGAGCCTGGCCGGTTCTGGATCAACCTGGGCAACACATCACGCTGGACTCGATACAGCCTGCCCGACCTTGCCTATCATGAGGCGATCCCCGGCCATGCCTGGCAGGGTGAGTATACCTTCAAACAGCCGCTGATCCGCACATTGATGTCGTTCAACGCCTATAGCGAAGGCTGGGGCCTGTATGCCGAACAGCTTGCTGACGAGCTGGGCGTATATGGTGATTTCCCCGCCGGGCGGCTCGGTTATCTCCAGTCGCTAGCGTTTCGGGCGTGCCGCATGGTCGTCGACACGGGCATCCACGCCAAGCGCTGGACCCGCGACGAGGGGATTGCGTTTTTCGTCACCGAAAACGGATCAAACCCGCTGGAAGTGCGCAGCGAAGTGGAACGGTACTGCACCTGGCCGGGCCAAGCCTGTGGTTACAAGCTGGGGCATAGCCGCATCAACCAACTGCGCGACAAGGCAAAGGCCGCGCTTGGCGAGCGCTATGATTTCCGCAAGTTCAACGATGCCGTGGTGCTGGGCGGCAATGTGCCAATGACCGTGCTGGACGGCGTGATCGACCGGCATATTGCAGCACGCAAGGCATAGTGCCATCACCCCAGTCAGGGGAGCCATTCATGACGATTGACGAAGCCCAGCGCGAACTTCGGCGCGCCTATGTTGGCGGTGGTCCGGGCGCGGTCGTTTCTGGCCTGATCTGGGCCGGTGCAGCCTTTGTCGGGCAAAGCCAGAGCGTGGCGCAAACTTTTGCGGTGCTGTTCTTTGGCGGGATGCTGATTTTCCCGATCAGCACGCTGATCTGCCGCGCGATTTTCCGTCGACCAAAGGAATCTGCGCAAAATTCGCTGGGAATGACCGCCCTGGAGAGCACCATCGCCATGATCGGCGGGTTTTTTGCCGCGTGGCTGTTGCTGCCGTTCAAGCCTGAACTCGTGCTCCCGCTGGCGGCGATTGCGGTCGGCACGCATTATTTTGCGTTCAAGACGGTTTATGGTGATCGGCTTTACTGGGTGCTGGCGGCATTGCTGACGGCGGCCGGCTTTGTGCAAATCTATCTGAACGCGCTTCCTGGCGGCATAATGCCAGCGGTGGCTGTGATTGAGCTGTTGTTCGGAGCAGTGCTGATGGTGCGCGACACGCGGTCGACGTGACGCGGGGGGTTGCACCAGCCGCGCGCAAGGCTACATCGATGTAAGGGACGTCTTACAAATTTCGGTTGCAGTCACGCCGCACCACCGCTATAAAACGGCAATACACCAAGAAGAGAGGGTTTCATGCGCATCAATCGTTTCGCTCGCCTGGCTGCGGCCACGGCCATTATCGCCCTTGCTGTTCCTGCCCTTTCCAAAGATTCGGCCAAGCCACGTTATGGCAGCTTTGGCGTTGATCTGTCGGCCAAGGACGCCGCCGTTACTGCAGGCGATGATTTTTGGACCTTCGCCAATGGTGGCTGGAACAAACGCACGGAGATTCCCGCCGACAAGGGCGCGGTTGGATATGGCAATATTTTGTCTGATGAGGCTGAGGCCAATGTCCGCCTGATCCTGGACGATATGGCCAAGAACCCGTCCAAATATGGCGCCACTGGCAAGCAGGTCGGCGATTATTTTGCGACCTGGATGGACGAAGCGGCGATTGAAGCCAAGGGTGGCGAGCCGGTAAAGCCCTATCTCGCCAAGATCGCTGCGGTGAAGGATTTGACTGACCTGCAGACGTTGTTCGCCAGCGTCGGTTACGAATCGCCGGTTGGCATCGGCATCATCCCCGATCTGGCTGATCCGACGCGCTACACCGCCGCAACGGGCCAGGGCGGGCTGGGCATGCCACGCGATTACTACCTGCTCGAAGGTGAAAAATACGACGGCTATCGCAAGGCATATCGCGCCTATATTCAGCAGATGCAGGAACTTGCGGGCATCGCCGATGCCAGCGCCAAGGCCGATGCGATCTTTGCGCTCGAAGCCGCGCTCGCCAAGGAGCATTGGTCACCCGAGCAAAGCCGCAACATCATGGCGCTCAACGATCCGCAGGATCTGGCCGGGCTGGAAAAGAAAGCGCCTGAGTTTGATTGGGCTCTGCTGCTGAAGGTTGCAGGCGTCGACAGTTCACCAAAAATCCTGTTCGCCAACAACACCGCAATCACCGCGATGGGCAAGATATTGGTCGCAACGCCGTTGCAGACCTGGAAGGATTATTTGGCTTTCCACTTCGTCAGTGACAACGCTGGTTACATGTCAAAGGCGTTCGACAACGCCCGGTTCGATTTCTATTCGAAAACGCTTTCGGGCGTGCAGACGCAGCGTGACCGGTGGAAGCGCGGCGTTCAGCTGGCTAATGGTGCGCTGGGTGAAGCCGTCGGCCAGCTGTATGTCGACAAATATTTCCCGTCGACATCCAAGGCCAAGATGACCGAGCTGATCGAAAATCTGCGCGGTTCCTATCAGGATCGCATCAGCAAATCGGCCTGGATGGATGAGGCAACCCGCAAGGCCGCGCTCGTCAAGCTCGCCGCCTTTGAGCCGCGGATTGGCCATCCGGATAAATATATCGACTATTCCAGCTTCAAGGTGGTTCGCGGCGACATGGTTGGCAATGCCATGCGATCGGCCGAATTTCAGCATGAGCTGGAGCTGGCGCGGTTTGTAAAGCCGGTGGATCGCAGCCTGTGGGGAATGACACCGCAGACGGTGAATGCTTATTACAACCCGCTGGCGAACCAGATCACCTTCCCCGCCGCCATCCTGCAGCCGCCTTACTTTGATCCCAGCGCTGATCCGGCCGTAAATTATGGCGCGATCGGTGCGATCATCGGCCATGAAATGGGCCATGGTTTTGACGATCAGGGCAGCCAGTTCGGCCCGACCGGCAAGTTCGAAAATTGGTGGACCCCGGCCGCCAAGGCAGCGTTCAAGGCCCGCACCGATGCGCTCGCCGCGCAATATGATGGCTATGAAGGCCTGCCCGGCACCAAGGTGAACGGCAAGCTGACGCTGGGTGAAAATATCGGCGATCTGGGCGGCGTTGAGGCGGCTTATGGCGCGTATCAGCGCTATCAGGCGAAGAACGGCAAGGCACCGGTGATCGGCGGGTTGACCGGCGATCAGCGTTTCTTCCTGGCCTATGCACAGGCGTGGCAATCAAAACTGCGCGAGGGTGCGGCCCGTGCGCGGCTGCTCACCGATCCGCACAGCCCGCCATACTTCCGCGTTAACGGCATCGTTCGCAACGTTGATGCCTGGTATGTCGCGTTCAACGTGAAGCCCGGCGACAAACTGTACATCGCCCCTGAAAAGCGCGTCCATATCTGGTAAATCTGCCTGCAATCGCCCATGCTGTGCTCCATAAAAACATGGAGAGGCAGCATGGGCGAAATGCAGATCAAGCCATTAGCCGCGCATTGCGGGGCGGAGATTACCGGTGCCGATGTGCGCACCATCGACGACGCCGGGCTTGCCGCGATCCGCACTGCACTTGCCGAAACGGGCGTTGTGCTGCTCCGCGATCAGCAGCTAACCCCTGAAGATCACATCGCGTTTGCCCGGCGCTGGGGCGATATCGACGTCAATAACTACTTCCCCGCGAACGGCGGCTATCCCGAAATTGCCGAGGTGCGAAAGGCCGAGACGCAGTTCGTCAACATCGGCGGCGGCTGGCATACCGATCACAGCTATGATCCCGTGCCCGCGATGGGATCGATATTGGTGGCGCGTGAACTGCCCCCGGTGGGCGGCGACACGCTGTTCGCTAATCTGGGTGCTGCCTATGAATCGCTGTCCGATGGGCTGAAGGCGACGCTGGCGACGTTGCGCGCCGTCCACAGTGCCGATCACATTTACGGCCCCGACGGCGTGTATTCAAAAACCGATCAGGCCGCCGACCTGAAGGGGCATGACATCCATGCCAACGCTGTTCACCCCGCCGTGATCCGCCACCCGGTAAGCGGGCGCAAGATCCTATACGTCAACCCCGCCTTCACTCTGCACTTTGAAGGCTGGACGCGCGAGGAGAGCCAGCCGCTGCTGCAATATTTGTACAGCGTTGCCATGCGCGAGGAATTCCAGTGCCGGTTGCAATGGCAGCCTGGCTCCGTCGCCGTGTGGGACAACCGCTCGACCTGGCATTTCGCGATGAACGATTACCACGGGCACAAACGCCTGATGCACCGGATCACCATTTCCGGGGTGGCATTGCATTAAGGGCGGATGACGGCGCGCTGAGTCCGGCTCGCCGGGCTCGCTACGAGAAATAAAAAAAGCCCGCCGCCCCTGGGGTGGGGGCGACGGGCAAGTCCCGGTCTGTCCGGGGCTGCACCCCCGAAAAGGGGGGGAACGGGGGTGCAGCGATGGGGAAACAAATAGGTTAGATTTTACGCGCGGCGATGATTGGGCCGCCCTTGCCTGCTTGCACCAACACTGCGGTTTGCAGGCCGGCAGGTGCGGTTGGCACGGTGAAGCTTTGCGCGCGGCCCTGCCACTGGCCAAGCGGGGTCAACTGGCGAACAATGTTACGATGCGGAATCGTGCGGCCGCCATTTTCGCCAGCGTTGATCGCCACGTCGATCGTGCGGGGATCATAGCGAACCACCCACACAGTGGCGTTGCCGCTTCCGGCGCCGACCGTCACCTGATTGCCGGCCACCACGATTTCAGGGCCGGATTTGTTGGCGTTGCGGGCAATCGCCGCATTCAGTTCGCCCTCGCGGCTGCCCAGCACGGGTTCACGCCCATTGACGATCACCTGCGGGGTGGCGACATTGCCGCGACCCGCCGCATTGGCATAATCCCATTGGCGCGCCGTGAAGGCCGGGCTGCCAAAGCTGTCTTTCCAGCCCAGATTATCCCAATAAGTGACGGCAAAGCTGAGCGCGATCACGTCCTTGCGATCAGCGATCTTGTTGACCACCGCATCGGCGGGCGGGCACGATGAACAGCCCTGGCTCTGGTAAAGTTCGATCACGGTGGGGTGGGCAACATCGCCGGTCGCTACCGCTGGGGCTGCGGCCGGGGCGCTAATGCCCTCGCCTGCGCCTTCGCCAGAAAAGGCCGTCGGCGTGGCCGTTGCGCCCGAACAGGCAACAAGGAAAAGCGCGGTCGAAAGAGCAAGAATGGCACGCATGATAGGCTCCTAGAAAATCGGAAGGCAGCCACGCGGCGACCTTATACATCCTATTCGCGCAGGGCAGCAGGCAGGTTACACCGGTTTGAAAAATGAAGTTGTGCGCAATCAGGCTACCATCACCAACTATCCGCATGCCCGTTTCTTGTTCCCCCGCGAAGGCGGGGGCCCAGACTGGGCTCCCGCCTTCGCGGGAGAACAAGAAAGCTGTTTTTCGTTGAACGGCATAACTGCCGATCAGGTGCGAGCGAGACGCGTCAGCAATCTGGAAAGTAGCGTGCCGAAAAGCCTACCAGCGCAGCAATTTCGGCCCCACCAGCGCCCCCAAACCTGCTGCCAGCACCATGCCAAGGCTATACCAGGTAAGCACAAATGTGGCGGACACTTCAGGGCAATGCAGCCCATAGATTGTTGCAGCGCATGCGCCGGACGCGAGCCCAGCCGCTGCCCCTGCCGCCGTCAACCGCGTGGGGGCAAGCGCACGAAACGACCAGAGCATCCCCATGAATACAGGAACAGACAGCAGGGCCACCCGCGCAGAACATTCACGCCAGCTGCCGCCCAGCCACATCGGCATCCAGCCGCCAACGGGCGTGCTGGAAAGCTCAACAATGGCGACCACGACGAGCAGTGCAAACGGGATGGCGATCAGCCAGGCATAACGCAAACCGGTCGCATCGGGCCGGGCAATGTGGTGTGTGACAAGCAGCGCAAGCAGCGCCAGCGATATGGTGTACGCCCATTTCATCGCGAAACTGAACGTCATCATCGCGCCCGGCAGATCATCGCGAAAGCCCATCCACGGCACCATAACGGCCAGCGCCGCCAACCCACCAAGGAGAAACCCGATCGCCAGCCGCTGTTCGGCAGCATGACGGGGAATGGCGCGGGTATCGGCGCTCAGCGACTGGATGAGATCTTCGGTACGCATCACTTGCCCTTCAATCGTTCAGCGAGCGCCTTAAGCCCACGGTGGACGGAAACTTTTACATCGGCCTCGCTAATGCCTGCGCTTTCAGCGGCTTCGGCGATGCTGAGGCCGTCAATCTTGGTCTGGCGGATGGCACGCGCCTGTTTGGGCGAAATACCGTCCAGCAGTTTGTCGACATCCATTTGCGCCGACGCGGCTTCCTGAAATCCTTCGGCAACCAAAATATCTTCCAGCCCCTCAAACGGCACATGCTGGCGGCTGCGGCGGAAATGATCGATCATCTTGTAGCGCGCGACGGCATAGGCCCAGGCCGTGAAAGGCCGGTCCCGGTCATAGCTGGCGCGCCGCGTGTGGATGGCAATCAACGTATCCTGCACAAGATCCTCAACATCATCAGCAGCCCCGCGCAGGCGCCGCCCAAAAAAAGATCGCAGCAACGGCATCATCGCGGTCAGCAAAGCGTTCTGGGCAGTGGAATCGCCATCGAGACCACGCACCATCAACACCTTGAGCTGTTCCTCGCTCGCCCTTCCCTGCACTCCTGATAAAGCCATTCGGATCGTCCACGGACAAAGTTACAAAAGGGTCGTTCATCTGGCACCACAGCCATGATTGGTGGCGAAGCACATCACTGGACGTGATGCCACCCCCAAAAAAAATGCAAGCGGGTGTAACCAGTGCGGGCAACCCTGCGAATTCCTCAATGCGACCTACCCTTCATGGCCTCCTGGGTCGCCGGGCGGCGCGCCTTCCCCCAAGATCGGCGCCGCCCGTAAGGGGCCCTGCACCCAGGACCCGCATCCACCAACCGCCAATCGATATCGACAAGGCGGCGAACATCGGCCATCTCCCGCATCGACTGATTGATCGTCTGCGAGAGGAACTGCCATGCGCGAAGCCGCCATTATCGCCACTGCCCGCACCGCCATTGGCAAGGCCTATCGCGGGGCGTTCAACGCCACCGAAGCGCCTGCGCTGGCCGGCCATGTCATGAATGCCGCGGTTGAGCGGGCAGGCATCGACCCTGCGCGGATCAACGAGGTGTTCTGGGGCGTGGGCAGCCAATGGGGCAGCCAGGGCGGCAATGCGGGGCGCATGGCGATTTTTGCCGGGCAACTGCCGCAATCGGTGCCCGCCTTCACGCTTGATCGCAAATGCGGATCAGGGTTGACGGCGGTGGCGCTCGCGGCGCGCACGATCATGTGTGACGAGGCTGACGTCGCGCTGGCAGGCGGGATGGAATCGATCAGCTTCACCGTGACCAAGGATGCGCCGCGCTACATCAACCAATCGGTGATCGCGCATGAGCCCGCCGCCTATATCCCGATGATCGAAACCGCTGAAATCGTCGCTGACCGCTATGGCATTACTCGCGCCGCGCAGGACGAATATGCCGCACAAAGCCAGCAACGCGCCGCGCGCGGGCTGGAAACGGGCGCTTTTGTCGAGGAAATCGCACCAATTACCGTCGAACGCGCGCTTTTTGACAAGGAAGGGACCAAAACGGGCACGGAAACGATCACAATTGCGCAAGATGAGGGCATTCGCGCCGGCACGACGCTGGAAGCACTGCAGGGCCTGAAGACGGTATGGCCCGGCGGCCAGTTTACCGGGCCGGGCAGCAACATCACCGCAGGCAATGCCAGCCAATTGTCCGACGGCGCGTCAGCACAAATCCTGATGGACCGCGCCACTGCCGAAGCGGAGGGCAAGGAGATACTGGGCATCTATCGCGGGTTTCAGGCCGCTGGCTGCGCGCCCGATGAAATGGGCATTGGCCCGGTTTTCGCGATCCCCAAGCTGCTTGATCGTGCCGGGCTGTCGGTGGGCGACATCGGGCTGTGGGAGTTGAACGAGGCGTTCGCCAGCCAGTGCCTGTATTGCCGCGACACGCTGGGCATCGATCCGGAGAAGTACAACGTCAATGGCGGCGCGATTGCGGTTGGCCATCCGTTCGGGATGACCGGCAGCCGCCTGGTTGGCCACGCGCTGATTGAGGGGCGCAAGCGCGGCGTGCGCTGGGTAGTGGTGTCGATGTGCACCGCAGGCGGCATGGGGGCGGCCGGGCTGTTCGAAATTATTTGAGCATAAGGCCTTCGAGCCTTATTCGCGCCCGACCAACGCCCTAGATACAGTTTCGAACACCGTTCGCGCCCTGGGCGCTTTCCCTTGGCGAGTTGCTGATGCCTGCCGCATATGCCGACAACAGCCGCGATGATGATCGCCCCGATCACGGCGAGGGCGACGGGGGAGACCGCGATTCGAGCCGGGCGCTGCTGCGGCGGCGCATTGGCGGCTTTCTGTTTGCGTTGGCGATTGAGGCGTTGCTGGTGCTGGCGCTGTTGACGCTGGGGCCGCCCCGGTTTGGGGAGAGCACGGGCGACAACCGCCCCAAATCCTTCACGATCAGCCAAGTCGCCGACAAGGCGGCCACCAAGGAACGCCCGGCCAAAAAGCGCGCTGCCAAGGTGACCCCCAAAACCACGCCGCCGCCGCCCGCGCCCATTCCCCCCACGACGACGCTGGGGCCCATTCCCGGCCTGCTGGTGCTGAACAAGCAGGATTATGCCGCCGCTGATATCGGCAAGATCAAATCACAGCCCGTGCAAACCGCCGATGCCGCGCCGGACGGCGATGACGCCAATGATACCGAAGTTGCAGGCGCTGGCCCGAACGGCGAGCCGCTATATTATGCCGAATGGTACCGCGAGCCGACCGAGGCCGAAATGGCGTTCTATATTCCTAAGGGCCTGCGCGGCGGCTCTGCGTTGATTGCGTGCAAGACAGCGCCGAAATACCGGGTGGAGGATTGCCAGTTATTAGGTGAATCCCCGGGAGGCACAGGGCTGGCGCGCGGCGTGCGCGAGGCGGCGTGGCAATTCCGGGTACGCCCGCCGCGCAAGGGCGGCAGGCTGTTAATCGGCGCGTGGGTGCGGATAAAGTTTGACCTGGTGGCGCGCGGGACACGGTAGAGCTGGTCGGTTGAGGATGACCTTATCGCCTTGAATGCGTGTTCCGTTTTGGCAAATTTTATTGAATAAAACGAACCTATTTGGATTTTGTACGCGAGCGCTAGAGCGCGATAACTTTAAGTTGATATGCCTTTCACCCGTTCGGGCTGAGCGAAGTCGAAGCCCACACGCAGCGCCTGCCCCCTTCGGCGAAGCTCAGGACAGGCTTCGACTTCGCTCAGGGCGAACGGTTCAAGCTAAAGTCATCACGCTCTAAACCAGCCGCGTTTTGATCACCGGGTGGGATTCCAGCGTGCGGTGGACGGGGCATTTGTCTGCGATGACAAGCAACCGGGCGCGCTGCGCCTCGGTAAGATCACCTGTCAGCGTCACATCGCGCGATAGCACCTCGATTTTGGGTCGTCCCTCGCCCGTTGCGGCACAATCGTCGGAATGGCACCGATCATGACGCAGATCGACGCTCACGGCTTGCAACGGCATCTCCTCCCGGTCAGCGACCAGTTTGATGGTCATCGCGGTGCAGGTACCCAGTGCAGACAGCAACAGATCATAGGGGGTTGGCCCCAGATCAGCACCGCCAACCTTCAACGGCTCATCCGCCAGGAAACTATGCCCTGACGCATCGACAATCGACGTGAATTTCGCACTGGTGGTGACGACGCGTACCTCGCCTTCGGACGGCGCATCGATGGAGGCGGCGGCAGGCAAATAGGGTTCAACCCAGGCGGCAATGATGGCCGCAGCATACGCCGCCGGGGCGGGAAAAGTGAGCAGATGATCGGCGCCGTCGAGCGAGACAAAGCTTTTGGGGTGCCGGGCTGCCGTGAAAATTTCCGCCGCATTTTCAATCCCCACCGTCGCGTCGAGCGGGGCATGCAGCACCAGCAACGCACGCTTCAGATTGGCCAGCCGTCCGGCCTGATCATGCCCCTCCACCGCATCAAGGAACGCACTCGACACTTCAAATGGCCGGCCGCCAATCGTCACCTGCGCCTGCCCGGCGGCGCGCACGGCGGCCACCTGATCGCCCAGTTGGTGCAAGACATGCGCTGGATCAAACGGCGCGCCAATGGTGACCACGGCGGTCACCTCAGGAATTTCACCGGCAGCCGCAATCACAGCAGCACCCCCAAGCGAATGGCCGACCAATATGGCAGGCGCGCCAATCGTGCCCCGCAGATAGCCAGCGGCGCTGACGAGATCGCTGACATTGGCGGCAAAATGGCTGTCGGCAAAATTACCCTCGCTCTTTCCCAGCCCGGTAAAATCAAACGCCAGCGTCGCGATGCCATGTTCGGCCAGCGCCAGGCTGACCCGCCGCGCGCCGTGGCTGTTGGCCGTACAGGTAAAGCAATGCGCAAACAGCGCCACCGCCCGCACGCGGCCCGGCGGCATTTCCAGCCGACCAATCAGTTTCACGCCCGCTGCGTTGGTAAACTCCACATCATGCCGCATGATCAGGCCTTCCGGTTGATTGATCGCCAGTTTAGCGATGTGCAGCACGAACCCCTAGCGATTGACGTTACAGCACCGATAGAGCGGCCCACCGCACGCCGTCGACTTCGGCACTTATCGCTCGCCAGCGGCGCGCAGGCTGTCCCACGCATATAGCGCGCAGCCTGCCCAGATCAGGACAAAGGTGGCTGCCTGCACCGGGCGCAGCGGCTCCCCGAACAGAAACACGGCCTGCGCAAATTGCAATGATGGCGACATGAACTGGAGCAGCCCGAGCGTGGTATAGCGCAGCCGACGCGCAGCCGCGGCGAACATCAGCAGCGGCATTGCCGTGACGACGCCCGACAGGATCAACAGCGCGTCGGTGCCCCCGTTTTGGCCAAAACTGCCGCGCCCCGCCGTGCTTTCGAACAACAGGAAAGCCAGCAGAAACGGCGCGAGCAGCACCGTTTCCACCGTCAGCCCGCCCAGCGCATCAATTGGCACCACCTTGCGGATCAGCCCATAAGTGCTGAACGATGCCGCGAGCACCAACGATATCCAGATTGCCCCGCCTTCAACAACCGCCAGCGCCACCACACCGAGCGTCGCGATGCCAATCGCCACGCCCTGCCAACGCCGCAGCTTCTCGCCCAGCAACGCCACACCAAATGCCACATTGACGAGCGGGTTCATGAAATAGCCCAGGCTCGCTTCAATCACATGGGCGTTTTGCACCGACCAGATATATACGATCCAGTTGACCGCGATCAGCAGTGAACTGGCCATCAGCAACAACAAGGTGCGTCCGCGCGCGGCGGCAAGGATGGGCCGCACCTGCTTTGTCACGATCACGATCACGACAAGCAACAGCACCGACCATAGCACGCGGTGCGACAGCAATTGCAGCGCAGGCACGCCCCGCAGCAACCGCAGATACAGCGGCAGCAGCCCCCAGGACGCATAGGCACCGACCGCAAGGATCAGCCCAGTGCGCAGCGTGTGTTGATTTTCCCCCGTCATTCCCCGCGCATGCCCGCAGCCGGGAGGTGCGGCAAGCAAACAACGCTATCGCGCGACCAAGTTCAATCGGCGAACAGCAGCACCGGGGTTTCGAGATATTTCTTGAGTAGCTGGACAAAGCTCGCCGCGTCCCAGCCATCGACCACACGGTGATCGCAGCTGATGGACAGGTTCATCAGCTTCGCGCGCACGATTTCATCGCCGACAAATATCGGGCGCTCGACGATCTTGTTCGGGCCGATGATCGCGACTTCGGGGCGGTTGATGACCGGCGTGGTCGCGATGCCGCCAAGTGGCCCTAGCGAGGTGATCGTCAGCGTGGAGCCCGACAGTTCCTCCACCTTGGCCTTGCCGGTCCGCGCGGCCTCTGCCAGCCGACCGATTTCGCTCGCCAACTGCCAAACATTGCGGTCCTGCGCATCGCGGATCACCGGCACCATCAGCCCGGCTGGGGTTTGGGTCGCCATGCCCAGATGGACGCTGCCATGCCGGGTGACGACGCCCGCTTCATCATCATAGCGCGCGTTGATCATGGGGAAATCGGGGATTGCCTTGCAGATCGCGACGATCATCAGCGGCAGCATCGTCAGTTTCGGGCGGGCACCGCGATTGTCGTTCAGGTCCGCGCGCATCGCCTCCAGCGCTGTGACGTCGATTTCGTCGACATAGGTGAAATGCGGGATGTTGCGCTTGGCCGCCTGCATATTCTCCGCGATTTTGCGGCGCATGCCGATGACCTTTATCGGATCATCAGCGCGCGCGCGGCTGGCGTTTGGCGCATGATAGCCCTGGCCCGATTGATAGCGCAGATAGGCATCCAGATCGGCATGGCGAACGCGGTCGCCATCGGTTTTGACGGTGGCGAGGTCGACGCCCAGATCAGCCGCGCGAGCGCGCACGGCGGGGGACGCGAGGACTTTCAATTCCTCCCCGGCACGGGGAGGGGGACCCTTCGCCCCTTCCGGCGAAGGGTGGAGGGGGGGAGCCCCAGGCGAGGCGGGTATTTGTGGCACGCCCCCTCCACCGGCTTCGCCGGTTCCCCTCCCCGTCCCGGGGAGGATTTGCGTATCCCCAACCCCCAGATTTTCCGCGCCATATTGTTCGGCCACTTCGGCCTGTGCCGCTGTTGCAGGTGCAGCCTTCAGCTCAGTCGGCGCATCATCGCGCAGCGCAGGCGCTTCCTCTGCCGAGAAATCGCCGTCGGTTTCAATCACCACCAGCGCGGCTCCGATTGACACCTGATCGCCAACCTCGCCCGCCAGTTCGACCACCACGCCCGATACCGGCGATTCCATCTCGACGGTGGCCTTGTCGGTCATCATGTCGGCGATTTGCTGATCTTCCTCAATCCGGTCGCCCACCGCCACGTGCCACGCGACGATTTCGGCCTCGGAAATGCCTTCGCCAATGTCCGGCAACTTGAACGTGAACCGCGCCATTATGCGTCCTTCATGATTTTCTTCAACGCCTCACCAATGCGGACGGGGCCGGGGAAATAGGCCCATTCCAGGCTGTGCGGATAGGGTGTGTCAAAACCGGTCACGCGCTCAATCGGCGCTTCGAGGTGATAGAAGCAGCGTTCCTGCACTAAAGCCGATAGTTCCGCACCGAAACCGCTGGTGCGCGTTGCTTCATGCACGATCATGCAGCGCCCGGTTTTCTTCACCGATGCCTCAATCGTCTGAATGTCGAGCGGCACCAAAGTGCGCAGATCGATCACCTCGGCATTAACGCCCGCTTCCTCGATCACCGCCAGCGCGACATGCACCATCGTACCGTACGCCAGCACCGTGAGCGCATCGCCCGCCCGCACGATCTTGGCCTTGCCCAGATCGATCTTGTAATAGCCCGTCGGCACGTCGCCCGCCGGATGCTGCGACCAGTTCTGCGTCGGCTTGTCCCAATGGCCGTCGAACGGGCCATTATAGATGCGCTTGGGTTCGAAAAAGATCGTCGGATCATTATCCTCAATCGCCGCGATCAGCAGACCCTTGGCATCATAGGGCGTCGACGGGATTACCGTCTTGATGCCCGATACATGGGTGAAAATGCCTTCCGGCGATTGCGAGTGCGTCTGCCCGCCAAAAATGCCACCACCGAACGGCGAGCGCACCGTGATGGGCGAGGTAAACTCTCCGTCCGATCGATAGCGCAGCCGCGCCGCTTCGCTCACCAACTGGTCGAGCGCGGGATAGATATAATCGGCGAACTGGATTTCGGGCACCGGGCGCAGGCCATATGCCCCCATCCCCACCGCGACGCCGATGATGCCGCATTCGGTGATTGGCGTATCGAACACGCGCCGCGTGCCATATTTCGCCTGCAACCCAGCGGTTGCGCGAAACACGCCGCCAAAATAACCGACATCCTCCCCCATCACGACGATATCGGGGTCGCGGTCCATCATCACGTCCATCGCGGAATTGATCGCCTGGATCATGTTCATGCGGGTGGTTGCGCCGCCTGATTTTTCGGTGGCGTCGCTCATGATTTCAGCGCCCATGGGCGGCCGCTGGCGGTTTCTTCGGCGATCATTTGCGCCTGTTGTTCGCGCAAATGCCACGGCATTTCTTCAAAAACCCCGTCGAACAGCGTTTCGAGCGGTTGATGGAGGCCGTGGCCCAATATGCCATTTTTCTCGGCTTCCTTCTGCGCGGTTTTGACCTGTTCGGCGAGTTCCATATCCTGCGCCGCGTGGCGTTCTTCGTCCCACTCGCCGATGGCGATCAGGTGATCACGCAGCCGCTTGATCGGATCACCCAGCGGCCAGGCATTGGGTTCGCCCGCCGACCGGTATTGCCCCGGATCATCCGATGTCGAATGCCCCTCCGCCCGGTACGTGAAATGCTCGATCAGCGTTGGCCCCTGATTGGTGCGCGCACGTTCAGCGGCCCAGGCCGTGGCGGCATAGACGGCCAGCGCATCATTGCCATCCACCCGCAGCCCGGCAATGCCATAGCCAATCGCCCGCGCGGCGAAGGTGGTCGATTCCGCGCCCGCAAAACCCGAAAAGCTGCTGATCGCCCATTGATTATTGACGACGTTGAAGATCACCGGCGCGCGGTACACGCTGGCAAAGGTGCAGGCGGAGTGGAAATCGCCCTCCGCCGTTGATCCTTCGCCGCACCAGGTGGCGGCAATGCGCGTATCGCCCTTTGCAGCACTTGCCATCGCCCAGCCAACGGCTTGCGGATATTGCGTCGTCAGATTGCCGGAGATGGAGAAAAAACCGGCTTCCTTCACCGAATACATGATCGGCAGCTGCTTGCCCTGCAACCGATCGCCCTTGTTCGAATAAATCTGGTTCATCATGTCGACCAGCGACCAGCCGCGCGCGATCAGCAGGCCCTGCTGGCGATAGGAGGGGAAGCACATATCCTCATAATCGAGCGCATGCGCGGCCGCGACGGCGATTGCCTCCTCGCCGGTGCATTTCATGTAAAAGCTGGTCTTGCCCTGACGTTGAGCGCGAAACATCCTCTCGTCGAATGCACGAACCAAAGCCATGCTCCGCAGCATCTTGCGCAGCGCATCTGGCGACAGGCGTGGGTTCCACGGGCCGACGGCCTGGCCATCGTCATCGAGTACGCGGATCAGCGTGTAGGCCAGCG
>JBBSCC010000041.1:0-17857 GCA_038250735.1 Sphingomonadales bacterium | reverse complement strand
CGGTTCGGCAGGCCCGTAACGGGGTCAAACATCGCCAAACGGTGCACACTTTCGAGATTTGCGGCGATTTGTTGGAACAATCCTTCCATTGCATGCGCCAATTGCGGCACATTCTCGCCAATTTCGGGCGGAATCTCGCCTTCCAGGTCACCATTTGCCGCACCCGCGAGCCGCGCAATCGCTGCATCGATCGCGCCTGCCGTGGTAGAAATCGCGCGCTCAGCCGACGCCCAGGACATCACCGCGCACACAATTGCAGGGATCAGCGCGCGGGCGACACTATCGGAATCGATTTGGCCATTGGACGTCGCGGCCAGCGCCAGAATGAAGGAGGCAGCGCCCGTCGCCAACGCAAATGTGACGGCGCGACTTTTGAGCGAAGCTCCTCCCATCGCGGTGCAAGACCCTTTTGAATGATGGGCGCAT
Source organism: Sphingomonadales bacterium (assembly GCA_038250735.1). GTDB lineage: Bacteria > Pseudomonadota > Alphaproteobacteria > Sphingomonadales > Sphingomonadaceae > Sphingomonas. Next base: position 17,431 of record JBBSCC010000041.1, on the reverse strand, counting down.
GACACCCGACCGAAAGCATTTACTGCCATCAAAAGGTTAATATTTTCGCTCGTTTCGGGTGCGGCGCAGGACGATGTACAACGCGCCTGCCCCACCGTGGCGGGGGTGTGCAGGGCGAACCGATGCAATGTTCGCCGCATGACGCGACGCCGCCAGCCAATCGCCAACGGCTTCACGAATACGACCGCGCGCGTGCGGCCTTTCGCTTTCGGGACGGGGTGGTTTGCCGGTGATCAACAGCAATATCCGGTCGCCGCGGGCAATCGCTCGATCAAGCCCGGCATCCAGCGCGCCATAGGCCGATTGGAGCGTGTGGCCGTGCAAGTCGATCACACTATCCGGTGCCGCGTTGCCGGTCGCGAGCTTGCGGTCCCAGCTTCCATCAAGCGTGGTGCCAGGTCTGGGCTGGGGCTTCAGCAGCACAGCTTCTGCGGGCCGCACCCTTGATGCAGGAGGGGATTTGGTGGCCACCTTCGCCGATCCGGCAGCGGGCGCGGCTGGCGAATCCTTTGGCCCTGTGGGGTTTGCCATGCTCGGCTTTGCGGGTGCCGGGCGCGCTGGCCGAACGGTGGCCATCACCCGCCGCCACAAGGCCGCCTCGTCAGGGGTTAAGCGGCGCTCCGCCATTCGGGCTCCCCGACAAAAGCCGGGCGAGCGTACCACGCGGCACGAGCACAAACGCCGAACCCCGGGCTGACATGCCGCCTGCAATGCTGCTTGCCTCCGGCCCGGCGCCCCAGAAGGTATCGACCCGGTTCGCGCCGCGAATAGCACCGCCGGTATCCTGCGCGATCCACAGCCGAGAGGCCTCCGGGCGATCCATTGCCAGCAGAATGGGCGCGCCAAGGGGCACGAATTTTGGATCAACCGCCGCACTTACCCCGCCTGTAACAACATAGCCGAGCGCGCCTTTCGCCGCGGTTTGCTGTTCGCGAAAGAACACGAAGCTCTTATTTTCCCGCATGATCGCGCGCCCCTCCTCCGGGTGCGCGCGCAGCCAGGCGACAATGCCCTGCATTGATGCTTGCCCCGGTTCAAGTAGCCCGCGCTGGCGCATCAACGCGCCAATGCCGGTGTAATCGCGACCGTTCTGGCTATCATAGCCAATCTGCATGACGCCGCCATCGGGCAACCGCAACCGTCCAGACCCTTGAATTTGCAGAAAAAATATTTCAATGGGGTCGGCCGCCCAGGCGATGATAGGCGCTAAACGATCAATCGCGCCGGCTTCGATTTCAGCCCGGTCGTAATAGGGCACAAAGGTTGATCCGTTGACTCGCCCACGAATCTTGCGACCCTTCAAATTGTCAGAAAAAAGCCCCAGGTCGACGTCGATCAGCGTGGTCGGTCGCGCATAGATTGGCACTTCATAGCCTGATTTGCGATCGCGCGATCCGGCGATTTCCGGTTCGTAATAGCCGGTGGCAAAGGCCTTACCGTCACCGACCTTCACCGTTTCGAAATTACGTTCAAAAAAGGCGCGAGCCTCGTCATTAGCGATGGTGGTGGCTTCGCTACATGCCAGCTGCCAATCCGCGCCCTGTGTGAGGCCGCTGGCATCGGTGCGCTTGATAAGGCTGGGACATGACCTGCGGAACGCCGCCAGCGCGCGTACCGCTTGGTCCCGGCTGATCGGCAGTTCGCGAATCAGCGGCCCGGCCAAGACACCTGCAGCAAGCGCGTTAGGCACTTCTGGCGCGGATGGCGTCGAGGTCGGCGTTGGCGTTGGCCGCACATTCGGCCCGCTCTGCGGGGCAACGCCGGGAGTGGGCGGCACAATTTGCCCGCTGCATCCCGCCAGCAGCAAGGCAAAAGCTGCCAGCTTCCACCCCTTGATCACCACAATCCTATGCCTCGTCGGTTTCGACAAGTTTCCAGTTTGGATCGCTGCTTTTCAGCGTGCGGCCAAAGGTCCAGATTTCGCGGGTTTCGACCGCATCACTCATCGAACCGGATACCATGTTACCTTCGGCATCGCGCGTGATTGCGGCAATATCCGCCTCCAGACGCACCATGATCCGGGCGTTGCGTCCCGTCAGCACAGCATCGGTGATGACCGCGCGTTCAATGCTGACCAGGCGATTGTCGAGAACATGGCCAGCGGCTGCCCGCTCTTCGATAGCCTCAACAAAGCTTTGGCGTACCTCGTCATCGACCAGCCAGTTGAGGGTATCGGTATCCCCCTTCCAATATGCCTCAAGAATCATCCTATAGGCGGATTTTGCGCCGTCGACGAACTGGCCAACATCAAACGATGAATCAGCCGAAATAATTGCACGCACGCCTTGTTCGGCACCAGGCTCGATATGGCGATTCGTAATATCAGGCCGTTCAGCGGTTGGCTCGATTGCGCGCGCCGTTACTGGGGCAATCCCTACACGCTCCTCGGCTGGCTTGGGCAGCGGTTGCTCATGCCCGGTCCGCTTGCCGAGCACCATGTACAGGCGCAATGCAAGGAAACCCGCAATCATCGCTAAAATTACTACGTAAACCACTCTGCCTCCAGTGTTCTGCGAAGCCCTAACATAGGCGCATCAACGCCGGGTTTCAAATAGGCGAATTACGGGCTTTGGCGCATAGCGTTGAATCAACGCCGCACCCCTGCTAGGCGCGTCGCGCATTGGCAAATCGGTGACGCCACCGGGCGGCCCAAACCCTTATGAAGAAAGATCGATTGATGGACGACCAGGAAAATGGCGGCGAACCCATGGCCAACGGTGCGGATACCACGCCGGTTGCCGGGATCATCTCACAATATGTGAAGGACCTGTCGTTCGAAAATCCGAACGCCCCGGCAATCTACCAGAGCCAGTCGATGCCGCGCATTGACGTGCAGTTCAACATCGGCACGGTGCAAGTAGCTGAAGACGTGCACGAAGTTATCTTGAAAATTGACGTCCGCTCAGAAACCGATGACGGCGTAGCGTTTGTCGTCGACCTCAGCTTTGCCGGCCTGTTCGGCTTGCGCAACATCCCTGCTGAGCATCTCCAGCCGTTCCTTCTGGGTGAAGCGCCGCGACTGTTGTTCCCGTTTGCCCGCCGCGTTCTGGCTGACACAGTGCGCGACGGTGGTTTTCAGCCGCTGCTGCTCGAGCCCATTGATTTCAACGCGCTGTACCTTTCGCAGACGCAGGGGCAGCCGGGTGCGGACCTGCCGATTGAGGATATCGGCCACGCCTAATCTCCGGACGTCGGCGGCACGGTCGACATGAACCTGACGCGCGCTCTGGGCTCGGTCGGCGGGCTAACGCTTGCCAGCCGGGTGCTTGGGCTCGTTCGGGATTCGCTGTTCGCTCGCTTTGTTGGTGCGAGCTTTGCTTCGGACGCCTTCCTGGTCGCGTTTCGCCTGCCCAATATGTTTCGTGCGCTGTTTGCCGAAGGGGCGTTCAGCGCGGCCTTCATTCCGATGTTCAACAAAAAAGTATCGGAAAAAGGCGGCAGCTTGGCGGCAGGGCTTAGCTTTGCAGAAGATGCGCTGTCGGTGCTGCTGCCGATCCTGATCGTGCTGACGATCGTGATGGAGATATTTGCCTGGCCAATCACATGGGGATTATCGGGCGGGTTCGGTAACGCAAAGCCGGATCAATTCGCTTTTGCTGTCGCGCTCTCGCGCATCACCCTGCCCTATCTGCTGTTGATATCACTGGTGTCGCTGCTGGGCGGAATCCTGAATTCAATGCAGAAATTCTGGGTAAATGCCGCCGCCCCCATTTTGCTGAACCTGACGCTGATCGCTGCATTGCTGTTTTTCCACACCAGCGATCCGCTGGCGACCGCGCGGAACCAGGCAATTGCGGTTACCGTGTCGGGCGGACTCCAGCTGCTGTGGCTATGGATTGCGTGCCTGCGCAACGGCGTAAACCTGCGCCCGCGCCTGCCCCGCCTGACCCCCGAGGTAAAACGCCTGCTCGCGCTGATCGGCCCGGCGGCGGCTGGGGCGGGTGCGGTGCAGATCAACCTGGTGGTTTCCACCGCCCTCGCGGCCAGCCTGCTCGCGGAGGGATCAGTATCTTACATCTATTATGCTGACCGGCTGAACCAGTTGCCGCTTGGCCTGATTGGAATCGCTTTGGGCACGGTGCTGCTGCCCACCATCTCGCGTCAGCTTGGCGCTGGCGATGATGCGCAGGCGATGGACACCCAGAATCGGGGCATGGAACTGGCGCTGTTCTTCACCCTGCCAGCGACCGTTGCGCTCATCGTGTGCGGCGTGCCGATTGTTGCCGCCCTGTTCCAGCACGGCAAGTTCACCCCTGATGACACAATCGCCACCGCGCAGGCCCTTGCTGCGTTTTCACTCGGGTTGCCCGCTTACATCCTGGTGAAGGTACTGACGCCGGGATATTACGCGCGCGCTGATACCAAAACGCCGGTGCGCTATGCGACGATTGCAATTGGCATAAACTTTGTCCTGAACCTCGCGCTGATTGGCCCGCTCAAGCACATGGGGCCACCACTGGCCACGGCGATTGCCAGCCTGGTCAACCTAGTCATGCTGTACCGCACGCTTGCGAAGCGCGGTCATTTTGTGCCCGACACCCGATTGCGTAAGCGCTTCTGGCGGCTTTGCGGCGCGGCGCTGGCGATGGGCGCAGTGATGTATTTCCTCAATGATCGGTTTGCGCCGTATACACTGGGCACCGGGATGACGCGGTGGATGGCAATGCTGGCACTGGTGGGAATTGGCGGCGGGGTTTATGCAATCGCCTGCTTTATCCTTCGCGCATACCGCCCTTCTGATCTGCTGGCGGTGCTGCGGCGACGCGGACCTGCGGCACCCAAAACTCCAACCAAAAAGGCCCCCTGATGCGCGTTGTTTCTGGCATTCAGCCGACCGGCAATCTCCACCTGGGCAATTATCTGGGCGCGATCCGGCAATGGGTGGCGATGCAGGATGAAGTCGCGGCGGGCGGCGGCGACTGCCTATTTTTCCTCGCTGATCTGCACGCGCTAACCCAGCCGGTGGTGCCCGCCGAACTCGCCAATGCAACGATCGAGATGGCGGCGACGTTGATGGCGTGCGGGATTGATCCCGCCAAGGCGATCCTGTTCAATCAGGCTCGTGTGCCTGCGCATAGCGAACTGGCCTGGATTTTGAACGGCACCGCGCGGATGGGCTGGCTCAACCGGATGACGCAGTGGAAGGACAAGGCCGGCAAGGATGGGTCAAGTCAAAGCGTTGGCTATTTCGGCTACCCCGTGCTGCAAGCTGCCGACGTGCTGCTGTACCAGGCGACGCATGTGCCGGTGGGCGATGACCAGAAACAACATCTGGAACTCGCGCGCGACATCGCCACCAAATTCAACACTGATTACGCGGTCGACCTGTTCCCGCTGCCCGAACCGCTGATCAGCAAGGCCGCGCCGCGCATCATGAGCCTGCGCGATGGCACGGCGAAAATGTCGAAGTCCGATCCTTCCGAAGGATCGCGCATCAACCTGGTCGACAGCGATGATGTGATTGCGCAAAAATTCCGCAAAGCAAAAACCGATGCCGAACCGCTGCCGGATACCTTTGCCGCGCTGGCTGAGCGGGCGGAGGCCCGCAATCTGGTGATCATCTATGCCGCCTTAGCAAATCGTTCAACGGAAGCGGTTTTGGCCGAATTTGCCGGACAGGGTTTCGGCGCATTCAAGCCAGCGCTTGCTGACCTTGCCGTCTCCGTGCTCGCACCAATCCGTGGACGCCTGATGCACTTGCTGAATGATCGCTGTGCGGTGGGTGGCGCCCTGGTCGACGGCGCAGCCCGTGCGAGCACGCTTGCCACGCCCACCTTGTTGGCGGCGCAGCGCGCAATCGGATTGCAGGTTTAACGGGTAGGTCTTACAGAGGGTCGCGTTCAACCGACGTTCATCAACGCCGTGTCACGGTATCTAAGCATTTGTTTATTTGTAACTTTTTGTGTCGCCTGAAGGATGAGCCCATGAAGAAATCATTCCTCGCAGTTGCTGCAGTCCTTGTTTTATCAAGCTGCGCAACGCCGTTCAGCGCCAAAGTATCGCGTTTTCAGGCACTTCCCGGGCCGGCCGCAGGCCAGACCTTTGTGGTGCAGGCCAGCAACCCGCAGCTTCAGGGCGGACTCGAGTTTGGGCAATATGCCCGACTCGTCAGCGCGCGGCTGGTGGAACAGGGGTATCAGCCCGCCAGCAACCCCGGCCAGGCGCAGTTAATCGTGAAGATGCATTATGATGTCGACCGTGGCCGCGAACGCGTTCGTTCGAGCGGCCTTGGCTATGGCGGCTTCGGCGGATTTGGCGGCTTTGGGGGTTTTGGCGGTCGCGGGTTTGGTGGCTATGGCGGCTTTGGCCGCGGCAACTTCATCTACGGCTTCAATGACCCTTTCCTGTTCGGCGGCGGGTTTAACGATGTGTATAGCTATACCGTCTTCACCAGCGAACTAGACCTGCAGATTGAACGCACCGACAACGGGCAGCGAGTGTTTGAAGGTACCGCGCGCGCGCAATCGGACACCGATGATCTTCCCAAGATCGTCCCCAATCTGGTCGAAGCGATGTTCACTGGCTTTCCCGGCAATTCGGGCGAAACCGTGAAAATCACGATCGCCCCGCAGCGCAAAAAATAAGCGCGCGCGCCAGGATCAAAAAACGGCCCCCGGTGACAAACCGGAGGCCTTTTTATTTAGTTACCAGTGATATGGGCGCGGCGCTAGAATCCGCCAGTCGACGGCGTCAGCCCTCTAACTCGCAGAGCAGCACCCGCACTGCGCTGTCGACATCGGTATCGCTGTCACGCAGTTGCTCGATCCGGCGCACGGCATGGATCACGGTCGAATGGTCGCGCCCCCCAAATTTACGCCCAATTTCTGGCAAGGAGCGCGTGGTGAGACGCTTGGCGAGGTACATCGCGATCTGGCGCGGCCGTGCGACAACGCGAGCCCGACGGGCGGATACCAGTTCAATTGGCTTCAACTCGAAATAGGTTGATACCGCGCGCTGGATCTCGTCGATCGTGACGCGCTTTTGCACGCCGCGCAGCACATCGCCCAGCGTCGTGTGAGTGAAATCCATATCGATCGTCTCGCCCGTCAACTGGGCATAGGCGACCAGCCGGTTCAGCGCGCCCTCCAGCTCGCGAATGCTCGACGTTAGCCGAACCGCGAGCATCTCCAGAACATCGGCGGGCACCTGCGCTTCGGGCATATCGACCAGCTTGCGTGCCAGCACGGCGCGGCGCAGCGCGAGCTCGGCAGGTTTAATATCAGCAACAAAACCCACCGACAGGCGCGACAGAATTCGCGCCTCCACTCCGTCCAACGCCTGCGGGCAGCGATCAGCGCTGACGACCAGCCGCTTCCCCGCGCTCACCACTTCATTGATCGTGTAGAAAAACTCTTCCTGCGTTGCATCCTTGCCAGCGATGAATTGCAGATCATCAATCATCAGCAAATCAACTGAACGCAGCCGCGCCTTGAATGCAAAGGTATCGCGCGCGCGCATCGCCTGAACGAATTCAAACATGAAACGCTCAGCCGACATATAAATAACATTGGCAGAAGGCTGAACTGCCAGAAACGCCGCGCCAATCGCGTGCATCAGGTGCGTTTTGCCCATGCCGGTGCCGCTGTGCAGGAATAATGGGCTGAAACGCGGTGGCCCGGGCTCAGCCAGCGCCTGTGCAGCATTCATGGCAACCCGGTTAGATGCGTCGACGACAAAACGGTCAAAGGTGAAACGCGGGTCCAGCGCGGGGCGCGCGCCCGCCATTGCCGCTATTGGGCTTGGTTCGGGCGACGCGGGGGGTTGAAGGTCAATTGCCTTCAGCACGGGCAGCGGCGCCGCTTCCGTTGCTGTCTCAATGATCACGGAATTGATCTGGGGCAACAGTGCGCGGAATTCCTGCGCCAGCCGCTCAGCATAATTGTTGCGCACCCAATTGGTCATGAAGGCCGATGGCAGCGTCAACCGCACCGTATCAGGCTCTTCGCACAGCCCAAGTGCAAGCGGCTTCAACCACTGGTCGAACAGCCGGGTGCCAGCCGATTCGCGCAAGTGGCCGCGAATCCGTACCCAAGCCTTTTCAACGTCAGTCGTCGGGGTCGCCTTAAATGCACCGGCAATCGTCACACGCAACTCTCCACTCGCCCGAGTCACATGCTCAGCCGCCCTGTTTTTACACTATAAATTTCCCCCGCAGCCGGAATCGCATCCGCCTGGCGTTGAAGATAATCGTAGCGCCGGGTGAGATGATCTCTGCGGCGAACTCTGATTATGAGCACATCGCCGAGTCGAGCAAGAGCAGTTTATGTCAAGAATTTGAAATAAAGTCGTTGACTCGCGTTCAGCCGCACAAACGCGTCAACAATCGCATAAGTGATTGTTTGTGCAGTATAATAAATTAGTCACTAATCTGCAATGATCGCGAATCGTGGTGAATCCTCGGTTTTGAAATCAACGGTATGGGAAAGCCCGATTATTGCAGGCGCTGTGCCATAATCGAACGGAACTAGACCGCGCTGACGACAAAAAGCCCGCCGGGACACTCTCGACGGGCGAATTGTAACCAAACCGTAATGGCTTATGCGAGTGCGGACACGCGCTTGGTAAGCCGCGCAAACTTGCGCGATGCAGTGTTCTTGTGGAGCACGCCCTTGGCCACGCCGCGCGCCAGTTCTGGCTGAGCTGCGGCCAGTGCCGATGTCGCGGCAACCTTGTCGCCCGAATCGAGTGCGGCTTCGACCTTTTTCACAAAGGTGCGGATACGCCCGACGCGATTGGTGTTGATCTCCGCACGGCGGTCGTTCCGCCGGATACGCTTTTTCGCTTGTGGCGTATTCGCCATGCCGTCCTCGAACCTTTTCAATGAAAAAGGGCGGGGGAAGAAGTCCCGATCGCCCTTCGAAAGCGCGCCTCTTAACCCCGGCCTGCGCTCTGGTCAACCACTCAGCGCTGGCATTTACTGCACCAAAAGGTTGATCGTCCACCTTCTGGTCGCCGCAGCACCAGCGCGCCACAGCCACACGCTTCTCCTTCGCGGCCATAGACGCGCCATTGCTTCGAAAAATAGCCGAGTTCGCCGTCAGGCCGGGCATAGTCGCGCAACGTGGAACCGCCCGCCGTAATCGCCGCCGCCAGCACCTCGCGAACAGCCTCCACCAACGCTTCCAGCCGCGCATCGGCGATTCGCCCCGCCGCGCATGAAGGAGCGATGCCCGCCATGTGCAGCGCCTCGCAGACATAGATATTGCCTAGGCCCGCCACGATCCGCTGATCCAGCAGCATCGCCTTGATCGGGGCCGCCCGTCCCTCCAAGGCTGTGCGGAGATAATTTGCGGTAAAATCTGGCCCCAGTGGTTCCGGCCCCATGGTCACGAAGGGCGGATATGCGGCCAGTTCCGCCGTCGGCACCAGATCAACCGAACCAAAGCGGCGCGGATCGTTCAGCGCCAGAGTGCGCCCCGCACCAGTCGTCAGCACCAGATGATCATGCGTCAGCGATTCAGACGGGTCGACTCGCCACCGGCCTGACATGCCGAGATGAAAGATCATCGTGTCGCCGCGATCCGTATCGATCAGCCCATATTTGGCGCGCCGGCGCAGCGCCGTCACGCGCGCACCCGTCAGCCTTTGGCCCAGATCAGCGGGGAACGGGCGGCGCAGATCGGCTCGTCGCAGCAGAACGCGCGCAATCTGCGCGCCCTCCAACACGGGGCGCAGGCCAAGAACGGTGGTTTCAACTTCGGGAAGTTCGGGCATTTCAATAATGCAGCTAGGTTGGGTTTGCCCCGCCCACAAGGCCAAGCTAGAGCGACCGAATGACCGATACAGTATCCTTTGGCTATGAAGACATTGCCGCATCCGACAAAACCGCCCGGGTGGGCGACGTGTTCAAAAGCGTCGCGCCCTCGTATGACCTGATGAACGACGCGATGTCGGCAGGCATGCACCGGTTGTGGAAGGACCGATTCGTCCGCCGGGTGCAACCGCGCGCTGGCGATACGATTCTCGACATGGCAGGCGGCACGGGCGACATTGCCTTTCGCATGGCACCGTCGGGTGCTGCCATCACGGTTGCCGATATCAATCCCGCCATGCTCGAAGTGGGCATTGAACGCGCCACAAAGCGCGGCATCGACGGGCTCGTGTGGACGGAAGCCAATGCTGAGACTCTGGTGTTCCCGGATCGCTTTTTTGACGCCTATACGATCGCGTTCGGCATCCGCAACGTCACCGACATCCCCAAGGCGCTGGGCGAGGCGCACCGTGTGCTAAAGCGCGGCGGGCGGTTCTTTTGCCTGGAGTTCTCAACCACGCTGTGGCCGGGCTTTGCGGAGGTGTATGACCTGTATTCGCACAAGCTGGTCCCCCAACTCGGCAAGCTGCTGGCGAAGGATGAGGACAGCTACCGCTATCTGATCGAATCGATCCGCCGTTTTCCGGATATGCCGACGTTCCAAAGGATGATCGGCGATGCCGGTTTTATCCAGACCAAGGTGGAGCCCATGCTCGGCGGGCTGGTGGCGATCCATAGCGGCTGGAAGATTTGATCTTGGCCCTTTGTAACTCAGCTAGTTTCGCATGACTGCCCCCGCTAAGCATCTCTGGCGGCTCCTGAAATGGGGTCGCACGCTCGCTCGGCATGGCGCGCTGCAGGGGATTGAGCGTGATCCCAATACGCCTGCGGGCGTGCGTCGCCTTGCCCGCATCGCGCGGTTTGGCGTTCGGCTGCCCGCGACGCCGGGCTATGCCGATGCACTGCAAGCCATTGGTCCAGCGGCGATCAAATTCGGCCAGACGCTCGCGACCAGGCCTGACATTGTCGGCGAAGCGGCGGCTAGGGATTTGCAGCGGTTGCAAGATGCCCTGCCCCCCGTTTCGTTCGACGTAATCCGCGCGGCCATGATCAACAGCTTTGGCAGGCCGCTCGATACGCTGTTCGCCTCAATTGACCCAGTGCCCGTGGGGGCTGCCTCCATCGCACAGGTCCATCGCGGCGTGACGACCGATGGCCGCACCGTCGCGATCAAGGTATTGCGCCCCGGCGTTGAGGAAGAATTCGCTCGTGCGATCGATACCTATCAATGGGCGGCTGCCCAGCTCGAATCGATGGGGGGCGAACTTGCCCGGCTCCAGCCCCGGCTGGTCATCGAAACGTTCAAGCGCTGGACCGCTCGAGAGCTTGATCTGCGCCGCGAAGCCGCCTCGGCATCGGAACTCGCCGAGGCGATGACGGCGGAACCCGATTTCGTTGTCCCCAAAATCGATTGGCAGCGCACGACCGGCGGCGTGCTGACGCTTGAATGGATTGACGGCATCAAGATGTCGAACCGCGCAGCGGTGCTGGCAGCCGGGCACGATCCTGCCCGATTGGCCCATATTTTGGTCCATGCTTTCCTGCGCCAGGCGATTGCGGAAGGCTTTTTCCACGCCGATTTGCATCAGGGCAATTTATTCGTGCTGCCGGGCGACCGCATTGCCGCGATTGATTTTGGCATCATGGGCCGGATTGATCGGCGCGCGCGGGTGTGGCTGGCAGAGATTCTGTACGGCCTGATCACCGGCAATTACCGCCGCGTTGCGGAAATCCATTTTGAAGCTGGCTATGTCCCGCCGCACCACGACGTCGCCGAGTTCGCGACTGCATTGCGCGCGGTGGGGGAGCCGATGCGGGGGATGTCCGTTAAGGACATGTCGGTCGGCAACATGCTCGACGGGCTGTTTAACATCACCCGCGATTTCGACATGAAAACTCAGCCCCATTTACTGCTGCTGCAAAAAACGATGGTTATGGTGGAGGGTGTGGCGACCGCGCTCGATCCCGATATCAACATGTGGGAAACCGCCGCCCCCTTTGTGCGCGAATGGATACGGACCGAGCTTGGCCCCGAAACTTTTGTCGCTGACCGGCTGACCGCCGATTTCAAGACCCTGGCACGCCTGCCCCAGTTAATCCGTAATATCGAACGCCATTTCCCCGATGCAGGCGGTGCCCCCCCCGCCCCGCCGCTCCAAGAAATACAGGTAGTGCGGATTGGCGGCGGTTGGCGCTATGCTGCCGTCGCGCTGCTCGCTTCAGGGCTTAGCGTCGCGGCGATGTGGGTGTTGCTGGGATAGGATGGCCCGGCCGCGCGCGCCCTTATGGCTTGCCTCGCCAAGTCGCTTTGCGGCCCTGAAGGCACCGCGCGCCAAATCTGGCTTGATCCTGCTTGGCCTGTTCTTGCTGCTGTGCCTCAGCGCGCTGTTCGTGGCGGGGCCACCACCGGTAAGCCGTGATCCCGCCAACCGCGCCAATGATCAGGCCGATGTGATTTTGTACGAAACAATCGTCGCAGGCGTACGCGGCGGGGGTGATTATTATGCGGTAACCGCCACCGCACTGCGCGCAGGTGATTACCCGCTGCGGCCGTTTGTCACCTTTCGCCTGCCAACGCTTGCAATGGTGCAAGCAGCACTTCCAGGTCCGCTGACATTGTTGCTGCTCTATGGTCTGGCGGCGGGCGTGGTTGCCGCATGGTTCATCCGGCTGCGCCATGCAATCACCAGGCCGCCGCCGCTGGCGATTGCGCTGGTGTTGCTGGTGGGGGGGATGGTCGCGTTTGTGCAGCCCTCGCTTACCGCTTTTCATGAGATTTGGGCGGGCTTGCTGATCGCGCTATCGCTGGCACTGCGGCGACCGGGGAACTGGATTACCGCCGCTGCGGTCGCGACGATTGCGATGCTGGTGCGCGAAACGGCGGCGCTGTATGTGATGGTGATGCTGGGCATGGCCGTTGTTGACGGGCAACGGCGTGAGGCGATGGGCTGGGCAGTGACGCTGGGCGTGCTCGCGGCCGTGGTCGCCGCGCATGCCTATGCGGTTGCACAAGTGGTTGGCCCGGCGGACCCTGCGTCACCGGGCTGGGCTGGGCTGCTCGGCTTTGGATTTTTCGTGAAAACCATGTCGATTTCCACCGCACTCAACCTTGCGCCTGCGTGGCTGTCAGCGCTGCTGGTGGGCTTTGCACTGTTCGGCTGGGCGAGCTGGCGCGATCCGCTGGCAGTACGCGCGCTGGCGGTTTTTGCAGCATATGCGGTACTGCTCAGCCTGTTTGGGCGCCCCGACACCTTTTACTGGGGCCTGCTTGTTGCGCCGACGATATTGGTGGGTCTGGCCTTTGCGCCAGATGGCGTTCGCGACCTGACCGTCGCCGCGCTCGACAGCCGCCGCATTACCGTGACAAGAAGCGTGCGATGAAAACCATCCTCCTGATCGTTGGCGGCGGCATAGCGGCGTATAAGGCGTGCGAGCTGATCCGGCTGGCGCGCAAAGCCGATATCGGCGTGCGGTGCGTGCTGACGGCGGGTGGTGCACAATTCATCACCCCGATGACGCTGGCGGCGCTTTCCGAGAATCCCATCCACACCAGCCTATGGGATTTGAAGGATGAGGCGGAGATGGGCCATATCCAGCTGAGCCGCCAGGCTGATCTGGTCGTCATCGCGCCCGCGACCGCCGATCTGATGGCCAAGATGGCGGCGGGCATTGCCGATGATCTGGCCACCACCCTGCTGCTCGCCACTGACAAGCCCGTGCTCGCGGCACCCGCCATGAACGTGCGGATGTGGGAACACCCCGCCACGCGCCGCAATGTCGCGCAACTGCGTGCCTACGGCATTACCGTGATCGAGCCCGATGAAGGCCCCATGGCATGCGGCGAATTCGGCGCCGGCCGCCTGCCCGAGGCTGAGGCGATACTGGCGGCGATCCAGCACGCGCTGGCAGGCTGATTCACGATGCTGGCGGCCATGCACATTATCGTCACCGCCGGGCCAACCCATGAGCCGATCGATCCGGTGCGCTATCTGGCCAACCGGTCATCAGGGCGGCAAGGTTTTGCGATTGCTGCAGCGCTGGCAAAGCTGGGCGCGCGCGTCACGCTGATTGCCGGGCCGGTATCGCTGCCAACACCGCAGGGGGTTGACCGAATTGACGTCGAAACCGCACTGCAAATGGCCGCCGCCGTTGATGCGGCACTGCCCGCCGACGCCGCCGTCATGGTTGCCGCCGTTGCTGACTGGCGCGTTACCCCGACAGTGCAAAAGATCAAAAAGGGCAGCCGAGCGCCGACGCTGATGCTGGTCGAGAACCCCGATATTCTGGCAACACTGGCCCGCAGCCCGCAGCGTCCCAGGCTGCTGATCGGCTTTGCCGCCGAAACCGAGCGCGTCATCGAACACGCCACCGCCAAGCGCGTCCGCAAGGGCGCGGACTGGATCGTCGCCAACGACGTATCAGGCGACGTAATGGGCGGCGATGCCAACACCATCCACCTCATCACCGCGTTAGGCACGGAAAGCTGGCCGCTGATGACCAAGGAAGCAGTTGCCGAGCGCCTTGCCGCGCGGATTGCCGACGCGATGTTGGCCTCCACCAAGGGAATGACGGCATGAACCCGATCACCATCGCCATTCACCGCCTGGCTAACGGCGCAGGCCTGCCCCTGCCCGCCTATGCAACCGCTGGTGCTGCCGGGATGGACGTTGTGGCGGCGGAAGCGCTGACGCTGGCGCCGGGTGCGCGGCATGCGGTTGCCACCGGATTCGCCATCGCGATTCCGGACGGTTTTGAGGTGCAGGTGCGCCCGCGTTCCGGCCTCGCGCTGAAGCATGGCATTACCTGCTTGAATTCCCCCGGGACGATTGACAGCGATTACCGGGGCGAAGTGAAAATCATCCTCGCCAATCTGGGTGATGCGCCGTTTGTGATTGCGCGCGGCGACCGGATTGCCCAGCTCGTCCCCGCCGCCGTCCAGCGCGCGACCCTGAGCGAAGTTACCAGCCTGGATGAAACCGACCGGGGAATGGGCGGTTTCGGATCGACCGGGGTGTGATGCTCAACGACGCCCAGCTTGATCGATATGCCCGCCACATTGTCCTGCGGGAGATTGGCGGGAGTGGGCAGGCGCGGTTGCTCAGCAGCCATGTGGTGGTGATTGGCGCAGGGGGAATTGGCTCGCCCGCGCTGCAATATCTTGCGGCAGCGGGCATCGGGCGGCTGACGATCATCGATGACGATCATGTCGATGTCAGCAATCTGCAACGCCAGACGTTGTTCGGCACCGCAGATATCGGGCACCCCAAAGCGCAAGCGGGGGCGGACGCCATTGCCCGGCTCAACCCCGATGTCGCCGTGTTGCCGGTCGTCGACCGGATCACCGCGCATAACGCCGCCGCGCTGCTCACCGGGGCCAATGTGGTGCTCGATGGATGCGACAATTTCGCCACCCGGCTGGCGGTGGCCGATGCCGCGCTGAGCCTACACATCCCGCTCGTGTCGGCCGCCGTGGGGCAGTTTGAGGGGCAGTTGGGCGTTTATCGCGGATGGGAACCAACGCTGCCCTGTTACCGCTGCTTTGTCGGGCATGATCCCGACCGCGCCGATGCCAGTTGCGCCGATCAGGGTGTGCTGGGCGCAGTGACCGGCGCGTTGGGCAGCCTGGCGGCGCTGGAGGTGATGCGCGCCCTTGTGCCATTTGGCGAAGAAACGGCGGGCAAGCTGCTGATCGTCGACGCGCTCGATTTTCGGTTTCGCACGCTGGCACTGCCCAAGGATCCGGGCTGCCCGGCCTGCGGCACAGAATCGCAGACATGAAAGGGCTGGCGATCATCGTCGCGTCGCGCGATCCGGTGCGGTTCCGCGCCGCACTGACGCTGGCCGTCGCGCAGGCGGCCTTGGGTAGCAAAGTGCGCCTGTATTGCCATGAGGCCAGCGTGGCGCTGCTCGCGCGCGCTGAGCGCACAGATGACGATACCGCCCCGCTAACGGCCAACGGGTTGCCTGATCGGCATGGGCTGATCGCGATGGCGCTGGCCGGCGGCGTAATTCTGATCGCGTGCCAGACCGGCCTTGCGGTGGCGGGTTTGGCGATGGGCGATCTGGCAGCGGGTGTGGAGGCGGGCGGCATGATGGCCCTGCTCGCCAATTTGGGGGATGATCGGCTGGTAACGGTTTAGCGGCATTTGCATTGAGCTCGCCTCACCGATCCTTTGTGAGAGCGATAATTACACCCACCGCGTCTCACCCCGCAGCAGCCCGCCCCAGCGCCAGCCGTGCGCGATCGCGATAGGTGTCAATCACCTCGGTTAGCCCCTCGACGAAGGAAATTTCAGGCCGCCAGCCCAATTCGCGTTCAATCCGGGTGGGGTCCACCGCATGCCGCCGGTCCGCCAATCGCCGATCATGCAAAAAGGTAATTAACGACCGCCGCCTGCGGCCATCCGCACGCGGTTCTAACCGGTCGAGCAGGTCGCAAATGATCGCCACTACCGCCAGATTGTTATGCTCTTCGCGCCCACCGATCGAATAGGATTGGCCGTTCTGCCCGTGGAAAAACACCGCCCGCAAGGCGCGCGCATAATCCTCAACGTGCATCCAATCGCGCACTTCCGAACCGGCGCCATAAATGGGCACCGAAATGCCCTCAATTGCGGCGATAACCGCATGCGGGATTACCTTGCCGGGCTTTTGCCAAGGACCATAACCAGCATTGGCGTGCGACAGCACCACCGGCAGACCAAAACTGGCGTGCCACGCGCGCACAAGATGGTCTGCCGCCGCGCGCACTGCGGCAACGGGCGATGTTGGCTGATAGGGCGCGGTTTCATCAACGGCGCCAGACCCAGCGGAGCGATCCCCGAACACAGCATTTGTCGAGACGTGGTGGAAGCGGAAACGCGCGCGCGCATCTGGCAACAGCGTGCGCCAATGCTCCAGCGATGCCTCCAGCATCTGATAAGTGCCACCAACATTGGTATCGATGAAGGGCGGCATATCGCACCCAGCCCGGTCCGCCCGGCTTTCAGCGGCAAGATGGATCACGCCGTCTACGGCCTCTTGCGCCATCACCCCAGCGACAAGCGCACGATCAAGAATATCGCCCTCCACAAAGCAATAATTGGGTTGCTCAGCAGGCACCGCAAGCGCCTCTGCATCGACCGAATCGACCAGCGAATCGAGGTTGATCACCCGCAATGAGCCATTGCTCGCGAGCAACCGGCACACCGCCGAGCCGACAAACCCGGCCCCACCAGTCACCAAAATCGTCCGCTCAGGCGGCGTATAGGTGATGCGAATTGGCGTCCGCGTTACCACCGATTGCACCCGGCACCGAAAATCGACGAAATTCTCGACATGGCATTGCCCTCGCTGGAAATTACCCCTGGGAACATCCCTGGGGCAATTTACCGGCCAAATCTTAAGCGAACCTTGCGATTGACCGCCTTGGGCGCCGGTATATTTTGCTAACCATCTCTAGAAACGATGATTTTTGTGCGCAGCTCAATCCCGCGCGAGCAGTTCAGCGGCGAAGGCCCGAACCGCCGGACCGATATCGTCGCGCGCCAGCGCCAGCGCCAGATTGGCTTGAATGAAGCCCGCCTTGTCGCCGCAATCATAACGGGTGCCGTTAAATGTTAGCCCGTGGAATGGCTGGTG
>JBBSCC010000040.1:0-18207 GCA_038250735.1 Sphingomonadales bacterium | reverse complement strand
CTGATCGTCATTCCCACCCGCCCCAGCCCGCATGATCTGCGCGCTGTAGGGGCAACAGTTGATCTTTGCGATCGCGCCGGAAAGCCGCTGATCTTTGTCGTCAACGGCGCCACGCCAAAGGCCAAAATCACCAGCGAGGCCGCCGTCGCCCTGTCGCAGCACGGCACTGTCGCGCCCATCACCATCCATCACCGCACCGATTTTGCGGCATCAATGATCGATGGCCGCACCGTAATGGAGGTGGATCCAAAAGGGCGTTCGGCGGCAGAGATCGAGCAGCTTTGGGGCTATATCGCCGATCGGCTTGAAAAGAATTTCCGCCGCACGGTGTTCAGCGCGCCGCAAGCACCGGGTGGCTTTGCCCCCAATCGCCAGGCGGGTGGCTTTGGCCGCCGCGTGGTGAGCTGAGATGGCCGGGATGATGGGCCAACCCAAACCATTCGCCTCGCTCTCCTCAGGGCTGTTGGCGCGCAAGGGGCAGGCCAAACCGGCGATGCGCCCACAGGGCTTTTCCGGCTTTGGCGCGGTTTCTGAAGCAATCGATGATCTTGGCTGGAATGATATGGGCCATAATGACAGCCAGCCGGGCAACGCCCCGGTGGAAGCGCTGCCATTGCCGCCCGTGCTCCGCCAGCGCGAAGTATTGCTGCAGGAAATTGAGGCGGCGGGCCCCGATCCGGTCCGCGCGCAACCGGTTGCGGCCCCCGTCGCGCCGTCTATGCCAAATATTGCACCAACACCGGCCAAACGCCGTTCGAAACGGGGCGGTGGCGGGCAGGGCAGTGTGTCCGGCGGCCTGAAAGCAGCGTTCACGTTGCGGCTTGATGCCGACCGTCACCTTCGCCTGCGCCTGGCCAGTGCGCTGCACCGCCAATCGGCGCAGCAACTGGTGACCGAGGCACTCGATAGTTTCTTGAAGACGCTGCCCCAGGTGGAAGCGATGGCTCACCAGCTGTCGACTGGGGCGGATGATGATCACGGTAATGGGGGCTGATCCGATGAAGCGCGCAACGATGACCAACCGCACAATGGCGACACTTGGGCTTTCCGCCCTCATCTTTGGGGGTGCCGCGATTGGCACCACTTTGACGCAGGCGAGCATCGCCGTTGCCGGCGCGCTCGATGCCAAGGCGATGAAACAGGCGGCAGGTGATGCCGCCAAGGCGCAAAAGGCGCTGGCAAGCGGCAAGATTGCCCAGGCGATTGGTTTTGCCGAAAGCGCCGTGCATTTCAGCCCACAGGATGCCAGCTACCGCGCGCTGCTGGGCAGTGCCTATTTGCGGGCAGGGCGCTTTGCCTCTGCACGTGATGCCTTTACCGATTCGGTCACACTGTCGCCGGCCGACGCGCAAACCGCGCTGAACCTGGCGCTGGCGCAGACCGCGACGGGCGATTGGGCATCGGCGCGCAAAACGCTTGATGATAACGCCGCATTGATTCCGGTTGCCGACCGTGGGCTGGCACTGGCGCTGGCCGGCGATCCCGCCACCGCTGTTGAATTGTTGACAGAGGCTGCGCGTGGCCCAGCCACCGATGCCAAGACCCGCCAAAATCTTGCCCTTGCGCTGGCACTTGCCGGACGCTGGCCAGAGGCAAAAAGTGTCGCCGCGCTGGACGTGACACCTGCTGAAATCGACGATCGCATTCTGCAATGGGCGGCGTTTGCACATCCCAAGGCAGCATCAGACCAGGTCGCTAGCCTGATTGGCGTGCGCGCCGTTGAAGATCAGGGCCAACCCGTCGCCCTCGCGCTCAATGCGCAAGTCGCACCGCAGGTCGCCCCGCAGCCGCAGCCACAAATGGCGGACGCGATTGATAGCTATATGCCCGGCAAGTCCGGTGATCCGGTCGCTGCCCCGGTTGAAGTGGCATCGGCGCCCGTCGCCGAAGCGCCACCCGTCATGGTCGCAGCAGCAGCGCCGGAATTCTCCGCACGGCCAGTGATTGTGTTCGGGGCCCGCAACCCGGTGGTCCAGGCGCTGCCTGCCAATTACACGCCCGCTAAAATCGCGGCATCGCGCCGCATGGCTGCTGTGCGTGTGCCAGCACCGCTCCTGGCCGCCACATCCGGCGTCAGCCCCGCACCCGACATGGCAGCACCTGCCAAGGGCGGGTTCTTCGTGCAGCTCGGCGCGTTTCAAAGCGCTGGCGTTGCGCGAGACGGCTGGATGAAGGCAACGCGCCGCTATCCCGCACTAGCCGCTCAACAGCCATCGGGCGCTTCAGTGCGCACCGCGGCTGGGCAATTTTATCGCTTGTCGGTGGGCGGCTTTGCGCGGGGCGACGCCGTTGCCATGTGTACCTCTTACCGGGCGCACGGCGGATCGTGCTTTGTGCGGGCAAATGCCGGTGATCAGGTCGCCCGCTGGGTGCAGGCAACCAGGCAGCTTGCATCGCGGTAATTATTTCAGCCGGTTGCCGCCCTTGAAGACCATCATCGCCTTGCCCTGAACCGGCAGGCCATCAAACGGCGTATTGCCGGCACGGCCCACCAATGTGTCGGCGGTGATCTGCCACGGCTTGCCTTCATCGATCACGATCAGATCGGCAGGCATGCCGGGTGCCAGATATCCGGCCTTTATACCCAATAAACGCGCGGGGTTGCCCGCCAGCAGCGCGAACAGCCGCTTAATCGTCAGCCGTTCATCACGCACCAGCCCCAGCCCAAGCGCGAGCAATGTTTCGGCCCCCGCCATGCCGGGCGCTGAATCGTTAAAGGGCAGCCGTTTTTCCTCGGGTCCGCGCGGATCATGCCCCGATGCCAGCACATCAATCGTGCCATCGCTCAGTGCGATCAACGCCGCCTGACGATCCGATTCAGCCCGCAACGGCGGCGACAAATGTGCAAAACTGCGATAATCGCTCATCGCTATATCGCTCAGCAACAGATGTGCAGGTGTGATCCCGCACGTCACCCGCACACCGCGCGCTTTGGCCGCGCGCACCAGCGCAAAGCCCGCCGCCGTCGTCACTTGCCGGAAATGGATCGCCGCGCCCGTTTCCTCGGCCAGCATCACATCGCGCGCAATCGCCAGCGCCTCGGCAATGGCGGGAGCCGCCGCCAGCCCAAGCCGGGTTGCCGTCTCCCCCTCGGTCGCGACGGCGCCCGCCGCCAGCCCGCCATCCTCGGCATGGGCGATCACCGTCAGCCCCAGATCACCGGCATAGCGCAGCACCTTGCGCATTACGCCCGCGTCACCAATCCAGCCGCGTCCGGTGCCAATGGCGCGCGCGCCCGCATCGCGGTTGATCGCCATTTCGGCGATGTCGCGCCCGGCCAGCCCGCGCGTGGCGGCGGCAATCGGGTGAATCCACAAATCGGGCCGGCCAATCAAGGCGGCGCGTTGTACGATGCCGGGATCATCGAGCACCGGTGACTGATCAGGCATCAGGCCAATCCGCACGATCCCGCCCGCATGGCACGCCGCCAGATCAACCGCGAACACGCCCAGATCGATGATCGCAGGCGCGAGCAGCTTGCCGCCCAGATCATGCGTCTCGGCATCCGCTGGCACATCGATAGCGCCAATTGCCTCGATCACCCCGTCACGCACCAGCAAGCCGCCGGTCACAACCTCGCCCGCCAGCACCAGCCGGGCATTGGTGAATGCCAGCGCGCTCATGCCCAACCCGCCACACCGCGCGCGCGGCGGGTCAGCACGTCGAGGCACGCCATCCGCACCGCCACACCCATTTCCACCTGTTCGGTGATTGCAGAGCGGGTAGGATGGTCGGCCACGGTCGAGCTTATCTCCACCCCCCGGTTCATTGGCCCGGGATGCATCACCAGCGCATCGGGCTTGGCACGCCGCAACCGCTCGCTGTTCAAGCCGTAGCGCAGGTGATATTCGCGGGTGGAGGGGATGAAGCCGCCGTCCATCCGCTCATTCTGCAACCGCAGCATCATCACCACGTCTGCGCCCTCAAGTGCCGCATCAAAATCAGTGAACGGCGTCACCCCCATCCGCTCAATCGCGGCGGGCATCAGCGTGGACGGGGCCACCACGCGCACCTCTGCCGCCAGCGCCGTCAGCGCCAGGATGTTCGATCGTGCGACGCGGCTGTGCATCAAGTCACCGCAAATCACCACGCGCTGCCCGGCAATGCTCCCACGCCGCCGCCGGATGGTCAGCGCATCGAGCAGCGCTTGCGTCGGGTGTTCGTGCCAGCCATCGCCTGCATTCAGCACGGGGCAATCGACCTTGCTCGCGATCAGCTTTACAGCACCTGAGCTTGAATGGCGGATCACCAGCATATCGGCGCGCATCGCGTTCAGCGTGACGGCGGTATCGATCAGCGTCTCGCCCTTTTTGACGCTCGATTGGGCGGCGTGCATGTTGACCACATCGGCCCCCATCCGCTTGCCCGCAATCTCAAACGACAACAACGTGCGCGTGCTGTTTTCGAAAAAGGCGTTGATCAGCGTCAACCCCTCCAGCCGGCGTTCGCTTTTGGCGCGGCTGCGGTTCACCTCGATCCACTGTTCCGCCTCATCGAGCAGGAACATGATCTCGTGCGGCTGTAGCCCGTCAATGCCCGTCAGGTCGCGGTGCGGGAACACAGCGCTTCCGGCAATGAGCGTTGCGGGGCGATGATCGGACGGTTGCATTAAAGCGGCGGCGTAGCGGGGGTGGGGCGGGGGCGCAAGCTATCAAGCCGCCGCAAAATCCCCCGCATCGTCCATCACGTGCAGCACCCCATCGGCAATGGCAAAATAAGCCCCGCGCAGGATCAACCGGCCATCGGCTTCGCGCGGGGGGATGAAGGGGAACGTGCGTAAATTGGCGATGCTGACGCGCACCGTTTCTAGCTCCAGTGCATGCGCCGCTTCCGGCCCGCTGCCGTGTTCGGCGATAATCCGCTCGCGCGCCTCGTCCAGCAAATCCACCCAATGCGCGATGAACCCGCCATCGCCGGGTTTGCGACCTGAAAAACTCTGGGTCAGCGCCGCGCTCACCCCGCCACACGATCCGTGCCCCAGCACCACAATCTGGCGCACATCAAGCTGCGTCACCGCAAATTCCACTGCGGCCGACACACCGTGCCGCGCGGTATCATTCTCAAACGGCGGCACCAGGTTCGCCACGTTGCGCACCACGAAGATCTCGCCGGGGGAGGTGTTGAACACCTGCGCGGGATCAACCCGGCTGTCGGAGCAGGAAATCACCATCACCGCCGGGCTTTGCCCCTCGGTCAATTCCTCCCACCGCGCGCGCTCACGCGGCCAGTCTGTGGTGCGAAAGCGGTGGTAACCGTCAACGAGTTTCTTGAAATCAGGCATGGCCAGGCTTGTGCCGCGCGGCGGCGGGACTGGCAAGCCGCGCAAAGCATCGCTATGTGGTGGCGATGAACGATATGGCACCGGTTCCGCGCCCAGAGCGCCAGCGCAAACCCGACTGGATCCGGGTAAAGGCCCCCACCAGCACCGGCTTTGCCGAAACCAAGGCGATGATGCGCCGCCTGAACCTGAACACCGTGTGTGAAGAGGCGGCGTGCCCCAATATCGGGGAATGCTGGACCAAAAAGCACGCCACGGTGATGATCCTGGGCGACACCTGCACCCGCGCCTGCGCGTTCTGCAATGTGAAAACCGGCATGCCCCGCGCAGTGGACGCGCTGGAACCGCAACATACCGCCGATGCTGCCGCAGAGCTTGGCCTGCAGCACATCGTGATCACGTCGGTCGACCGCGATGATCTGCCCGATGGCGGGGCAAGCCAGTTCGTAAAGGTCATCCAGGCACTGCGCCGCACTACGCCTGCCACCACCATCGAAATCCTGACGCCCGATTTCCGCAACAAGGCGCAGGCCGCGATTGAATCGATCGTGGAAGCCGGGCCCGATGTGTACAATCACAACCTCGAAACCGTGCCGCGCCTGTACCCCACCATCCGCCCGGGCGCGCGCTATTACGCGTCGCTGCGCTTGCTGGAGAGTGTGAAGCGGCACGATCCGTCGATTTTCACCAAATCCGGCGTGATGCTGGGGCTGGGGGAGGAGCGGCTGGAGGTGCATCAGGTGATGGACGATATGCGCAGCGCCGACATCGATTTCCTGACGATGGGGCAATATCTGCAACCCACCCCGCGCCATGCCAAGGTAATTGACTTCGTGCCGCCCGCCGGGTTCGATGCGTTTGCCGCCATCGCCCGCGCCAAGGGATTTCTGTTGGTCGCCAGCTCGCCGCTGACGCGCTCAAGCTATCATGCCGGGGATGATTTCGCCCGGTTGCGGGCAGCGCGCGAGGCACAACTGGCCCGCGCCTGATGCCGCGCCATACCGAAACGCGGGCGTTGCCCTATACGCCTGAACAGATGTTCGCGCTGGTGGGTGATGTGGCGCGCTATCCTGAATTCCTGCCCTGGGTGTCGGCCATCAGGGTGCGATCAAACAGCGATACGCAGTTGGTGGCGGACATGGTCGTCGGCTTCAAAGGACTGCGCGAGACATTCACCTCAAAGGTGGAGAAGACCCGGCCTTCGCGGATCATGGTAGAATATGTCGATGGCCCCTTGAAATATCTACGAAATGATTGGGGGTTTCGGCCCGATGGGCCAAGTGGCTGCCTGGTCGATTTCTCGGTCGATTTCGCCTTCAAGAACCGCGTGTTCGAAGCATTGGCTGGGCAGGTGTTCGACCGTGCCCTGCGCAAGATGATTGGCGCGTTTGAGGACCGTGCAGCGGTGCTTTACGCGTCCGGCGCGGCTGGCGCGTCAGGCATCAGCAGTTCCAGCGCGCAAAGCGCCGCCTGAAGCCGTATCCCGCCGCGCCCCAGATCGCCAAAATCGCGGCGGTCTGCCACCACATTGGCGGGATCATCGCCCTTTTCCGCCCGCGCGAACACCACCGTGCCGACGGGTTTTTTCTCGCTGCCGCCGCCCGGCCCGGCAACCCCGGTAATTGCCACGGCCACGTCAGCGCCAGATGCCTTCAACGCGCCCTGCGCCATGCTCCAAGCGACGGCAATCGAAACCGCCCCAAAGGTGTCGAGCACATCCTGGCTTACCTTCAATTGTGCCGCCTTGGCGTCATTTGAATAGGTGACGAACCCAGTGTTCATCATGCCCGATGATCCCGGAATCTCGGTGATCGCCGCCGCGACCAGCCCGCCGGTGCAGCTTTCGGCGATGCTCACCATCCGTCCGGCAGCAAGATTGGCCGTCACCACCCGGCGTGCAGCCTCAACCAGTTCGGCAGGCAATATGCTGTCCATGATATCGGCCATAATCAGCGCGCTCCTGGTTGGCAGATGGGCAGGCGGGGCTTGGCGCTTGCCGTGCGCTTGGCATCGACCAGCTGGATGATCGACACAAACAATGCCGCCGTGTTGCGCGGTGGCAGCGGCTGGGCGAGCGTAACGATCCGCTCAATCGCGGCGCAATCCACCGGCTGCAGCCCGCGGGTAAGTGCCGGGGTGATCAGCGAAGCGAGCAGTGGCCGCGCGGCGTCATTATTGAGCAGTGAAGCGATTTCTGGCCCGGTAATCTTGGCAATCGCCGCGCGCCCGCGTGGCCAGGCCAGATCGGCCTCGGCACGGTATCGGGTGATGAACGGCCCAGATGCCTGCCGCACCAGCGCGGTTTCGGGCAGCGATGCAGCGCAGATACGCCCGACATCGCCGATCAGCTCGGGCACCACAGCGGCGACCAGCGCCTCGGCCTCTGGCGGGGTGACGCAGGGCAGGGTGACCGTGGCGACAACGCTTTGCGCAGACGCCGCACCAGCGCCCAGCATCAACGCCAACGCCGCAGAAATTTTGATCACGCGGGCACCCGGATGGTCGCCACTGCCTGTGCGGCAATGCCTTCGCCGCGCCCGGTAAAGCCAAGCCGCTCGGTGGTCGTCGCCTTGATGCTCACCTGATCGGGGGTCAGCGCCAGCAGATCGGCAATCCGCGCGCGCATTGCCTCGCGGTGGGGGCCGATCTTGGGGGCCTCGCAAATCAACGTCAGGTCGATGAAATCGATAATCCCGCCGCGCTCGGCAATCAGATGCGCTGCGTGCTGCAGGAATTTATACGATTCCGCGCCGCGCCACTGCGGGTCGCTCGGCGGGAAATGCGTGCCAATATCGCCCGCGCCAATCGTGCCAAGCAGCGCGTCGGTCAGCGCGTGGAGCCCGACATCGGCGTCGCTATGCCCCGACAGGCCCTTGTCATGCGGGATCAGCACGCCGCCCAGCCACAATTCCTCGCCCGCCTCCAGCCGGTGAACGTCAAACCCCATCGCCGTGCGCGATATCATTTGCGCACCGTGCCGCGCCTCTGCGGCGGCGAAATCAGCCGGGTAGGTTACTTTTTCGAGCATCACATCGCCTTCTACCATCGCAACCTCACCTCCGAAACGGCGCACCATCTGCGCATCGTCGGTGGCGTCTTCATTATCGGGCCATTGCCGGTGCGCGTCGAGCACTGTCTGAAAGCGGAACGCCTGCGGCGTCTGCACCCGGAACAAATTGTCGCGCAGCACGGTTGCGCCCAGAATTTCGATACCGTTCGCCAGCGTATCCGCCACCGGCAGCACCGGTACGGCGCCTTCGCTTTCGGACAGCGCATTAATCAGCCGGTCGATCACATCGGCGGATAGAAACGGGCGGGCAGCGTCATGGATCAATACCAGGTCGGCGCCCCCCTCTCCGGCGATCCGCTCCAGCCCAGCGCGCACCGATTCCCGACGCGTCGCGCCACCCGCCAGCCGCGCGATGGGACCAACTGCCGCATCAAGCATTGCATCCTGCCCCGCGCCAATCGCGACCAGCACCTTCGTGACGCGCGGATGCGTCGCCAGGGCGGCATGGCTGTGCGCAATCATGGGTTGGCCCGCAACGACGGCAAACTGCTTCGGCACACTGCCGCCAGCACGGGTGCCCGTGCCCGCTGCGACGATTAGCGCAACAATTTGGGGGTGATCCTTCATGCCGCCCGCCTAGCGCAACCGCCCGCGCCTCGCCAGTCTTGCAAGAAGCCCGCTTGCCCGGTAAACGCTGCCTGTTTTTCAGGCAGATCATGACCAGGCTTTCCCCCATCCACATCGGTCCCGTCCGGATCGACAGCCCCGTGCTGCTGGCACCGATGACCGGCGTAACCGATATGCCGTTCCGGCGGATCGTCCGGCGCTATGGCTGCGGCCTCAACATTTCTGAAATGATCGCCAGCCAGGCGATGATCCGCGAAACTCGCCAGTCGCTGCAAAAGGCGGCGTGGGATCCGGTGGAAGAACCCATCTCCATGCAGCTCGCCGGGTGCAGCCCCTATGAAATGGGCGAGGCGGCAAAACTCAATCAGGATCGCGGCGCGGCGATCATCGACATCAATATGGGCTGCCCGGTGAAAAAGATCGTCAATGGCGACGCCGGTTCTGCCCTGATGCGCGATCTGCCGCTTGCAGCAAGCTTGATAAAAGCGACCGTTTCCGCCGTTTCAGTGCCCGTTACCGTCAAAATGCGGATGGGATGGGATCATTCCTGCCTAAATGCGCCCGAATTGGCGAAAATTGCGCAAGATTTGGGCGCAAAAATGATCACTGTGCACGGTCGTACCCGCAATCAGATGTACAAGGGCAGTGCCGATTGGGCGTTTGTGCGCAGGGTAAAAGAAGCGGTGACGCTGCCCGTGATCGTCAACGGCGATATCTGCTCAATCGCCGATGCCGAGGCTGCTCTGGAGCAGTCCGGCGCGGATGGGGTGATGATCGGGCGGGGTGCTTATGGCAAGCCATGGCTGCTTGGTCAGGTAATCGATTGGTTCGCTACCGGGCAAGCGCGGCCAGACCCTGAACTTGATGAACAATATCATGTTATTATAGAACATTACCACGCAATGCTTGAACTTTATGGCAATGAAACCGGGGTCAATCTCGCCCGCAAGCACATTGGCTGGTATACCCGGGGGCTGCACGGCTCTGCTGAGTTTCGCAACCGGGTGAACCAGCAGGGCGATCCCAAGGTAGTGCTGGCGATGCTGGCCGAATTCTATGCGCCATATCGCCATAATTACAGCACGTTACGGGCAGCCTGAACGGCTTGCCCCTATCCGCCATCCCCGCACAAGACGATCCGGGTTCGCCATCAAGGCCGCATTTCGCTGAGTTATTGGCGGCACTTCCCGTGGCAGTGGTGCTGGTCAACCCGGCGGGGCAGGTGGGTTATGCCAATAGCGAGGCCGAACTGCTCCTCAACATCTCCGAACGCGCGATGCAGGGGCACGGGCTCGATTATGTGATGGTCCTGCCCACCGGCTATATGGATCGCCGTGCTGGGCTGGGCTTTGCGGCTTATGACAGCGTCATTGAAACGACACGTGGCGGGCGGGTGCGCGTCGATTTTATTGAAGCAATGATCTCTGATCATCCCGGCTGGCGGATCATCACGCTCCATAACGGCGCGGCGTCACGGCGACTTGGGCAGGCGGACCGAGCAGCGGCCCGTTCGGCGGTGGGGGCCGCAGCGATGCTGGCGCACGAGATCAAGAACCCGCTTTCGGGCATCCGCGGTGCGGCGCAATTGCTCGCGGATGGTGCCCCGGCAGATGATGCCACCGAACTCACCACGTTGATCGTTACCGAAGTCGACCGAATCGCCGCGCTGATTGATCGCATGCAGGATTTTACCGACACGCGGCCGCTGTCGCTCGCGCCGCACAACATTTATCCCATGCTCGATCATTGCCGCCGCGTCGCCCTGGCCGGCTTTGCGCGCGGAATCACGATTGAGGAGCGGTTCGATCCTTCCCTGCCGCCGGTGATGGTCGATCCCGACGCGCTGGTGCAGGTGGTGCTCAACCTGCTTAAAAACGCCCGTGAGGCGACAACCCACCAGGCCGATGCCCGCATCAAGCTGACAACTGCCTATCGCCACGGCATGGCGGTGCCTGCCACCCCCGGCAAGCCGCGCCAGCGCCTGCCGATTGAGTTATGCGTGATCGACAATGGCCCCGGTGCGCCTGCCGATATCGCCGAACACCTGTTCGATCCGTTCGTGTCGGGCAAACCAGAAGGGCAGGGGCTTGGCCTTGCACTGGTGGAAAAGCTGGTGCGCGATATGGGTGGTATCGTTCAATATGCCCGCGAGGGGACGCCCGAACGCACGATTTTCCGCATCTTGTTACCGGCAGCAGCTGCATGAGCGGGCGCATCTTGGTCGTCGATGATGATGCCGCGATCCGCACCGTCGTCAGTCAGGCGCTCCGACGCCTGGGCCATGACGTCAAGGCGGTGGGCACGCTGGCGGAGATGCATAATCAGCTCGCATCCGGACTGCCCGATGTGCTGATTACCGATGTTGTGCTGCCCGACGGCAATGGGCTGGATATGGTCGCCGCGCTGCTCGCCACGCATCCGTCGCTTCCGGTAATTGTGCTGTCGGCGCAGAATACCCTCAGCACGGCGGTGCGCGCGAACGAGGTTGGCGCGTTCGATTACCTGCCCAAGCCGTTCGATCTCGATATGCTCGCTCGCACCGTAAAGGGCGCGCTTGAAAGGGGGCAGGCGGCGGCGGTCAGCATTGATCCCGATGGGGACGGCCTGCCGCTGATCGGGCGGTCGCCCGCCATGCAGGACGTGTACCGCATCATCGCGCGGGTTGTGTCGAATGACCTTACCGTGCTGATTTCGGGAGAATCGGGCACTGGCAAGGAGCTGGTGGCACGCGCGGTGCATGATCTGGGGCCAAGGCGGCACGCGCCGTTCCTGGCGATCAACATGGCCGCCATTCCGCGTGAATTGATCGAGGCGGAGCTGTTCGGGCATGAACGCGGTGCCTTTACCGGCGCACAAGCGCGCAGCGCGGGGCGGTTTGAACAGGCAGCGGGCGGCACGCTGTTCCTCGACGAAATTGGCGACATGCCGATGGAGGCGCAGACGCGGCTGCTTCGCGTACTGCAATCGGGCGAGTTCACTACCGTTGGCGGCGCGCGCACCATCCGCGCCGATGTGCGCATTGTTGCTGCCACCAACAGAGATCTGGCGCAGTTCGTGGCGCAGGGGCGGTTTCGTGAGGATTTGTTCTACCGACTGAACGTCGTGCCGATTGCGCTGCCCGCCTTGCGCGAACGCCGTCAGGATATCGGCCTGCTCGCGCGCTATTTTCTCGATCAAGCGGCGCAACAAGGGTTGCCGCGCAAGCAGCTGGATGATGCCGCCATGGCGTTGCTGGAAGGCTATGACTGGCCGGGTAATGTTCGTGAGCTGGAAAATACCATGCGCCGTGTCGCGGTGCTCGGCCGGGATGAAGTTATCGGGGCGGATGGTGTGCAGGCAATGCTCGGCAGCGCATCGGTGGTTGGCAGTGCGCCCGTGTTGGCCGACCCCGGGATCGCAGCGGCCGTGCGCGCCCGGCTCGATCGGCTCGCGCGCGAGGAGCCGACGGTGCTGGACGATGGAACGCTCTATGATCGCATCATCGGCGAGGTGGAGCGTCCGCTGATTGAGGCAGTGCTAGCGCGACATGGCGGCAATCAGCTTCGTGCGGCGCGCGCGCTGGGCATTAATCGCAACACGCTGCGCAAACGGCTCGACACGCTGGGGATTGAGGCCACACCGCAAATCGACCAAAGCTGATTCGACCGGGTGCCGCCATGGCAGGTCCTAATCCAAGCATCGAAACGAGTTATTAGAAAGCGCGGGATTCAATCCCGCCGTGCGGGCGCATCCGATAACGGCCTTTGTTGGTGTGTGGTTTGGCGCGCGAAACCCGCCGATATTCGCCCGCGCCATGCGCGCTGCCCCGTTCCGGCACGACCGTGCGAGCCGGGAGCGCGGTAATCGGTGGAAATATGTGTTCTCGTTGCAACGGTTGCGTTGTATAAATGCAACGATGGCATCGTTTATAGCCCCTGCTTCAACGCCGGTTCCGCCGAAAAGCGTCTTTTCGGTAACGCCCGTCGTTGAGCTCGCCGTGCTGGCAGGGGCCATTGCGATCGCGATTGCCACGTATTTCATTATCGATTCTGACAAATCGGTCCAGCATCTGCTGTCGCCGCCGTTGGTGGCGTTTTTGCTGGTGGCAAATCTGGTTCCAGGGGTCGCGCTGCTAGTACTGCTCGGGCGTCGGGTGGCGCATCGGCGGGCCGCGCTATCGCCGATTGGCGGCGCCGGGCGGTTGCATGTCCGCCTTGTCGCGCTGTTTTCGGTCATCGCGGCGGTGCCCATGCTGCTGGTGACGATCTTTGCATCGTTGCTGTTCCAATACGGCGTCGAATTCTGGTTTTCGGACAAGGCCCGCCAGATGCTGGAAAATACGACCGCGCTGGCCCGCGTTTCATACAGCCAGATGCTCAATCGCTGGGAAGAGGCCACGGTGACGATGGCCGGCGACATGACCGTTGCGCTGAACCAGCGCCAGCTCAGCGATACCGCCCTGGCGGAATTCTTTGCGCGTCAGGTGTTTTACCGCAGCTTGTCAGAAGGGGTGATCTTCAAGCTGTTGCCAAGCGGCGAGATTCAAACATTTGCGCTGGTGAATCCTTACGAAGTTGACCTGACCAAACAGATCAGCCCGACCGGCATCGCTGCCGTGCTAGCCGGCAAGCGCAGCTATGTATCGGTGGGGGGTGATCGCATCCGCACAATTACCATGATTCCGCAGTCCAACCGGCTGTTTCTATATGCTGCCAGGGTCACCGATGTTGTGGTGATGGCCGATCAAACCCGCCGGGCTGAAGCCGTGCTGGCGGATTACCGGTCGCTGATCAAACGATCACGCTCGCTTCAGCTGCAATTTAATGCCGCTTTGCTGTTCATATCATTGGTGATTGTCGGCTTTGCGGTGTGGATCGCCCTGGCAGTTGCCGACCGGCTCGTGCGCCCCGTTGGGGAGCTTGTCGCGGCGGCGCGGCGGGTTGAAGGCGGCGACCTGACGGCGCGGGTGGCCGCGCCGAAGACGCAGGACGAGGTTGGCACGCTCGCCAATGCTTTCAACGCGATGACCAGCCGGTTGCAGCAGCAAACCACGGCGCTGGTAACCGCCAATGACCAGCTCGATAGCCGCCGCGCGCTGATTGAGGCCGTGATGTCTGGCGTCACGGCAGGTGTGGTCTCAATCGGGCATGACGGCATCGTCCGGTTGATCAACAGCTCGGCGATCAGCCTGCTTGGCGTGGGCGATGACGCGCCAGTTGGCCAGCCGCTGGCGGTGATTTCGCCTGAGCTGGATGCCCTGCGCCACGGCGATGCCAACGAAACGGTGATCCAGCTTACTGCTCGCGGCGAAGCGCGGACATTGGCCGTAAAAATTACGGTTGATGAAGACGGACAGGTGCTCACCTTTGATGACATCACCCAGCAATTGCTCGATCAGCGCCGCGCCGCCTGGTCCGATGTCGCGCGCCGCATTGCGCACGAGATTAAGAACCCGCTGACCCCCATCCAACTGGCGGCAGAACGGCTCCAGCGCCGTTATGGCAAGCAGATCGCGGCAGATGATGGCACATTCGCTCGATTGACCGAAACAATTATCCGTCAGGTCGGCGATCTGCGGCGAATGGTGGATGAATTCTCCTCTTTCGCCCGAATGCCGAAACCGGTGTTCCGCGAGGAATCGCTGGTCGATCTCGCCCGCCAAACGTTGTTCCTGCACGAAGTGGCGCATCCCGATATACGGTTCGCGCTGGTGCATGATGATCTGCCGCCCCTGCTGGTGTGCGACCGCCGCCAGATCGGCCAGGCGCTGACCAACATCGTCAAAAATGCGGTCGAAGCGGTTGAGGCGGTGGAAGTGGCGTCGGTGCGCGATGTCGTGATGACGCTGTCACAGGCAAATGAAGGGCGAAACGTCATCATTAGTGTGGCGGATAGCGGCGTTGGCCTGCCGTTTGAGCGCGACCGGATTATCGAACCTTATATGACGACGCGCGCACGGGGCACCGGACTTGGCCTCGCCATCGTCAAAAAGATTGTTGAGGAACATTTCGGCACGATGGCCTTTGGTGATCGTGAAGGCGGTGGCACGATTGTGACGATGACATTTGATTCAGCGATGCTCGCAACGCTCGATTGCGGCGCTGATCCTGACTGTACCGACATTGATGAAAGCCGCCTGTCTGCCCTTACCAGAAATCGGAACAGCTAATGGCGATCGATATCCTAGTCGTCGACGATGAGCGCGACATTCGCGAACTCGTGGCAGGCGTGCTGGAGGATGAGGGCTACCAAACCCGCAGCGCCGCCGACAGCGATGCCGCGCTGGAGGCAATAGCGACGCGCCGCCCCTCGCTCGTACTGCTCGACGTGTGGTTGAAGGATTCGCGGCTCGACGGGCTTGAACTGCTGGATGAAATGAAGCGTCGCGATCCAACCATCCCGGTGCTGGTGATTTCGGGGCATGGTAATTTGGATACGGCTGTGTCGGCGATCCGTCGCGGCGCGGCAGATTTTATCGAAAAACCGTTTGAGGCCGAACGACTTTTGCTGCTCGTTGAGCGCGCCACAGAAACTGAGCGGCTCAAGCGAGAGGTTGCGTCGCTGCGCGCCTCCGCCGGTCGCGAGGATGACCTGACAGGTAATTCAGGCGCGATAAACGGCGTGCGCGCCACGCTGAAGCGCGTTGCGTCGACCGGCAGCCGGGTGCTGGTAATGGGTGCCGCCGGCGTGGGCAAGGAAGTCGCGGCGCGCTTGCTCCACGGCTGGAGCACGCGGGCATCAGCGCCGTTCGTTGTCGTAAGCGCAGCGCGGATGACGCCTGACCGTATGGATGAGGAATTGTTCGGGGCAGAGGAGGGGGGCTATGTTGTGCGACCCGGCCTGCTTGAACAGGCGCATGGCGGCACCCTGTTCCTGGACGAGATCGCTGATATGCCACTGGCCACGCAGGGGCGCATCTTGCGTGTGCTGACTGATCAAAGCTTTACCCGCGTTGGCGGGCAGCGGCTGGTGCGGGTTGATGTACGAGTCGTTTCGGCCACCGCGCGTGATCTGACGGTGGAAATTTCGGAAGGGCGCTTTCGTGAAGACCTGTATTACAGGTTAAACGTAGTGCCGGTTGTTATCCCTGGGCTGTGCGAACGGCGTGAGGATATTCCGGCGCTGGTTGAACATTTCGTGGCGCATTATGCGGCCCAGCGCCGGGTGCCAACGCCGGAAGTCGCGCCGGACGCGATGCTGGCGCTGCAAAGCTATGAATGGCCCGGCAATGTCCGCCAATTGCGCAACGTGGTGGAACGCACCGTCATTCTCGCACCCGGTGACCGGATCGGCCGGATCGACGTGGATCTGCTGCCGGCCGAGGTGATGGGCGACCGGGGTGATTTGGGCGCGGCGGGGTCCAACGCCATCATGGGATCGCCGCTGCGCGAGGCCCGCGAAACATTTGAGCGCGAATATCTGCGCGTTCAAATTCGCCGTTTTTCGGGCAATATCTCCCGAACCGCGACGTTCATCGGCATGGAGCGATCAGCGCTCCACCGCAAATTGAAGCTGCTGGGCATCACCGAAACCCGCGAGGATTAAGTGATGGGCGTCGGCCCGGCTTTTGGCTATGGACCTTAGGGGGTAGGCTTCCTAAATTAATGCTACATCTGCTTGCCACACTGGCGAGCGTGACCAATCCGACGCCGGGAACCGGCGCATCGCGGGGCACCCCCCGCCAATAACAAGGACGCCAACCATGGCTGACAAGCAAACGTCGCTGCAAGACCTGTTCCTGAACGCGCTGCGCCGCTCCAAAGCGCCAGTGACGATGTTTCTGGTCAAGGGCGTCAAGCTTCAGGGCATTGTGACGTGGTTCGACAATTTTTCGGTGCTGCTGCGGCGCGATGGTCAGTCGCAGCTCATCTATAAGCACGCCATTTCCACGATCATGCCGTCCGGCCCAATCGACGTAGACTCGATTTTGGATGCGGTAGGAGAGGCGCAGCGCAAGCAACCGTTATTGCAGGAAATATTCCTGAACGCAGTCCGCAAATCCGGCGATCCAGTAACGATGTTTCTGGTCAACGGTGTGATGCTGCAGGGGCATATCGCGGCGTTTGATCTGTTCTGCATGCTGCTCCAGCGCGACGGCATGGCTCAGCTGGTCTACAAACACGCCGTGTCGACCATTCAACCCGCGCATCCACTGAACCTTGCCGAAGAATCATCCGATTCGATTGACGATTGAGCGGCGGGTTTGACCGGGACCGGGATGATTTCGCCCGTGGCGCTCGCGCGATCATCATCCTGCCCGAACACGGGCTGAACCCGCGTGATGCAGATGCCCGGCTAGCAGAAACTGCCGGGCTGGCCGAGGCAATCGGGCTGGTGGTTGTCGACAGGATCGCCGTACGCGTGCGAACGCCGAAGCCAGCGACGCTGATTGGCAGCGGGCAGATTGAAACCATCGCCGCTGCAACGCGGATGGAAGAGGCGGGGCTGGTGATCTTCGATGCTTCACTAACCCCCGTCCAGCAGCGAAATCTGGAAAAGGCGCTTGAGGCCAAGGTAATAGACCGCACCGGTCTGATCCTTGAAATCTTTGGCGAGCGTGCAGCGACCGCAGAGGGCCGGTTGCAGGTGGAACTGGCGCATCTGGACTACCAGGCCGGTCGGCTGGTGCGCAGCTGGACCCATCTTGAACGTCAGCGCGGCGGCTTTGGCTTTTTGGGTGGCCCCGGCGAAACCCAGATCGAGGCGGATCGCCGCCTGATCCGCGATCGGATGGCGCGCCTAAAACGCGAGCTTGAGGCGGTAACGCGCACGCGCGGGCTCCACCGTGACCGTCGCCAGCGCGCGCCCTGGCCGGTAGTGGCGCTGGTCGGCTATACCAACGCCGGAAAATCGACTTTATTCAACCGGGTAACCGGCGCTGACGTCATGGCGG
This sequence comes from Sphingomonadales bacterium, assembly GCA_038250735.1. Lineage (GTDB taxonomy): Bacteria > Pseudomonadota > Alphaproteobacteria > Sphingomonadales > Sphingomonadaceae > Sphingomonas. The sequence continues at coordinate 420 of JBBSCC010000040.1, read as the reverse complement.
AAGACTTGCTGTTCGCTACGCTTGATCCCACGCTGCGCCAAATATCGCTGCCGGGCATCGACAAGGCGATCCTGTCGGACACGGTCGGTTTCGTCTCCGATCTGCCGACACAATTGGTGGCTGCGTTCAAGGCGACACTGGAGGAAGTGGTGTCGGCCGATTTCCTGATCCATGTCCGTGATATCGCCCACCCGGACAGCGCGGCACAATGCGCCGATGTTGAAAAAGTGCTCCGGGAAATTGGCGTTGCCGATACGACACCCCGGTTCGAGGCATGGAATAAACTTGATATGTTAGTCGGCGATGCGCGCGCCGATGTGGAGGGCGATGCCAGCCGCCGCGACGATGTAATGCTGATTTCTGCGCTGACGGGGGAAGGGGTGGCTGATCTTCTCACCCGCGTCGCCGCCCGGCTGACGG
>JBBSCC010000039.1:0-18275 GCA_038250735.1 Sphingomonadales bacterium | reverse complement strand
GCGCAGCGCGATCCGGCAGGCGCGATTTCGGCGCTGGGTGCCGCGATTGAGGTGGCGCTGGGGGACCTTTCGCAATCCCCGCGTGCCAAGTTGATCGGCGACCGCCGCGAGAAATTCCTGAGCATCGGACGGGTTTGACCGGCCAGTTGCCGCGCTGACCACGAAAAAGGGCGGCGGATTTTCATCCGCCGCCCCATCGTCACGTAAGCAGCTGGGAGAAGCTTACGAAGCTTTCATATTTGTCGTTACGTTTGAGAAGGTCGTTTTCAGGCGATTGCCCAGCCCCTGCATCGCAGCAATTGCCGCAACTGCAATCAGCGCGGCGATAAGGCCATATTCAATGGCCGTCGCCGCTTTACGATCCTGAAAAAGACCCAACATGAACTTTACCATGTGATGGGTCCTTTCTTTGAAAAGGGGCGGCGCAGATTGCCCGGCCGCCCCAATTCATCGTATCGCTGTTGGCGCTTACGAAGCCTTCATGTTCGACGTAACGTTACCGAAGGTGGTCTTGAGCTGGTTGCCCAGGCCCTGCATTGCAGCGATAGCAGCAACGGCGATGAGTGCTGCGATCAGGCCATATTCAATAGCCGTCGCGCCCTTGTTGTTCTTGATGAACTTGCGAATGGTCTTCATTTTCCGGTCTCCAGTGGTCGTGAGCGTTAGTACCCGGCTGACCGGAAACCCGGCCTGCAATCACGGGGATAAGGCGGTGAGGTTGACAAAGGTTTAATCCGGGACGCGCGCGAAACATTTTTTATCGTGCGCTTATTGGCCGGTCCGGGCCCGTTCCATCTTGGTGTTGATGTTACCCCATATCCCGGTGGTGGTATCCGCGAGTTGGATGAACGATGCGATCAGCGTAACAACGATGATCGCGGCGATCAGGCCGTATTCTATCGCGGTCCCCCCCTTGCGATCAGCCGCCAGCCGTTGAATCATCTTCAGCATTGGTCGTCATCGCCTCGGAGTGTCCCTAAGCATGCAGCGATAAACAATCAGGGTTAACGAATGACAAACGCGCTAAATCCTGCGCCACCCGCGCTTTCAGACCGGTTGTTGCCCGTGGTGGCAGTGGCGCTGGTGGATGCCGACGGGCGGATTTTGTTGCAGCAACGCCCGCCGGGGAAGAATTTGGCAGGGCTGTGGGAGTTTCCCGGCGGTAAAATCGAACCCGGCGAAACGCCAGAGGCAGCGCTGATCCGCGAACTGGCCGAAGAACTGGGGATTTCGGTCTCCACCGCCTGCCTAGCCCCGGCCACTTTTGCCAGCGCACCGCTGGGCGATCGCCATTTGTTGCTGCTGCTATTTGTCTGCCGCAAATGGGAGGGCATGCCACGCGCGATTGAGGCATCGGCGCTCACTTGGGTCCGCCCGGTGCAGATGCACGCCCTGCCCATGCCCCCGGCTGATCGCCCGCTGATTGGGCTTATTGAGGCGCTGGTTTAAGGTTTTTCAGGCGGCGGACGAAGCGCCTGCGCCAGCGAGGTGGTGCCGCTGCCGCGCCGGGCCGGTTGCGGCTGGCTGGGGGCGGGGGCCCAGCCGGTCATGGTGATGACCTCAAATGTTTCGCTGGTGCGCCCATCTGCATCGGCACGATCTGCGAACAGCGCGGCGGCGCGGGCAAGCACATCGCGGCGCAGCGGCACCCGGCCGGGCATCACATTGGCAGCCCCCATCGCGCGCAGATCATGCAGCAGCGAAAACAGGCTGGCATAACGCACCGTCAACGTCTCGGTATCGGTGACGGGCAGGGCGAAGCCGGCACGCATCAGCAGATCGCCCGCTGATCGCACATCAACCTGTGGATGGATCCGCGCCGCTGGCCGATCACCCTCAGCTTCTTGCAGCACCCGTCGCAAGGTTCCCAGGCTACCCGCACCTGCAAAGGCGGCAAGGAACAGGCCGTCCGGCCGCAGCACCCGCCGCGCCAGCGTCAGCGCGCCGGGCAGGTCACCCACGCTGTCTAGCACACCAGCTGAGACCACCAGATCAAACGCGCCATCCGCAAAGGGCAGCCGATCCTCATCGCCCTGCACACCCTCAGCGGCAGCGACAAAGGCGAAACCGGCATCGACCCGCGCCACCCTTGCTCCCGACGGGGCGACAAAGCCGCCATCGAAACAGCCTAGGTCAAGAACGCTTTCAAACTGGCGCGATACACTGTTGAGGCGATCGGCGATTCCCTCCAGCATGAACGCACGCAGGAAATCAGCGTTGCGATACCCCGCGGCAGCCCGGTCCCGCTGCAGGCGGCGTGCGGCGCGATCAAAGATGTCGGGACTGTCCACGCACGCGCTTGTGCCGCCCGTATCGCTGCGCGACAAGTGCGGCGATGCGGTTGCTGGCACCCTTGGCGTTTGTCGCTGATCTGGCGTTGCCCCCGCGCTGCCCCGGGTGCGGCGCCGTGACGGCGACAGACCACCGCTTTTGTGCGGCATGCTGGGGGCAGTTGCGCTTTCTTTCTTCGCCCTGGTGCAGCGGGTGTAATCTGCCCTTTGCCTTTGATCGCGGCACGAATGCGCTATGTGCCGAATGCTTGGCACATCCGCCCGCTCATGCAGGCATTCGCGCGGCGGTGGCTTACAGCGATATTGCGCGCAGCGTGGTGCTGCGCCTGAAATATGGCGGGCGGACCGCCTTTGCCGAAACCGCCGCGCGCCACATGGCCCGGTTGATGCCCGCCGATGCCGATCTGATCGTACCGGTACCACTCCACCGCTGGCGGCTGTGGTCGCGCGGGTTTAATCAGGCGGCGCTGATCGGGCAGGCGCTGGGCCGATTATCGGGCAAACCTTGCGATGTTGACCTGCTGAAGCGCCGACGCGCCACGCCTATGCTGCGGGGCCTTGGCAGGCGTGCGCGTGCCAAGGCAGTGAAAGGGGCATTTGCAATTGGGGCTGAGGATCGCGCGGTTTTCAAAGGCAAGGCGATTGTGCTGGTGGATGATGTTTACACCAGCGGCGCCACGACTGACGCCTGCACGGCGCAATTGCTTCGCGCCGGGGCTAGCAGCGTGACGATCCTGTGCTGGGCGCGGGTATTGGCGGACGATGCCAGTGATTGACAATCGTGGGTTGCATCCACAATTGTCATCGTATGACCAAGGTTGAGATATATACCAAGGCGTTCTGCCCCTACTGCACGCGCGCCATGCGCCTGCTTGGCACCAAGGATGTTGAGATCGAAGAGCATGACATCACGATGGGTGGCCCTCGTCGCGTTGAAATGCTCGCCCGCGCCAATGGGGGCAGCACGGTGCCGCAGATATTTATCGGCGGGAAGCACATCGGCGGATCAGATGATCTGGCCGCGCTGGAAGATGAAGGTCGGCTCGACGCGCTGATCAACGCATGACGCGGATTGCCCTGTTCCAGATGACGAGCGGGATTAATCCGGCGCAAAACGCGCTGGCGATCAGTGACGCGATTGCTCAGGCAGCGGCGGGCGGGGCGGCGATGCTGTTCACGCCTGAAATGTCCAACCTGATCGACCGGGACCGGGCACGGGCGGCGGCATCAATTCGCGATGAGCAGGACGATCCCGTGCTGGCAGCGGCACAAGCGGGTGCTGCGGCGCACGGCATCTGGGTGCATCTGGGCTCCATTGCATTGCACGGGGCCGACGGTAAATTTGCCAACCGTGCCTTTGTCATTGATTCAACCGGCGAAATCCGTACCCGGTATGACAAGCTGCATTTATTCGATGTCGACTTGCCCACCGGCGAAAGCTGGCGCGAATCGGCGGCGTATACGGCGGGTGAGGGGGCGGTTGTTGTTAACACCCCGATAGGCGCAGTTGGCCTCTCAATCTGTTACGATCTGCGCTTTGCCGATCTGTACCGCGCGCTCAGCAACGCAGGCGCAACAGTGCTGACCGTCCCAGCCGCTTTCACCCGCCCCACCGGGCAGGCGCATTGGCACATCTTGCTGCGCGCGCGTGCAATTGAGGCGGGGGCTTTCCTGATCGCCGCCGCCCAAACCGGCGAGCATGAAGATGGCCGTGCAACCTATGGCCATTCGCTGGTGATAGATCCCTGGGGCGACGTGCTGCTGGACATGGGCGAGGCACCGGGCGTTGCCTTTGCTGATATCGATCCGGCCCGTGTTGCCGATGTGCGGTCACGTGTGCCGGTAATCGTGCACCGCCGGGCGATTCCTGAGGTCGCGGTAATCGCATGATCGTGTTCGATCTGCGCTGCGGCCACGGCCATGTGTTTGAGGCCTGGTTTGCGTCGTCATCAGCCTATGAGGATCAGCGCGCGCGTTCGCTGGTGATGTGCCCGGTGTGCGATGATTCGAGCATCGACAAGGCAGTGATGGCGCCCAACATCGCCGCTAAGGGCAACCGCATGGCTGCCAATGCCCCGGCTGCGCAGCAAACTGCGCTGTCAAAAATGGCAGAGGCGCAAGCCAAGTTGCTCGAAAACTCAGAATGGGTGGGGCGTTCGTTTCCTGATCGTGCCCGGTCGATGCATCTGGGCGACGAACCCGCCGCCTTGATCCACGGCGAGACCAGCCCGGCCGAAGCCGCCGAACTGGCAGACGAGGGCGTGCCGTTAATGCCACTGCCATTCAGGGTAGTACCTCCGTCGGCGCGAAACTGACCCGCTGCCCTGATTCTCCCAAATGATCCGCAATTATCGCTGCATCGTTGACCGAAATTGCGGCATTCACTAGGCCAACCGAGCGTGCCCCCGTAGCTCAGCAGGATAGAGCGACGGTTTCCTAAACCGCAGGCCGGTGGTTCGATTCCACTCGGGGGCACCAACGCAAAGTTCCGCTTTTCGGGTTCTGGGCGTTAGCCGGCGCTCTGCCTGCAGTACGCATAACATTAAGCACTCACGCGCTAGGGTAAGTCGGGAACGAGCACATGCCAGCACTGAGTTCGCGCTTGTTGCTGCCGGGGTTGGTCTATGTCGCCCGCCAAAGGAAACAATCGTTATGGTGCAGTGATACTGGATTCCTCATCATCTCGATCGATCAATGCGCTGGGTGTGGCATTGCAGGCGATATTGGCGACACTCGCGCTCTACGGCGTCTTGTCGGTGCCTGCACTCGTTCACCGCTGGGGGGGATCCGCGGCAGGCTTGGGGGTGCTGGTGGTTTGGGTCGCTGCGGCCGGGGCTGGGGCTTCTGCGCTGTTGCGCGGTCGACCCCGCGCGCGCTGGGTATTTTTTCTGGTGGTGGCGGTCGTGGTGAGCCGCTGGGCGGTTGCAATGTTGGCAGTGGGCCGGGTTTCGCCGGGTGATCCTGACATTTATCCCGTAATTGCGCGACAACTGCTTGGCGGGTTGGGCCTTTATTTCGACCAAGCCGATATGGGAGTGCGCGTTTTCGCCCTATATCCGCCTGCCTACCCCGTCCTGTTGGCATGCTGGGGCGCGGTGGCGGGCTTTTCAATTCCGTCGCTTTTTGCGCTTAACCTGTTGGTGGATGCAGCGGCGGCGTGGGCATTGATGCTGATAGGCGACCAGTTGGAAGCCCCGGATGCAGGCCGGGCCGCAGGGTTCCTTTATCTCGTTGTGCCCTCAATGCTATTTTCGGCACCCCTGGCGCAAAAGGAGGGACTGGCGATCCTGCTGGTGCTGATCCTGGCTCATGTTTGGATAGCAGCGTCGCAAGGGCGGTTCGCGGGGTGGCGCGGCGCGATAATGCTTGGCGTTCCCGCCGGGCTGCTTGCGCTGACGCAACCGGGCTGGGCGCCTATCGCCGCGCTGTTCGGGCTTGCGGTGGCCGTCCGGATGGGGTGGCGACGGATGCTGCGCGTTGGGATTGGCGGCGCGTTGGTCGCCAGCGTTGTGATGCTGCCGTGGTGGCTGCGCAACTGGCTGGTTTTTGGCGCTTTCGTGCCGCTGACAAGCGCAGGCGGCATCGGGCTGTGGATCGGCAACAATGCGGATGCCACCGGCAACTGGATGCCACAACCAGCCGCACTTCATGGCTTGCCCGAGCTTGAATTCGCGCGGCGGGCGGGGAGAATGGCGCAGTTGTGGATCGCGGGACATCCGCTGGGTTTCCTGCGGCTAAATGCGACAAAGTTTTTTCGGGCCGTCGGCATCGGCCAATTCGGACCATATCGGTATCTGATCATGACGCCGCCGATTTCAGCCGCGATGGGCGCGTTGCTGTTGCCATTGTCGCACGGCGCGCATCTGTTGATGCTGGCGGTCGGCGCGCTCGCGCTGCGGGTGCGACGATCACCGGGCACAGCGATGATCACCCTGCTGCTAGCCGCGTGTTTTGCGCAGCTTGCGCTATTCGGTGTCTGGTTCGAATTCGGCGAGCGGCACCGCGAATTCATGACGCCGTTTTTGTTGCTGCTTGGATGCATGGCGGCAAAGCCAGTTGTGTGGCGGGCCAGACAGGATGGTGATCAGCGCCAGATCGACGCCGCATCGCCGTGACATGCCCCGGTCTGTTGTTGTTGCTGCGCCTTTCGGCGTAACACCCAATAATCTGGGTAGCGCGCACTGCGCTCTGGTGATGGCGACCAAGCCGCCGTCGACTATCACGGCTGCGCCAGTGGCGAGTGCCAATATCCCGTTCAGGAAGAACAGGTTACCCGCCGCTATCCCTTCAGCTCAATCCCAAGATGGGCGGCGGCCTTGGTGATGAATTTCATGAATTCGCCGCTGCCATCAAGATATTCGTGCAACACCGACTTGTCGGAAATGTCGTCAAATCGGCGGGCGACTTCATCCGGGTTCTGCAGCTCGGGCGGTAGATAAATACCCTCGGTTTCCAGCACATAGGTTCGCGCATAGCCGCCCGATCCTGCTGCCAGGATAATCCGCGATGGCGCATCATCGCTCGCCATGAACAGGACAGCAGGTGACACAGCGGACGGCGACATGAGCTCAAGCAGCGGGGGCGGGATGATCCCTTCGGTCAGCCGCGTTGCCGCTCCGGGGATGAGCGTATTCACGCGAATGTTGTTCTTGGCACCTTCGATGTGCAGCACGTTCATCAAACCGATCATCGCGGTCTTGCCGGCGGCATAGCTCGACTGGCCGAAATTGCCGTATACGCCCGATGTCGACGCGGTCATGACGATCCGGCCATAATTGGCGGCACGCATGTGCGGCCAGACCGCCATGGTGCAATAGGCTGTGCCCATCAAATGGACGTCGACGACGGACTTGAACGATTCCGGCGTGGTCTTGGCAAAGCTGGCATCGCGCAGGATCCCGGCATTGTTGACGAGAATGTCTATGCGCCCCCATTGGGCCATCACCTTGTCGACCATATCTGCAACCTGGGTGATGTTTGTCACGTCGGCACCATGCGCCATCGCCTCGCCGCCCGCCGCTTTGATTTCGGCGACCACGGCTTCGGCAGGTCCTGACGAGCCGCCAGTGCCGTCCTTCGCGCCGCCAAAGTCGTTCACCACCACTTTTGCCCCGCGCGCGGCAAATTGCAGGGCGTGCGAACGGCCGAGCCCACCACCGGCGCCAGTGACAATCGCGACCCGGCCTTCAAAAGAAATTGTCATCGTTTCCGCTCCATATAATGGATTTTACTGGTGATAAATCGGTGGCTTGGCCGCATTCGGCGGACATCCGCATGCCTAACCATTCGGCTATTATCGCGAGGTCTTCGCCGCCTTTGACGTTCATCAAGTCATTCACCGCTGTTGCCCATCTGCCGGACGATTTTTCAGTCCTGCCGCGCGGGAAGGCGCGGCCACACAAGCGGCTGTTGATGACCGTCTTGGCCGTTTCGTGTTTATCCTTCGGCATCTCGACCCTCGCGCAACCGGGCGGATCGCAATTTTGTCGATTGGCCCCTCATTCGAACTAAACATATGTTCAGTATATTGGCGATGCAAGTGAAGAATGGCGGGCGAAGCGAAGCGCGCCCGGAACAAAGTGGTGGAGAGGGATACAGTTTGAGCCGGTGGCGTTGCCAGCAACCAAGCCGCTCGGGGCATCGATTTACAGCGATCTAACTCGGCTGGCAGGCGGCCAACGGCGGGGGCCGCAGTTTAACCGCACATTAGACGGGGCGACGCTGGATTGCGTGTGCTTCCGCGCCAATATTGACCGCTCACGGCTGATAGGTTGCCCTTTTTTCAGGTGCGCCATGGTAATTCACTACCGCACCGACGAACGCAGCCCAGCCACGCGATCGACACCATCTTATGGGGCGGTGGCGGACAGGGTGGGATTCGAACCCACGGTGAGCTTCCACCCACGGCGGTTTTCAAGACCGCTGCCTTAAACCACTCGGCCACCTGTCCCCGTGCGCAAAGCCTAGCGGTTCGCCTAGCTTGAGTGCGGGAAGCGATGCGCCTTACGCCGTGTCCCATCTTTTGTGCAATAGCAGTGTCGCGGGGGGTTCATGTCGTGCGGGCGGTGTGGCACACCAGTAGGATGACTGGCACCAAAGTTTTTCTCCGTCGAATCGCCGCACCGATTGTCATCCTGCTTGCCGGGTTGGCGCTGGGCAGCAATGCGGCGGCGCAGGATGAGGATGGATTCCAAGCCTATTTGCAAACTTTGGTTGCAGAGGCGGAGGCGAGGGGCGTTACGCGGGCGACGATTGATGCGGTGGTGCCCACGCTTACCTTCCAATCCCGGGTGGTTGAACTTGATCGTGCCCAGCCAGGGGCGAACCCGAATGCGCCGGTGCCTGATTTTGCACCGTATAAAGAACGCCACGTTGACGCATCGCGGATCAACCGGGGGCGGGTCGCTTATCAGTCATTACGGCCGCGTTTGTCGGCAATTGAGCGGGAAACGGGCGTTCCTGAGTCGATTATGGTCGCGATTTGGGGGCATGAAACCAATTATGGCGCGGTTACGGGCAATTTTGACCTGCCGCGCGCGCTGGCCTCGCTTGCTTATGATGGGCGACGGCGTGAGCTGTTTTCGGCGGAGTTTATCGCAACGTTACAAATGATGGATCGCGGCGTGCCGCGCACGCAGTTGAAGGGGAGCTGGGCGGGGGCGACCGGCAATCCGCAGTTCCTGCCATCGGTTTACATCCGGCTGGCGCGGGACGGTGATGGGGATGGCCGCGCTGATATCTGGACAAATGAACCCGACACCCTGGCATCCATCGCCAATTATTTCGTCAATGCCGGTTGGCGGGCTGGCCAGCCTTGGGGATTGGCTGTCGCGGTGCCCGCCACGCTTGACCGCGAGGCGATTCGCAACCGCACGAAAGCGCCACGCTGTGCCCGCGTGTTCGAACGGCACAGTGGCTGGAAATCAATGGCCGAATGGCGCGCGCTTGGCATGGTCCCGCTCGACAAGGTTTGGCCGGGTGATCAGGTGCAGGCAACGTTGCTAGAACCGGATGGGCCGGGCAAGACGGGCTATCTGTTGACGAGCAATTACCGGGTGATCCTTGATTATAACTGCTCCAATTTTTACGCGCTCTCGGTGGGATTGTTGTCGGATGCCGTTGAACGCTGACATCAGGCCCTGGGCACGGGCGACAGCGCTGCTGCTGGCCGGGTGTGTGGGCCTGTCGGGCGCATCAATCGCGGCGGCTCCGCCACTGGCGAACAAAGCGCAGACAGCGGCTGTTGATGACATGCCGCCCCCACCAACGCCGCCGCGCTATGACATGGTTGGCTATGCCGCCGTGTTAAGCGCAGATTCTGGGCAGGCACCGGCGATCAGCGCCACCCATGCCAGCCTGCCGATTGGCAGTTTTATCGAATTGACCGCGCTTGATAACGGCAAGACGGTCATCGTGATCATTGCAGATGGCTTGCGGCCGCGTGATGGCTGGCTGTTGAACCTGTCCGCTGGCGCGGCGCAACTGCTGGGGAGCAATGGCGGCGGCGCGATTGGCGTGCGGGCACGGCGGCTCGATCCGCCGGGTATCGATCAGGCTTCGCTGCGCAACGGTCGACCGGCGACTGAGCGCATTGACGCACCGCCAGTCCTGCTGCGCGCGCTGCGAAAAAAACTGCCGGCGCAGCCATCGACGGCAAATGTCTCAAATCCCAAGCCGCGGCCTGCACGGGCGGCTGCCGGCGCGACATACCCTGCGCCCGGACGGATTACGGCTGCCGCGCCACCATCAAACACGCGACCAGGCACCTATGTGCAGATCGCAGCGCTATCGTCGGCAGAACGGGCAACCGTGCTGGCCCAAAGCCTTGGCGGCAGCGTTTTGGCGAGCGGCGGGATTTACCGCGTGAGAATCGGTCCCTATGCGGACCCGGCAAGCGCCGAACGCGCCCGCGCTGACATTGCCCAACGCGGCTATGGCGACGCCCGCATCGTTCGCGACTAAACGACGCGCCAGACCCCCGGCCACCAGATGGAAAATAGCGTTCCCATGAAGAAAACCGCCTTTGCACTGCTGCTTGCGACCTCGATTTTTGCGGCGTCTGCCCAAGCAAGCAAGCCGCCCTTTGATACGCCTGCGCCGGTTGCGTTCATGCAGGATTTATCGAGCGGCGCGGTACTGTATGCCAAGGATGCTGACCGGCGGATGCCGCCTGCGTCGATGGCCAAGATCATGACCGTCTATGTCGCGTTCGACATGATCAGCCGGGGCGAACTGAAGCTGGACCAGACCTTCACCGTGCGCCCGGAAACATGGAAGCGCTGGCACGGCCCGGCGGCTGGATCGACGATGTTTTTGTCAGTGAATGAAAATGTCAGCGTCGCCAACCTGCTGTACGGCATCATCACGCTATCGGGGAACGATGCGTGTGTTGTGCTGGCTGAAGGGATTTCAGGAACTGAGGAAGCCTTTGCCAGCCGTATGAACGAGCAGGCCAAGAAGCTTGGTCTGCGCAACAGCCATTTCGGTAACTCCAATGGCTGGCCCGATGGTGGCATCACCTATGTCACGGCGCGTGACCTGTCGGCACTGGCAACCGCGACAATCCAGAAATTTCCGAAGCTGTATAAGGAGTTCTACTCCAAGCCCAATTTTACCTGGGGTAAAACAATGGGTTCGGGACAGGCGATCACCCAGGCCAATCGCGACCCGATTTTGGGGCGCGTCGCCGGGGCTGATGGATTGAAGACCGGCCATACCGATGAGGCAGGATACGGCTTTACCGGGTCAGCTGAACAAAATGGTCGCCGGCTGGTGATGGTGGTCGCGGGGCTGACCAGCTTTAATCAGCGGATCGAGGAATCGGTGCGTTTCATGGATTGGGGCTTTCGCGCGTGGCAAGCCAAGCCAATCGTCAAGGCGGGCCGCAAGGTTGAAAGCGCAGAAGTGCAGGGGGGCGCATCGAGCCGCGTCAACCTGGTCGCGCCGCGTGATTTGACAGCGACACTGCCGGGCGGCGCAGTGCCGGATCTGCAATTGCGGGTCGTGTATCAAGGGCCGATCAAGGCGCCCATCAAAAAGGGCCAGCACATCGCCGATCTAGTGGTGATGTCGCCGGATATGGCCCCACAATCGTTACCGCTGGTGGCCGAAAATGACGTCGCCGAAGCGGGCTTTTTCGGACGGGCCTGGGCCGGGTTCCTGTCGCTGTTCGGCATGTGAACGCGGCAAGCACCCCTGGCCGTTTCATTTCGCTGGAGGGCGGCGAGGGCGCCGGCAAATCTACGCAGGTCGCCCGACTGGCGGCGGTGCTGGCCGATCGCGGGATTCAAACGCTCGTCACGCGCGAGCCCGGCGGCACCGACGGGGCAGAGGCAATCCGCAGCCTGTTGATGCAGGGTGACGTCAAACGCTGGTCCGCGCATGTCGAAACGCTGTTGTTCGCCGCTGCCCGTGCCGACCATGTCGAAAAGCGGATCAGGCCAGCACTTGGCGCGGGGCATTGGGTAATATGTGACCGGTATATCGATAGTACACGGGCATATCAGGGGGTTGCGGGCGGGATCGACGATTCCGCCGTGCTGGCGATCCACGGCTTCGGCGCGCGCGGATTACTGCCAGATCGCACGCTGATACTGGAAGTGCCGGTGGATCAAGGTCGCGCCCGCGCCGCCAGTCGTGACGGAGCCGCCGCTGATCGGTTTGCCGCACGTGGTGATGATTTCCACGCCAATGTCGCGACTGCCTTTCGCCGGATTGCGCAACAAGAACCTGACCGGTGCCGCTTGATTGACGCTGGCGCTAGCCCCGATGCGGTAACCTCGGCGATCCTGAACCAGCTCGCTGATTTGCTGCCATGATCCAGCAATTGGGGGCGCTACCAGCGGGCAACGCTGATGCCCATGCCGCGTTGCTGGCAGCAATGACCGGGGAGGCGCTGCATCACGCATGGCTGTTCACCGGGCCGCAGGGCGTGGGCAAAGCAAGTTTTGCGCGGATTGCAGCGATGCGGATGCTGGCAGAGGCTGCCAACCCCGGCACGCTACCCACCGGATTTGATGTCCCCGAAGATCACCGTACGCGCGCGCTAATCAACGCGGGTTCGCACCCCGATTACCGGGAGTTGACCCGCCTGCCCAAGGACGCCGACAAGCCCGGGCAGGACCTTGCACGGTCGATCACTATTGCGCAGGTCCGCGGGTTACAACCCATGTTCGCGACCACGCCGTCAATGTCGCCGCGCCGGGTGGTGCTGATCGATTCGGTGGATGATCTGGAACGGCCAGGTGCATCGAACGCGCTGCTAAAAAATCTGGAGGAGCCCCCGGCGGGCACGATCTTCATCCTGATCAGCCATTCGCCGGGCCGATTGCTGCCCACCATTCGTTCAAGGTGCCGCCGGTTGCGATTTGATCCTCTGGACGACGGCGTCATGGCGCAGGTACTTCGCGGCCAATTGCCGGAGGCGAGCAGTGACGAAATCGATGCGCTGGTCCGCGCGGGCGACGGATCGCCAGGGCGGGCGCTGGGCTATGCGGGGCTGGATATGGCCGCGCTGGACAGCGTTATGACGGCAATTGCACGGGAGGGTGATAGAACCAATGCCCAGCGCAGTAAGCTGTCCAAGGCATTGGCGCTGAAGGCCGCGCAGCCGCGATATGAGGCGTTTCTTGATCGGGTGCCAAGCTTCATCGCCGAGGCAAGTGCTGATCGCACCGGAGACGCCCTGAAAACCGCGCTCGATGCGTATGATTCAGCCCGAGCCTTGGCAATCAGCGCGCGGGCGCTATCGCTTGATCAGCAGGCGACGGCATATGAGATGGCGGGGCTGGTAGCAAAACTGGCGGTGCGTTAGGCTTCAAATGGGTGCAATGATGCTTTAGGGAACGCGCATGGCCGAACCCTATTACATCACCACCGCGATCAATTACCCCAATGGGCGGCCGCATATCGGCCATGCCTATGAAGCGATTGCCGCAGATACCATTGCGCGCGCGCACCGCCAGGCGGGGCGCGATGTGCGATTTCAGACGGGTACCGACGAACACGGCCTGAAAATGGTACAAACCGCGCGCGACCGGGGCATGGAAACGCGCGCTCTGGCGACCGAAATGTCAGGCTATTTCCGTGAAATGGCCGATACTTTGAACATCAGCTATGATCGCTTTATCCGCACCACCGATACGGATCATTATGCCGCCAGCCAGGCGCTGTGGCAGGCAATGGCCGATGCGGGCGACCTGTACCTAGACCGGTATGAGGGCTGGTATTCGGTGCGCGACGAAGCGTTTTATGACGAGAAAGAACTTGTTGAAGGGGACGGGGGCATCAAGCTGTCCCCGCAAGGCACGCCGGTTGACTGGACCGCTGAGGAGACCTGGTTCTTCCGCCTGTCAAAATACCAGCAGCCGCTGCTCGATCATTATGCCGCCAACCCCGATTTCATCCAGCCCGATAGCCGCCGGAATGAAACGATGCGCTTTGTCGAGGGTGGGCTGTCCGACCTGTCCGTGTCGCGCACCAGTTTTGATTGGGGTGTGCCGGTGCCGGGCAGTCCGGGGCATGTGATGTATGTGTGGGTCGATGCGCTGACCAATTATCTGACCGGGCTGGGCTATCCGGGTGATGAGAGCGGTGAATTCGCGAAGCGCTGGCCGGCCGATCTGCACATGATCGGTAAAGATATCGTCCGGTTTCATGCGGTGTATTGGCCCGCATTCCTGATGTCCGCCGGGTTGCCGCTGCCTAAGGCGGTGTTCGGGCATGGTTTCGTGCTGGCGCGTGATGGTGCCAAGATGGGCAAATCGGCCGGCAATGCTGCTGATCCGCTGGCGCTGGCACAGGCTTATGGGGTGGACGCGCTGCGCTATTTTCTGCTGCGGGACATTAGTTTCGGGCAGGATGGCAGCTATTCACCTGAGGCAATTGTAACGCGGGCCAATGCCGATCTGGCCAATAGTTTCGGCAATCTGGCGCAGCGCACGCTGTCGCAGATTTTTAAGAATTGCGATGCCTATCTGCCGGCAATCCGCGGCCATACGCCCGCCGACACTTCGCTGTTTGCGCTGGTTGGCACCGTGATTAGCGAAACGATGCCGCGTGCTTATGCCGATCTGGCACTATCGCAGGCGACGGAGGCCTGGGTGCAGGCGGTGTTTGCATGCAACGCCTATGTTGATGAACAGGCCCCCTGGGCGCTGCGCAAAACCGATCCTGAGCGGATGGAAACGGTGCTGGCCACGCTGTACATCTGCATTGCGCAACTGGCCGTCGCGATCAGCCCCGTCATCCCGGGCAGCGCGGCCAAATTGCTCGACGCAATGGGGATCGCACCCGAATTGCGGACGCCGGAAGGGATTGCGAGTCACTGGTATTCGCCGATGGCGGAGAGCGATTTCCGGATTGACCAGCCCGTGCCGCTGTTTCCCCGACTTGAGCTGCCGGTTGAGGTTGCTGCATGACTTTCATCGACAGCCATTGCCACTTGAATTACAAGGGCTTGGTTGAACAACAGCATCAAGTGCTGGAACGTGCGCGCACGGCTGGCGTGGGCACGATGCTGACCATCTCCACCCGCGAAAGCGAATGGGATGACGTGATCGGCATTGCCGAACGGGAGGCTGATATCTGGGCGACCGTGGGCATCCACCCGCATGAGGCCGATGCCCATGCCCATATCGATACAGCCAAGCTGGTCGATCGCGCGCAACACCCCCGGGTGGTGGGCATCGGCGAATCTGGCCTCGATTATTACTACGACCATAGCGACCGCGAGCAGCAGCAAACCAGCTTTCGCGCCCACATCGCCGCCGCGCGGGACACCGGACTGCCGATCGTCGTCCATACTCGCGATGCGGAGGAGGATACCGCCGCCATCCTGCGTGATGAAATGGGGAAGGGGGCTTATCCCGGCGTCATACACTGCTTCACCGCCAGCGATGCCTTTGCCGATATTGCGCTGGAGCTGGGTTTTTATATTTCGATTTCGGGAATCGTGACGTTCAAGAACGCAAAGGATTTGCAGGCCACCGCCGCGCGGCTGCCGATTGAGCGGCTGTTGATCGAGACGGATTCGCCGTTTCTGGCACCGGTGCCGCATCGTGGAAAGACCGGCGAACCCGCGTTTGTGGCGGATACGGCGCGGTTTCTGGCCGAATTACGCGGCGTTGACGTCATGACGCTGGCAGACGCGACCAGCGCCAATTTTCATCGGCTGTTTACCAAAGTGACGCCATGAAGCTGCGGATATTGGGCAGCGGCACATCATCAGGCGTGCCCCGCATCGGCAATGACTGGGGCGATTGCGACCCCAGCAACCCGCGCAACCGCCGAATGCGCGCGTCGGTACTGGTGGAAACCGCCACGACGCGGATCCTGGTCGATACCAGCCCCGATATGCGGGAACAGCTGCTCAGCGCGGGTGTAAGCCATATTGATGCGGTGATCTGGACGCATGACCATGCCGATCATTGCCACGGCATTGATGACCTTCGGCAAGTGTATCATGCCCGTGGCGAACCTGTGCGAGGGCTGGCCCGGGCAGAAACATTGCGGCAGTTGAGCGGGCGGTTCAGCTATGCATTTTCGGGACGTCCCGGCTATCCGCCGACGATTGCCGGCGAGGAATTGCAAGATACAATTGTGATCGGCGATATCACCGTGACGGTGGCCGATCAGCCGCACGGCGGCATTACCAGCGCCGGGTTACGGTTTGCGGCGGATGGTAACACCATCGGATATGCTACTGATTTTCATGTCGTTACCCCCGGTATGGCGGCTCTATATACCGGGCTAGACCTATGGGTGGTTGATGCGTTGCGCCGTGCGCCGCATCCCTCGCACGCGCACCTTGCTTACACGCTGGAGCAGATCGCCCTGCTGCGCCCCGCCCGATCGGTTTTGATCCATATGGACCAGACCATGGATTATGGCAGCTTGGTCGCAGGGCTGCCGCCGGGCGTGGAGCCAGGGTTTGACGGCATGGAACTGACCCTATGAACGGCGATACCGGCTTCTATGCCGCGATGCTGGCGTTGATGCTGATACTGCCACTCAGCTCGTTGTTGGCGCGGCGTTTGCCGATTGGATCGACGCTGAAGATGGCGGTGGCTTGGGCGGCGATATTTGCCGTCGCCTTGCTCGCGGTGACGGCAGCGCGGCATAACGGGGTTCGGCTGGCCGATGTGCCGGTTGCACTCGGGCTGGCGAGCGAGCAGGTCAGCGGCAACATGCTCATCATCCAGCGCAGCCCTGACGGGCATTTCTGGGCCGAGGTGTCAATCAACGGTTTCAAGCAGCGCATGCTGATCGACTCGGGCGCCACCACATCGGCGATCTCCATCGACACCGCGCGTGCCGCCAGGGTGGAGGTCAACGATCCATTTGGCGTGATGTTGAACACGGCCAATGGCCCAATGATCGCCAGGCGGGCAACCGCTGGGGCTTTCGATGTCGGGCCAATCCACGCCAAGGACATCGAGCTCAGCGTCGCACCCAGCTTTGGCACTGGGATGATCGGGATGAACTTCCTGTCCCGGCTGAAAAGCTGGCGGGTTGAGGGGGACCGGATGATCCTGGAACCGCACGCGTCATCATGATAATCAATTTAACATAATGTATATTATCGGATCGTAATGTTGATGAGGCAGGCGGGCTCCCCCTATGGTTGACAGGCTGGTAACCATCATGGCGCGGCTGCGTGATCCTGATGCCGGGTGCGCATGGGATCTGGCCCAGGACTTCGCGTCAATTGCGCCGTACACGATTGAGGAAGCGCATGAAGTCGCCGACGCGATTGAGCGCGGCGATATGGCCGACCTTAAGGATGAGCTTGGCGATCTGTTGCTCCAGGTCGTGTTCCATAGCCGCATGGCCGAAGAAGCTGGCCATTTTGCGCTGGCCGATGTGGTCGCTGCGATCAGCGACAAAATGGAACGTCGGCATCCGCATATTTTCGGGACCCAAATCCTGAGCGATCCGGAACAGCGCGCAGTCACCGGCCCTTCCGCATGGGAACAAATCAAGGCCGATGAGCGGGGGGCAAAGGGGCATGTCAGCGCCATCGACGGTGTTGCCCGCGGCCTGCCCGCCCTAATGCGCGCCGAAAAGCTGCAAAAACGCGCTGGACGCGTGGGCTTCGACTGGCCCGATGCCAGCGGTGCCCGCGCAAAGATCGACGAGGAAATCGTCGAGGTGGAAACCGCAACGAATGATGCGCACCGTGCAGAGGAGATTGGCGACCTGCTGTTCGCAGTCGTCAACTGGGCTCGAAAGCAAGGTGTTGATCCGGAGGTCGCCCTGCGGCGCGCCAACGCCAAGTTTGAACGCCGATTTCGGGCAATGGAGGATATTGCGGGTGAGGCCTTTCCAGCGCTCGATCTGGAGACCAAGGAAGGGTTGTGGCAACAAGCCAAGGCTGCGGAATGACGGAAAAGTCTCAATCCCGCCTAGGTTGAGTTACCCGCGCACCGCAAATCGCTCCCAATCGCGTTCGCTCAACCGGACATCGTAAATGGCCTGGTTTCCGTCCACAGTCTGCCCCAGCACCTCGCCGTGCGCGTGCAGCCACGCTGCGCCTGCGCCGTCGCCCGCGTCCAGCGTAACGGTGTAACGGCGGTGCGCCTCCGTCAGCCGGGCGGCGACGCGGGTGAGAAGATCAGCCACCCCTTCCCCCGTCAGCGCGGAAATCAGCATTACATCGTCGCGGCGGCTGGCATCGCCCTCCACATCGGCGCGCGCGTCGCCGGTTAGCAGGTCGAGTTTATTCCATGCCTCGAACCGGGGTGTCGTATCGGCAACGCCAATTTCGCGGAGAACTTTTTCAACATCGGCGCATTGTGCCGCGCTGTCCGGGTGGGCGATGTCGCGGACATGGATCAGGAAATCGGCCGATACCACTTCCTCCAGTGTTGCCTTGAAAGCGGCCACCAATTGTGTCGGCAGATCGGAGACGAAGCCGACCGTGTCAGACAGGATCGCCTTGTCGATGCCCGGCAGCGATATTTGGCGCAGCGTGGGATCAAGCGT
>JBBSCC010000038.1:0-18455 GCA_038250735.1 Sphingomonadales bacterium | reverse complement strand
GGAAGGTCGCGGGCCAGCTTAGCGCCTGCATCCCCCCCATCGATCCGCCAACCACTGCCCGCAACACGCCGACCCCCAGATGATCGAGCAGCATCGCCTGCGCACGCACCATATCGCGGATGGTGATGACGGGAAAATCCATGCCCCACGGCTTGCCGGTGGCGGGGTTGGTGCTGGCGGGGCCTGATGATCCCATGCAGCTGCCCAGCACATTGGCGCAGATGATGAAATGGCGGGCGGGGTCGATTGGCTTGCCCGGCCCCACCATGCGTGTCCACCAGCCGGGCTTGCCGGTGATCGGATGGTCGCTGGCGACATATTGGTCGCCGGTCAGCGCGTGACACACGAGGATCGCATTGCCGCCATCGGCATCAAGGCTGCCATAGGTTTCATAGGCGATATCAACGGGCGACAGCAGATTTCCGCCGTCGAGCCGCAGCGGCCCCGGCAGCGTGATTGAGCGGCTGAGCCCGAAACGTGCGTCGTCTGACATGGCCGGGGCGCTAGGGCCGGGGCGCTTGCCTTGTCAATGTTCGGTGGTTGTCAATGTCGGGGTGCGGCGGCTATGCGCGGCGGATGACCACTTCACCCCCCAATGCCCCGGCCCCCAAAGACTGGGTGATGGCCATCGCGCCTTATGTCCCCGGCCGCTCCACCGCTGATGACGGGCGCAAGCTGGTGAAGCTTTCCGCCAACGAAAACCCGCTGGGCACCAGCCCGCATGCCCGCGCCGCCTTTGATGCCGGAAACGCCTCGCTTGATCGCTATCCCGATCCCGGCGCGACGATATTGCGTGAGGCAGTGGCCGACACGTACGGCCTGGATCCGCTGCGGGTGATTTACGGCACGGGCTCTGATGATGTGCTGCATTTGGCGGCAGGTGCATTTGCCGGGCCGGGCGACGAGGTGATCTTCGTCCATTACGGCTTTGCGGTGTATGAAATCGCCGCGCGGCGGGTGGGCGCGACCCCGGTAATTGCGCCGGACAGCGACTATGCCACCGATGTCGATGCGATTTTGGCGTGCGTGACCGATCGAACACGCGTGGTGTTCCTTGCCAACCCCAACAACCCGACGGGCACCTTTACCCCGCGTGCAGAAATTGCGCGGTTGCATGCCGCCCTGCCCGGTCATGTGCTGCTGGTGATCGATCAGGCCTATGCCGAATATATCGAGCCCGAAGACGATGATGCCGGGCTGGCACTGGCGATGGCTGCGCCCAATGTGCTGATCACGCGCACATTCTCCAAAATCTATGGCCTTGCCGCTGAACGGATTGGCTGGGGATATGGGGCGGCACCGCTGATTGAGGCGATGCACCGGATTCGCCTGCCGTTCAATGTCACGACGGCGGGGCAAATGGCGGCGGTGGCGGCGCTGGGCGATCAGGCGTTCGTCTCGGCGACCCGCGCGCACAATGCGCGCTGGCGGGCGTGGCTGGCCGATGAGGTCGCGTCGATGGGCAACCACGGTCTGCGCTGCGTGCCATCAAAGGCCAATTTTCTGCTGGTGCTGTTCGAAGGCGCTGTCACGGCGGAGGCGGCGTATAAGGGGCTGATGGATCGGGGTTATATCGTCCGCTGGCTGCCGGGGCAGGGCCTGCCGCACGGATTGCGGATGACAATCGGCACGGAAGATGAAACGCGCGGGCTGGCGGCGGCCCTGCGCGACATTATCGAGCATCAGGGCTGATGCTGCCGTTCGCCCGTGTCACCATTATCGGCCTGGGGCTGATCGGTTCGTCGATTGCGCATGCAGTGCGCGCGAACATGCCGACCGTGCGGCTGACCGGGCATGATGCCGACGCAGATGTGCGTGCCGCAGCGATCCGGCTGCAGCTATGCGATGACATCGCCGATAGCGCAGGCGCGGCGGTGATTGATGCCGATCTGGTGATCCTGTGCGTGCCGGTGGGCGCGATGGGCGATGCCGCCGCGTCCTTTCGCGACGATTTGCCGGCAGGGGTGGTCATCAGCGATGTCGGCAGTTGCAAGGAGGAAGTGGCGCGCGTGCTGGTGGAGGCGCTGCCCGGGGTAACGATTGTGCCAGCACACCCGGTTGCGGGCACCGAACGATCTGGCCCCGATGCGGGCTTTGCCACGCTGTTTCAGGGCCGCTGGTGCATCGTTACTCCGATTGAGGGCATGCCGGAGGCCGCAACCGAGCGAGTGAGCGAATTCTGGCGCAGGCTGGGCGCTGATGTCGAGCTGATGGCCCCGCCGCACCATGACCGCGTGCTGGCCGTGACGAGCCATTTGCCGCATCTGATTGCCTATACGATTGTCGGCACGGCTTCTGATCTGGAGGAAGTGACGCAATCTGAAGTGATCAAATTTTCGGCCGGCGGTTTTCGCGATTTCACGCGCATTGCCGCGTCTGACCCGACAATGTGGCGCGATGTGTTCCTTTCGAACCGTGAAGCAGTGCTGGAGATGCTTCAGCGCTTTTCAGAAGATTTGTCGTCGCTGCAACGGGCGATCCGCTGGGGCAAGGGGGACGAGCTGTTCGATCTGTTCACCCGCACCCGCGCCGTGCGCCGCAGCATCATCGAACAGGGGCAGGATGATGCGGCCCCTGATTTCGGGCGGTCACATGAATAGCGGCACACGAATAGCGGCACACGAATAACCGCTATTCGAGCAGGTTGATCGCCGCATGGACCCGCGCTTCAATTTCTTCGCGCGGCAATTTGGGTGGAATGCGCTCGCCAAACAGGAAGGTGACAACGCCAGGCCGTTTCGGCCCGTTTTTCGGCCAGACCGCGCCTGAATTGATCGCGATTGGGATCACGGGCAGGCCGAGCACCCGGTATAGCCCGGCAAAGCCCGATTTCAGCGGCGGTGTTTCGCCCTGCGCCACGCGGGTGCCTTCAGGAAAGATGATCACCGATCGCCCCTGCGCCAACGCCGCCCTTGCTTCGCGCATCATCTGGCGCAGCGCAGCAGAGCTGCTGTCGCGATCAACCACGATCGCGCCGTACCGCTGCACCGCCCACCCCCATACCGGGATCGACGCCAGTTCGCGCTTGATCACGAACACCGGGTTGCCCAGCGTCATGCACAAATCCAGCGTTTCGAACATGGCGTGGTGCTTGGCCGCGTAAAAGGTCGGCTCGGTCGCCATCTGCCCTTCATAATGCGTCGTAATGCCCAGGGTAATGCGCGCCGCGAACCGGTGAAACCGCGACCAGAGATACACATTGGCGATAAATGCGCGCTGGCCAAACAGCGAGCTGATGGGCGTGGCCAGCACGATTGGCACTGACCCCAGATAAAACACCAAGCTGAACATTGCCGTGCGAAACCAGGCAATCATCCGCCAATTCTCAGCCAAAGCGCGACACGACGCACCAAGTATTTGTTATATTCAGCCAAAAGCAGCAAAAAACGTGGCGCTACGGCGACGCCGTCGCCCTCAACCCGGATATCGGGGCCAAGCGCATAGGTGAGTTCCATCCGCGCGCGACGCAAATGCCAGTCCGCAGTAACCAGCCGCACTGATCGGTAGCCATGGCGACGCACCCAATCGCGCGTTTCCTCGGCATTGGACCGTGTGTCGACCGCTTCCCTCCCCAAATCGATGCAGCAGCTAAATAATTGAGGGGACGTGCGATATTCGATCGCTAGATCGACCGGGCGCACCCCCGGCGCGACCCCGGTGACAAGCATCCGCTTTGCCGCACCTGCCTTTAACAGCGCGATGCCGCGGTCAATGCGGCCCGGGCCGCCGGTTGGCACCACGATCGCATCGGTACGGCGATTGTCGAGCGGGCCGGGCAGGGACGCCATGAACCACGCAAAACCCAGCAGCCACGCAATCGCGGCAATGCCCAGAACGCGCCGGATCACAAAAACTGCCTGAGCGCACCGATCACGGCGAACCGCGCGGCCACGGTGGCCAGCAGCGCGAACAGGATCGGCAATCCCGCCAGCAACACCCAATCGCGCTCTGCAAGGGCAATACCGCTCACCAAATCAGATCCCAACCCCGAAAGCTGACTGCCGATCAGCGCAATCGTTGCCAAAGCCAGCACCGTGCCCGTAATGCCGCCATATAGCGTGTCGAGCGCAATCCGGCGCTGGAAAAGCCGGGCGACCTGCATGTCGGTCGATCCCAGCATGTGCATCACTTCAATCGTCTCGCGGTGCGTGTCGAGTCCTGCACGGCCAACCAGAATCACCACCGCTGCGGTGGCCCCGGCCATCAGCAGCACCAGCCCCGCCGCCAGCCAGATCATCAGCTGCATGAAATTGCTAACCGGCGACATCCAGCTTTCATGACGATCAATCCGGGCGGTTGGCACAATGGCGCGGACGGCCCGGGTAAGCTGGGCGACGGCGGTTGCGTTACCGGTTTTTAGCTGGACATCGATCATCGCGGGGATGGGCAGATCAGGGTCAGCCCCGTCCTCCCCCAGCCAGGGGCGCAACAGCGCGGCGAGCTGGCCGCGATCAACCGGCACGGCCCGCGCGACACCGGGAATTTCGCGGATCGCTGCAAGTGCGGCGGTGGCCCCCCGCTCGCGTGCGCCCTCATTTGCTTCGACGATCTGCACGGTCACCCGCCCGGCGATCTGGCGATCAAGCACCGTGGCAGCCGCCAGCGTGCCCAGCCCGAACGCCGCTGCCAGCACCGTTAGAAACAACATGATCGCCATGATCCACACCATGGACCGCGTCCGCCGGCTTTCATCCAGCAACCGGCGATCGGCGGCTGATGTGATGATGCGAATTTTCACGCTGAACCCCCGGGCGGGTGCCGCAGCGAACCGGTCGGGTCGAGCAGCCGCCCTGCGTCAAGCCGCATCATGTGCGCGTTGGGGATGCGACCGAGCAGGTGAAAATCATGCGTCGCAACCACCACCGTTGTGCCTAGCCGGTTCAGGCTGTCGAACAAATGCAGCAGCCGTTCGGCCATATCGGGATCAACATTGCCGGTTGGCTCATCAGCGACCAGGATTTCCGGGCGGCCAATCACCGCGCGGGCAATGGCAACGCGCTGTTGCTCGCCCCCTGACAAGGTCGGCGGCTTGGCGTCCACCCGGTCTGAAAGCCCTACCCAGGCGAGCATCTCGCGCACCGGCGCCTCGACATCAGCCTCTGGCACGCCCGAAACGCGCAGGGGCAAGGCAATGTTATCATAGGCCGATAAATGCGCCAGCAAGCGGAAATCCTGGAACACCACACCGATCCGACGGCGAAAACCGGGCAGACGGTCACGGGGCAGTGCGCCGGCATCCTCGCCGAAAAGCCTGATCGAACCGCGGCTGGGGCGCTGGGAGAGATAAAGCAGCTTCAACAGCGACGTCTTGCCCGCCCCCGAAGCCCCGGTGAGGAAGTAAAACGCCCCGCTCGACAGGGTAAAGCTGACATCGGACAGCGTCTCCTGCCCGGTGCCATACCGCAGCCCCACATTTTCAAATTGAACGATGTTCGCCATGGCGGCGCGGTTTCCGCTTTCGGTTCAGTTGGTCCAGTTACCCGCAGCCATCGCACGCCCGGGCGAGCGGCTCAAGCAAACACGCCATGCTCGCTTTTTCGCCCCCCGTTTCGGCTGGGTCACAAACGCGGTGCTATCATGTCTGCTCTTGCCACCAGCGCCTGCAACGTGCTTAGATTCGTCATCATCCGGTCAAGCAGTCGCATGCGCCCTGCAATGGCCAGACCAAAACGCAACTGCCAACGAAATACTGCGCCATGATACTGGAATGCACCGAATGCCGGACGCGCTATTTGGTCCCCGATGCGGCAATCGGGGCGGATGGCCGCACAGTGCGCTGCGCCAGTTGCAAACATAGCTGGTTCCAGGCTGCACCGCCGCTCGATCTGGTTACCCGTGCCGAGGCGTTGCAATCGACCCCGGCACCAGCAAGCCCTTCACCCGCGCCGCTGGCATCAGCCCGCGCCGCGCCAGCATCCGGGCCAATATCCTCCCCGGCAATCGACGCGCCGCGCCCTGCGCCTGTGGCGGCAAAGGACCCGGATTTCGATCCCTTTGCCCACCGCGCGCCCTTGCACGCCCGTCGCAACCCGGCCCGCCGCCAGACGGTCGCAGCAGTGGCAGCGGGCAGCGCCATGCTGGTGGGGGTGGCAGCGATTTTATATTCCGGCGCGCCGGGCTTTGCGACGCAATTGGGGCTGGCGCAGGCGGTGAAGAACGATCCGCTGGTGATCGAACAATATCCGATTGATCGGCGCGATCTGCCGACGGGGACAGAGCTGTTCGCCGTCAGCGGGCGGATCATCAATACATCCAGCCAGCGCCAGACTGTGCCCGACATCCGGGCCGAATTGCGCGACGGGCGCAACATCAACGCCCGGATCGTTTTCAGCTGGACGATCACCCCTGAACGCCGCCTGCTTGCCCCGGGTGCGTCGATCGAATTTAACAGCGCACAAACCGACGTGCCGGCGAATTCAAAGCGGCTTGATTTTACGTTTGAGCGCGGACCCGTCGGCTGATTGTGTAAAAACGCACGCCGTGCAGCAGCGCGGCGGCAACCATGCCGATGCCCGATGCCAGCACCAGCCCGGTCGCACCCCACCCGGCATGGGTAAACCACAGCCCTAATCCACCCGTCACCACGAAATAGGCGATGATACTGTTGACGCCGGCGACCACCTGGTCACCCAGCGATCGCAGCGCATAGACCAGCACCACCTGCGCGCCATCGAACAGGATAAACGGCGCCCAGATGGGCAGCATCGCCAGCGCCGTCGCGTGCACCGCCGCCGTCGCCGGGAACAGCGCGGTGATTGGCCCGGCGGCAACGATCAACGCCGCCGCCAGCAACCCCGTCACCACAACCGTAATCGCCACGGCAATCAGCGCGCGCGGAATGGCGGCGGCGGGCTGCCCCTCGCCGACGGCATTTCCCGTGCGGACGCCCGCAGCAGAGCCCAATCCCATCGCCACTGAAAACGTGACGTTATGGATAGAAAACACGATCTGGAACGCATGGGCGGTTGCATCCCCCAGTTGCGTCGACAGGGCGATCAGAATGGCAAACCCGGCCAGTTCCAGGCTGGATGCAATCGCGGGCACAATCCCGAAGACAAACAACCGCCAGGCCGCGCCCGATATCCCAGCCCATGCCGCTGTGCTAAAATTGCGCACGTCCCGCGCCAATGCTTGCGGCAGGGTCCACACTGCGAACATCATACCTGCCGCGCCAAATCCATAGGCGATGGCGGTGGCCGTAACCGCCCCCATTGCGCCCCAGGCGGGAAGGCCCAGATGCCCGCCCGACAGCGCCCAGGCGAGCACCGCATTGAACGGCAGGATTGAAAAGTTGACGACGGTTACCCGACCCGGTCGACTAACCCCTTCCAGAAAAAAACTGGCTGCGATGATCACCAGCAGCAGGGGATAGGATATCGCCAGCACCCGCACCAACGCAGCCGTTTGCTCAATCAGTCGTGGCGCAACCCCCAGCCCGACGAGCAGCGGCGCGGCGAACAGGTACAAGATCAGCCCGAGTGCCGCGCCCAGCGCCAGCGCGAGCGCCAGCCCCTCGCGCAGCACGCGGCCCGTTGCGGGCAGATCGCCTGCGCCATCGGCGCGCGCGGCAAAAACGAGAATCCCTGACAAGCACCCCAGCCCGCCAACAATCGTGATGAAGCTCAACGTTCGGCTGGCGCTCAAAATCGCCACCTGATCGGTGCTGACCAGGCCCACGACCGCAACGTCGGTTACATGCAGCAACGTCCAGGTCAGGCTGGTCATGATGACGGGCCAGGCGAGCCATAACAGGCGGCGCGTTTCGGTGGGCAGGCGATCAGCGCGGGTCATGGCGGGTGCCTTAGGGGCTGGCGGGGGCGACTGATAGTCTGGACCGGCGATATTCGGGCGATGAGATATGCCGCTTGTAAGCCCCGCCCTGCTTTGCTACGGCCTCGCGCCTACCAGCAGCCGGGCGACATTGTGGGTCCGGCAGTGGTTCACGTGCGGCCGTGGCGGAACTGGTAGACGCGCAACGTTGAGGTCGTTGTGGGCGAAAGCCCGTGGAAGTTCGAGTCTTCTCGGCCGCACCACACAGTCCAGAATATATTCCCCTTAAGGGGCCATCGCTGCCGAAGACCGGCCGAATTACTCGGTCAATTCTGGCGGGGCATGAAACGATTTGCAGCCGGGCGCTTGCATGGGCACAACGCGGCACCGCGATGGACAACATCAGCGCGCGAAGAGGGGATGATGAAAGATAATAACGCGCCAATTCTCGCGATGGTCGGGTTTATCGTGTTCGTGGACATGCTCGGATTGGGGCTGATCCTGCCCGTCATGCCGAATTTGATCCGTGAAGTTGCCCATACAAAACTTGAAAATGCGGCAGAGATTGGCGGGGTTTTGCTGTTCGCCTATGCGGGCATGCAATTCCTGTTCGCGCCGGTAATCGGTGGGTTGAGCGACCGGTTTGGCCGACGCCCCGTGCTGCTGATCACGCTATTCCTGCTCAGCATCGATTATGCCGTGATGGCACTTGCCCCATCGCTTGGCTGGTTGATCGCGGGGCGGATTGTTTCCGGGGTCATGGGTGCAACCTGGGCCGCGTCCAATTCGTGTATTGCTGATCGCATTCCTGCCGAGCGGCGGGGTGCGGCGTTTGGCATGCTGGGCGGGGCGGGTGCCGCCGGCTATGTGCTCGGCCCCGCTATTGGCGGCTTTGCCGGGGAATGGGGCACGCGCATTCCCTTTTGGATCGCATCGGCGCTGGCATTTGCCGGTGTCGTCGCCGGGTTGATCCTGTTGAAAGAAACATTGCCGCCAGAGCGCCGCCGCGCTTTCGATATTGCGCGCGCCAACCCTTTGGGATCGCTGATCCAAATGTCGAAAGCGCCCTTTGTTTTTGCCTGTCTGGCGGTGTTATTCCTCATCCAGCTATCGGCACAGGCACAGATATCGATCTGGGCCTATTGGGGTGAATTGCAATTTGGCTGGACGCCGCTGACCAGCGGGTTGACGGTGTCGCTGTATGGCATCCTGATCGGCGTCGCCCAGGCGGTGCTGACCGGACGCAGCATTGCGCGGTTCGGCACGGCAAACACCGCGAAATACTCGCTGCTGTTCGGGCTTCCCAGCTATGTGCTGCTGGCCTTTGCATCGTCCACACCCATGGTGATTGCCGCGATTGTGGTGGGCACCATTACCGGGATGACGTTTCCTGCGTTGCAGGGCATCGTCACCGCCCGCATCAGCGAAGATGCGCAAGGCGAGCTGCAGGGGGCAATTGGCAGCACCGTCAGCCTTACCTACATCATCGGCCCGATCATGATGACGCAGATATTCGGGCATTTCGCCGATCACCGTGGACTCTATTTTCCCGGCGCGCCCTATCTTCTGTCGTTTGCGCTGCTGTGCGTGGCGATTATCATCTTGTGGCGTACCCTTGCTGGAGATCAGGCGCGGGCGGCGCTGGCGTCGTAACGGATTACGGCAGGGGCCCCGCACCGCTTGCCCTGGCCGACCCCTGATCGTTGTGCGCGCCGATCACTGGGCAGGTTTTGCCTTTTCCGCTGCAATCCAGGCAAGCATCTCGCTTTGCATCGCGGGCAGCGGCACGGAGCCCATATTCAGCAGTGCATCGTGGAAGCGCCGCTGGTCAAAATGATCCCCGAGATCTGCCTCAGCCTTGCTGCGCAGCGCGCGCATCTTCATCTCCCCGAGTTTGTAGGCAAGCGCCTGGCCCGGCCAACTGATGTAACGATCAACCTCAATCTCGATATCGAGCCGGGCGAGCGCGGTATGGCTGGCGAGATAGTCAATCGCCTGTTGCCGGGTCCAGCCTTCGTTATGCAGCCCGGTATCGATCACCAGTCGGCACGCGCGCCACATTTCAAAGGTTTCGCGCCCAAATTCTTCATACGGCGTCCGGTACATGCCCAGCTTGGTGCCAAGCCATTCCGAATAAAGCCCCCATCCTTCGCCATAGCCGGAGAAATAGGTTTCCCGGCGGAATGCTGGCCGATCGGGCGCTTCCAGCGCCATCGCGGCCTGATGGCTGTGGCCGGGGACGCATTCGTGGAGCGTCAACGATACCAGGTTGTAAAGCGGGCGCGATTTCAGATCATAGGTGTTCATCAGGCAAGCGCTCAGCCCGCCGCGGCCAGACGTGTACACAGGCGCGATTGCATCGGGCACCGGCTGAATCGTGAAGCGATAGCGCGGTAGCACGGTGAAGATGTCTTTCAGCCGGGCATCCATTCGTTTGGCGACATAGGCTGAAAAGCCCAGCAGCTCTTCAGGTGTACGGGCATAGAATTGCGGATCGCTGCGCAAGAAGCTCAAAAATTCAGCGAAGCTTCCCTTGAACCCGGTCTGTGCAATCGTTGCCTTCATGTCTGCATCGATGCGCGCAACCTCCTTGAGGCCAATCGCGTGGATTTCCTCCGGCGTCAGGTCGAGTGTGGTGTATTCGCGGATCTGGCTGCGGTAAAAGGCCTTGCCGTCGGGCAGCGCGGCAGCGGCAATCGTCTCGCGCGTTCCGGGAAGGTAGGTATCGCGAAAAAAGGCCAGCAACTTGCGATAGGCCGGGGCCGCGTGAGCGTCGATTGCCGCCGCTGCCTCGGCTCGCAGCATGGCTTGTTCAGCTGCCGGGATCGATGCGGGCATTGCCTTGAACGGATCATTGAGCGGGTTGGCGGCGCCATCCACCGCAAACGCGGCAATCGTCGCGTCGCGGCCGTTCAGCGTAACGCGTGGCGGGGTGTAACCGCGCTGCAATCCCGCCCGCATGTTGGCGATATTCTCGTCAAACCATCGCGGCACATCCTTCAGTCTGCCAATATAGCGGCGATAATCGGCGGCGCTTTCCAGTGCGGCATAGGGTTTCACCTCACCCCAGAAATAGGAATCGCTGTTGAGCGGCGCTTCATAGGTCCGGTAATCGATGCTGGCGATGTTGGCGCGCAGCGATTCGGTTAGGACGGCGGCGTTTAGGCGTTCTTCGGCGGACAATTTCGCCGCAGGGATTTTCGCGATCTGATCGACGACATCTTGCCAATAGCCGCGGCGTCGCGTCCAGGCGGCGGCGGTGACGGCGGGGAAATGGTCGTCGTCCTTGCTGCGCAAGCCGTCGACAATCTGGGCAAATTCCGTTTTGCGCCATTGCCATTCGGCGTCATAAATCGCCTTTAGCTGCCGGTCCGCCGGTGTGGCAGCAACGGTCGCGGCGGGGGACGTCCCGCCAGCGAGCAGCGCCGCCGCCACCGCGCAAGCCAGCGCCAATGCTGTGGCCAGATGCTTCATGTCGCCAACCCCTTGTTGCAAAGCACGCCCGCATGCGTGTGTCGGCAAACTTAGGTGGGCGTGCGCCCGATTGGCAAGTTGCGCCGTGCTGGGGGGGCACGAGCGGCCCCTCTCGGTCCGGCACGCTTAGCGCAATCGGCAGATCGCGCTGTCTGGCCAGCGCCTGTATCCGTTCACCATTTCGCGGAATGCTAATCGTCAGGACACGCCAGATTTCCATACGGGGCGCTGACTTGCGTGAAATACCATCCGCCCCGTCCGCGCCCCGAATTGCTTCTGGTGCCATCTCTCCGTAAATCCTCTGCCTGGCGGTGGCGCGGCGGACGGCGAAGCTGGTTCGGCATGACGGAGAGAATATTTTGGCCGAAAACTTCCGCACCGAAACCGACAGCTTTGGCCCGATCAGCGTTCCCGCAAACGCCTATTGGGGTGCGCAAACGCAGCGCAGCATCGCCAATTTCCCGTTTGGCGAGCGCGAACGGATGCCGATCGCCATCATCCACGCGCTGGCCATCGTGAAGCAGGCGGCGGCGCGGGTGAACCGGGCGCACGGCCTGCCTGCGGACATTGCCGACGCGATTGAGGCCGCCGCGGCAGAGGTTGCAGCAGGCAAATTCGACGATCAGTTCCCGCTCGTCATCTGGCAGACGGGCAGCGGCACCCAGACCAACATGAACGTTAACGAAGTGATCGCAGGCCGCGCCAATGAGGTGCTGGCCGGCACGCGCGGCGGCAAATCGCCGGTGCATCCCAATGATCACGTCAATATGAGCCAGTCGTCAAACGACAGCTTCCCGACGGCGATGCATATTGCGGTTTCTACCGCGATCAGGCGCGATCTTTTACTGGCAATTGATCGCCTTTATACCACGCTGGCGGCCAAGGCGGCAGCGTGGGGCGGTATCGTCAAAATCGGTCGCACCCACCTGCAGGATGCAACCCCGATCACGCTGGGACAGGAGTTTTCGGGCTATGCCAATCAGGTCTATCGGTGCGGACGCCGGATTGAACCAGGGATTGTGGCCGGAACCGATCGTCTTGCGCAGGGTGGTACGGCGGTTGGCACCGGGCTGAACGCGCCACCGGGGTTCGGCGTGGCGGTTTGTGCGGCGATTGCCGATATTACCGGGCAGCCATTCCACGCTGCCGAAAATGCTTTTGAGGCGCTCGCCTCCAACGACCCACTCGTCCACCTGTCCGGCACGCTGAACACGCTCGCCGTGGCGCTGACCAAAATCGCCAATGACATCCGCCTGCTCGGTTCCGGGCCGCGTTCAGGCCTTGGTGAGCTGAACTTGCCTGAAAACGAACCGGGCAGCTCGATCATGCCCGGCAAGGTCAACCCCACCCAGTGTGAAATGCTGACGATGGTCGCGGCCCAGGTGATCGGCAATCACATGGCAATCACCGTGGGGGGCATGCAGGGGCATCTGGAGCTGAACGTCTTCAAACCGATGATCGCCGCCAATGTGCTGCGCTCCATCGATTTGCTTAGCGTGGGCATGGCCAGTTTTGCCGAACGGTGCGTGGACGGGATTGAACCAAATCTGCCACGCATCGCCGAACTCGTTGATCGCTCGCTGATGCTCGTCACTGCGCTTGCGCCCGAAATCGGGTATGACAACGCCGCCAAGATCGCCAAGCACGCCCATGTCCATAATCTGACGCTGAAAGCGGCGGGGCTCGCGCTTGGGCTGGTCGACGAAGCCACCTTTGATCGGCTGGTCCGTCCCGAAACGATGGTCTGATCGCGCGCCGCTCTTGACGAAGGCCGCACCGCCGCGCCACTAGCGCGCATGGAAGCTGCTGACCACAATCTGCATGAATTCAGGCGCCGGGGCGTTTTGTTCGTCCTGTCGTCTCCCTCAGGTGCTGGAAAATCGACGATTGCGCGCAAATTGCTCGCCGATGAACCTGATCTGGGTATGTCTGTTTCGGCGACCACGCGGCCTATTCGGCCCGGCGAGGAAGACGGCAAGGATTATCATTTCGTCACCCTTGATACGTTTCGCGATATGGTGGCCAATCACGAATTCCTCGAATGGGCGCATGTTTTTGGCCAGCGTTACGGCACGCCAAAGGCCCAGGTCGATGCGATGCTGGCGGCGGGCAAGGATGTGTTGTTCGATATTGACTGGCAGGGCGCACAACAGCTTTTCCAGATCGCCGGTGGCGATGTTGTCCGCGTATTCATCCTGCCCCCGTCGATGGAAGAACTGAACGATCGGCTCGTGCGCCGCGCGACGGATAGTGCCGAGGTCATCAGCGCCCGGATGCAGCGCGCCACAGCCGAGGTCAGCCACTGGGACGGCTATGATTATGTGTTGGTCAACGATGATGTTGAGCAATGCTTTCGCGATGTGAAGACGATTTTGGCCGCTGAACGTCTGAAACGATCACGCCAGACTGGGCTGATCGGGTTTATCCGCAAATTGATGAAATAAGCGTCAGCCGATCAGGCTGAGGAACCGCACGCCAGCGTCAAAATCCGCCCGGTGCGCCGTCCGCGTGGCAATGGCGAGATCATCATCGCCCCATTTCTCGACCTGCCAATCCTCATCCACCTGTGCCGCGCGCCACACGGTATCGGCATCGGCTGCACCCTCGATCAGCGCCAATGCTGCGATCAGCGAACCAGTAATCGTGACGATGGGGGATAGCCCGGCCAGCGCATAGGCGCTGCGCGCGGCCAGCGCATCGGCCAGCCGCGACAATGTTTGCGGCGGCTGCGCGCGGTGGATGATGCCGCTGACCACCTCGACATGGATATCATAACGCCGCTTTGCCCAATCGATCAGCGGATCCCAAGCGGCGGCCTGTCGCGCCACCAGGGCGTCAGGGGCCTCGGCGCGGTAACACAGCAGGTCGCTTTCGGCATAGGCGGCCAGATTGGCGATGAAGGGCAGCGGATCAGCGGCAATCCGTTCAATCGCGACATTGGCCAGGCCCGTCAGCGGCATCGCGCGCGGATCGATTTTGTCGGTCACGGCCCGCCATTCATCGGCAATCGCCTCGGCCAGCGCCGGGTGCGGCATGGCCAGCGGCAAGCGGCCCGGCGTGCGCACCGGGCGTCCATCCAGCGTTATCGAATGGCCGTCCGCGCTTGGGACAACGGCCACATCCTTCCAGAACCGCTTCACGGCGTGGTCGTGTCCTCAGGCGGCGTCCGCCACCGCGCGGCAAGCGCGCGTGGCACCAGTGCCATCATCGTCATCGCCGAAATCACGATCGCCACACCCAGCACTTGCGGCCCCAGCGTCTGCGCGCGCCCCAGCAGGATCACCCCGAACACAGCACCGCCTGCGCCCGCCAGCCGAGAACCGGCCATCATCATATAGCGATTGCGCGCCACGGTGTCGTTGCTCGCCACAGGATCGGTCATTGGTTTTCCATCATGTCAACGAGCAGGGCGACATGATCGACCACGATATGCGCGCCTGCCTCAATCAATTCTTCTGGCGGGTGGTAACCCCAGGCGACGCCCACCGCGCGCGCGCCCGCTGCCCGCGCCATTTCCATGTCATAGCTGGTATCGCCGATCATCACGGTCTGGGCCGCGCTCGCGCCTGCATCGGCCATGGCGGTTTCGATCATTGATGGGTGCGGTTTGGACGGATGGCGATCAGCGGTTTGCAGCGTGACGAACCAATCGATGATGCCGTGATGCGTCAGGACATGGGTAAGCCCGCGATCAGATTTGCCGGTGGCAACGCCCAGCGCCCAGCCGCCCGCGCGCAGCGCCTCCAGTGCGTCCAGCATACCATCGTATAACGGCTCCTCCGCCATTGCGCCTGAAGAACGCAGGCGAAAGAATGCGGCCTTGTAATCATCTGCCAGCGCCACATGCTGGGCTGGATCGGCACCGGGCAGCAGGATGCGCATCGCCTCTACCAAGCTGAGCCCCACGATGCGGCGAATGGCGTTGCGCGGCGGCGGGTCCAGTCTTGCGCTGCTAAACGCCTCCTCCACCGCCCGGCAGATATTGGCCTGGCTGTCCACCAGCGTGCCGTCGCAATCAAAAATGGCGAGGCGGGTCATACGAGAAATCGGCGCAGCGGCATTAGTAGCGTCTAGCCAAGCCGCCGCGCCGTGGAAAGGGTCAGGCGATGTCAATCACGATCTTACCAATCGCCTTGCCTGATGTAAGCAGTGCGTGTGCATCGCCCAGCTGATCGAGGGAAAACGAATGGGGATCGATCACCGGCATCAATCGGCCAGCCTCGACCAGCCGTGTCACGCGGAAAAGGATATCGCCGTGCCGCTCAAGGTCACGGTCACGCAGCATCGGCACCAGCATGAAAACGACGTGGAGCGAGGCATTATGCGGCATCAGGTTAGCGAGATCGACGGTCGTCCCCGTCGACACAATCGTTGCGACACGGCCATTATCGGCGACGGCATCAATCGAAGGCTGCATATTGGCCGTACCGATCGTGTCGAAAACAACGTCATAGCCGCGCCCGCCAGTGGCTGAGGCGACATATTCGGCAACGCTTTGCGCCCGGTAGTTAATGACGTGATCAGCCCCGAGGTTACGTGCGATCGCTGCCTTTTCATCTGACGACACAGTGGCGTGGACGATACCGCCCATTGCGCGCGCAAGTTGTACGCCAATATGGCCGACGCCGCCTGCCGCGCCGTGCACAAGGACCAAGTCGCCGGGCACAATGCGCGCACGGTCGACCAGCGCTTCCCAGGCGGTGATTCCAACCAGGGGAAGAGCGGCAGCCTGCCGGAAGGAAAGATTGGCCGGTTTTTGAGCGATTAGTCGGTAGTCGACCGCCATCTCGGTCGCATAGGCACCGTCGCGATTGATAAGCCCACCCGCGCAACCGTAAACGGCGTCACCAATTGCGAAGCCTTTGGCATGACTGCCAACCTCGATTATCGTGCCGGCGACGTCGCAGCCTAATACCGGGGGGCTATTGGCGATTGCGGCATAGGCACCGTTGCGAATCTTGGTGTCGAGCGGATTCACGCTTGCGGCCGCCACCGCCAAGCGCACTTCATGGGCGGCAAGGGGCCGTGAAGGGACTTGAATTCGGTGAAACGGTGCGTCGGCAGCGAACGCGCTGAGGGTCATTTGATGCATGGTCTTGCTCCGGTTGTTGCATGACCGAAATAGGTTCAGCTACTATGAGAGCTAGTACGCACCAGTTTGTAAGATAGTATCAAAATGGATACTGAAGAATTGATCCATCGGCCTTTTGGCTGTTCGGTTGAGGCAACGCTTTCGGTCGTTGGGGGACGGTGGAAGCCGGTCATTCTGTTCCGCCTGCTCGAAAACGACATGCTGCGCTTTAACGAGCTGCGGCGGCGTGTGCCCGCAGCAGTGACGCAGAAGATGCTAACCAACCAACTACGTGAACTTGAGGCGGATGGGATCGTCGAACGCCGCGTCTACGCGCAAGTACCGCCACGCGTTGAATATAGCCTGACAGCGCATGGTCGCTCACTGGAGCCAATTTTGGAGGCAATGCGCGACTGGGGCGTCATGCACATGGCCGAACGCATTTTCGAGATTGCGGAATAGCAAAAGGCCGGGGGGTTGCGCCCCCGACCTCTTGTTTTGGTTGGTGTTGTTTGGGTTGGTTGGCATCGGCAAAGCCGCTGCCTTCGTCGGACAGGTTCGGCGGCTTTGCCCCCGACCTGCCGGCCGTTCTGATTTTGTGTCCGGGCGAGCCTTCGCTCGCCCGGACCAAAATCAGAAGTCCATGCCGCCCATGCCGCCCATGCCGCCGCCGCCCATGGCAGGGGCGCCCTTGTCTTCAGGCATTTCGCTGATCGCCGCTTCGGTGGTGATCAGCAGGCCTGCGACCGAGGCGGCATCCTGCAATGCGGTGCGGACAACCTTGGTCGGGTCGATCACGCCGCTTTCAACCAGGTTTTCATACTGGTCGGTCTGCGCGTTGAAGCCGCGCGTTTCGTCGTCTTCACGGAGCAGGTTGCCCGCAACCACGGCGCCATCGACACCAGCATTCTGGGCGATCTGACGCAGCGGAGCCTCAAGCGCCTTGCGGACGATATCGATGCCCCGCGTTTGATCGTCATTCGCGCCCTTCATGCCAGCCAATGCCTTGGTTGCATAAAGCAGTGCGGTGCCGCCACCGGGGACGATGCCTTCTTCAACGGCTGCGCGGGTTGCGTGCAGCGCGTCGTCAACGCGGTCCTTGCGCTCCTTCACTTCCACTTCGGTCGACCCACCGACCTTGATCACCGCAACACCGCCAGCCAGCTTGGCCAGACGCTCTTGCAGCTTTTCCTTGTCGTAATCCGACGTGGTGTTTTCGATCTGCTGGCGGATCGCATCGGTGCGGCCCTTGATCGCGTCATGGTCACCGGCACCATCGACGATGATGGTGTTGTCCTTGTCGATCGTCACGCGCTTGGCGGTGCCGAGCATGCCAACCGTGACGGACTCAAGCTTGATGCCCAGGTCTTCCGAAATCATCTCGCCCTTGGTCAGGATCGCGATGTCTTCCAGCATCGCCTTGCGACGATCGCCAAAGCCGGGTGCCTTGACGGCAGCAACCTTCAGGCCACCGCGCAGCTTGTTCACGACGAGCGTGGCGAGTGCTTCACCCTCAATGTCTTCTGCGATGATCAGCAGCGGACGGCCCGACTGAACGACGGCTTCCAGGATTGGGAGCATCGCCTGCAGGTTCGACAGCTTCTTTTCGTGGATCAGGATGTAAGGATCGTTCAGTTCGACCGACATCTTTTCCGGGTTTGTGATGAAGTAAGGCGACAGGTAACCACGGTCGAACTGCATGCCTTCAACGACATCAAGCTCGAATTCGAGGCCCTTGGCTTCCTCGACGGTGATCACGCCTTCCTTGCCAACCTTTTCCATCGCTTCGGCGATCTTTTCGCCAACAACGGTGTCGCCATTGGCCGAGATGATGCCAACCTGTGCGATTTCCTTGGTGCCGGAAACGGGCTTGGACCGCGCCTTCAGGTCTGCAACGACGGCAACGACTGCCAGATCGATGCCGCGCTTCAGGTCCATCGGGTTCATGCCGGCCGAAACCGACTTCATGCCCTCGCGAACGATTGCCTGAGCGAGTACGGTCGCAGTAGTGGTGCCGTCGCCGGCAACATCATTGGTCTTGGAGGCGACTTCGCGCAGCATCTGTGCGCCCATGTTTTCGAACTTGTCCTTCAGTTCGATTTCCTTGGCGACGGTAACGCCGTCCTTGGTGATGCGGGGC
>JBBSCC010000037.1:0-18762 GCA_038250735.1 Sphingomonadales bacterium | reverse complement strand
GATGCGCGCGGGTTTAGCGCCGCAATCCGCTCGCGCATTTCGGCATCAAGGACATAGGTTTCGCTGATCCGCTGATAGACCCAAGGGTCGACTTCACCGGTGGTGGCAGACCAGCCCATTGTCGTGGTGACATGGCCCTCAATCGTGCGAACGCCTTCATAACCGTGCTTCAACAGCCCCTCGGTCCATACCGGGTTGAGGATGCGGGTGCGCGTTTCCAGCGCGACTTGCTCCTGCAAGCTGCGCACCTTGCCCGACCCTTGCGTCTGGTCACCGATATAGACAGGCGCTGCTTCGCCACCCTTGGCGCGCGTAACGGCGCGGCTGATGCCGCCCAGCGCATCGACATATTGGTCGATGGTGGTGATGCCCAGCTCAACACTTTCTAGGTTCTGGTAGGCGCAATCGACCGTTTTCAGTGCAGAGGCGAGAATCGCTGCCTGACGAACCGGCACGCCCTTCACGCCGTAAGCAAAGCCCTTTTGCCGTTCAAAACTGTCGGCGAGTTCGTTGGGATCGCTCCAGCCGCCGTCATCAATCAGCAAATTGACGTTGGCACCATAAGCGCCCTCGGCATTGGAAAAGACGCGCAAGGCGGCGGTTTCCATGTCGCAGCCATGTTCAGCCTGGTGCGACAGGGCGTGGCGGCGCACGAAGTTCATCTCCGCTGGCTCATCGGCTTGTGCGGCGAGCAGCGCGGCTTCCGCCATCATCCGCGTTTGCAGCGGCAGCAGATCGCGGAACACACCCGATAGCGTGACGATCACGTCGATGCGCGGACGACCCAGTTCTTCGAGCGGGATCAGCTCTGCACCGGCAAGGCGGTTATAGCTGTCAAAACGCGGGCGCGCACCGATCAGCGCGAGCACTTGCGCAATCTGTGCGCCCTCGCTCTTCAGATTGTCGGTGCCCCACAGCACCATCGCGACGGTTTCAGGCAGGTGGCCTGAATCAGCCACGCTGCGATCAACCAGCCGCTGCGCCTGTTCAGCGCCATCCTTGACCGCAAAGGCAGAAGGGAGGCGGAACGGATCGAAGCCGTGGATGTTGCGGCCGGTTGGCAGAATTTCAGGTGCGCGCAGAATATCGCCGCCCGAAACAGGCTGAATATAGCTGCCGTTCAGCGCACGGACCAGGCCGTCGAGTTCGTGGTTGGTCGCTAGCGCCTTGTCGAGTGCTGCCATATCCTTCAGCAGCGGCGTATCAATCTTCAGCTTGCCGTCGACCAAGGCTTCAACCGTGTCGCGGGATAGCGGCTGTTCGCGGCCTTCGGCGGATGCCAGGATCATGTCGATCCGCTCTACGCGGGTTGCGGCCAGCCCAGCGACGTGCAGGCCCTGCGGGATCAGCTCCCGCTCAATTTCATACAGCTTGGCGGCAAGTGCGGTCACGTCGCTGCCATCCAGATCAAGCGCTTCGGCCTGTACCGCGATCATTTCTGCCAGCGATGCAGCATTTTCATCGCCCGGCGGCATGCTGCGCCAGCGATCAACCGATGCCTTCAGATCAGCCAGCCCCTTGTACACGCCCGAATTGGTGAGCGCCGGGGTGAGATAGCTGACGAGCGTTGCGCCCGAACGGCGCTTTGCCAGCACGCCTTCTGACGGGTTGTTGGCGGCGTAGAGATAGATGTTGGGCATGTCGCCGATCAGCCGGTCGGGCCAGCAATCCGCGGTAAGCCCGGTTTGCTTGCCGGGCATGAATTCCAGGCTGCCATGGGTGCCGAAATGCAGCACCGCATGCGCTTTGAAATCCTCGCGCAGCCAGCGGTAAAAGGCGGCAAAGGCGTGCGTCGGGGCAAAGCGGCCCTCAAACAACAGCCGCATCGGATCGCCCTCAATCCCCAGCGCTGGCTGAATGCCGATGAAGACATTGCCGAACTGCGCGCCCAGAATCTGCACTGATGTGCCATCCGATTGCAGCTTGCCGGGGGCGGGGCCCCAGGCTGCTTCGATTTCGTTCAGCCATGTCTCGCGGGCGACAATGGTGTCGGCGCTTACCCGGGCGTGAACATTGGCCTCGGTGCCATTGCGCGCGGCATTGCCACCCAGAATGCGCTCGCGCAGATCATCAACCGTGGCGGGGATTTCAACGTCATATCCCTCAAGCTGCAACCGGGTGAGCGTGGCGTGCAGCGATTCGAACACCGCCAGAAACTGCGCCGTGCCAGCGGCCCCTGCATTGGGCGGGAAGTTGAACAGCACGATCGCAACACGGCGCTCTGCCTCTGCGGACCGGCGCAGTTCGACCATTTTCAGCACCCGGCCTGCCAGTGTCTCGGCACGCTCGCCACAGCTTTCCATCTGGCGAACAGCGCCTGTTGCCGGGAAGGTGCAGCCGCGCTGGCAGCCGGTGCAGGCGGTATCCGTGCCGTCTGAACGACCGCCAAACACCATCGGCTGGGTGCCGCCGTCCAGTTCTGGAATGGCGATCATCATCGTCGATTCGAGCGGCAACAGCCCCTGGCGGTTTGCGCCCCAGGCCTGCAGCGTCTGAAACTCCACCGGATGCGCGGCGATATAGGGGCGATCAAGCTTTGTCAGGATCGCTTCGGCAGCGGCGGTATCATTATAAGCAGGGCCACCGACCAGGCTGAACCCGGTCAGGTTGATGACGGCATCGACGGTCGATTTGCCGTCCTTCATGAACAATTGCTCAATCGCGGGGCGGCCATCCAGACCACCGGCGAAAGCCGGGATCACATCCAGCCCGCGCGCTTCCAGCGCGGCGATGACGCCGTCATAATGCGCGGCATCCTTGGCCAGCACGTATGACCGGAGCATCAGCACGCCCACAGTGCCCTTTGTGCCGCGCCGCCCGGGAAGATCGGCCAGCTTGTCCGACATCCGCGCCTTCATTTCAGGGTGATAGACACCCACTTCAGGATATTCACGTGGTGCTGCTGCCTTCATCGTGCCGCGCAGCGCCTGGCGCTCACCCGCTGCATAACGATCAATCAGCGCGCGGATCATGTCGACGATATTGTCGTCGCTGCCCGCCAGCCAATATTGCAGCGTCAGGAAATAGGCGCGCACATCCTGCGCGGTGCCGGGGACGAACTTCAACAGCTTTGGCAGGCGGCGCAGGATGGCCATCTGGCCCGCGCCAGAGCTTGCGCCTGATTTGTTGGTGCCGCGCAGTTTCTTGATCAGCGCGAGCATGCCGGTGGCTGGCTTGTCCATCCGGTAATCGCCCATGCGGGTCAGCTTGACGATATCGCCAGCTGACATCAGCCCGACAATCGCATCGCAGGCATCGCGCCGCGCGGTAAGTTGCGGCAGCACCGCACGGATATGATCTTCCAGGAACAGCATCGTGCAAAGGATGATGTCACCGCGCATAATATCGTCGCGGGCCGCATCCAGCGTTTCGGGCTTTTCCTCCCAATCGGCAGCGGCATGAAAGGCGATGGTGACGCCCGAATTGGCCTGGTCGAATTGCTGCTGCGCGCGCTGAAATGCCCCCGAAAGATGGTTGTCGAGCGTGATGACGACAACACGCACCGGCGTGATTAGGGGAGCAATATTAGCGCGCATAACGAGCCTTTGCATCATAGAGCGTGTCGAGCGTAATCGTCGCCAGGCCCTGTTCAGTGGCATAGCGTTCGGTGTTGCGGCGAGCTTTGCCGCGCACGAAGAACGGGATTTTCAGCAGTTCTTTTTCAGCCTCGGCAGACCAGCCGCGCGCTGCCATCACTTCCGGTTCGGCGACCGGCTGCAACGTCGGTTCATCCTCCGCCTGCACGTCAGCGTCATGGTTTTGCGCAGGAGCGGCATGCCCATGGCCAAGATGGCTGGCGCCCGCCGAGTCGCTGAATTCAAAATCCTCGCGGAACATCGTCAACAGATGTTCCTCCAGCCCCATCACCAGCGGGTGGACCCAGGTGTCGAACAGCACATTTGCGCCTTCAAAACCCATTTGCGGTGAATAGCGGGCGGGGAAATCCTGCACATGAACGGGCGCGGAAATGACCGCGCAGGGGATGCGCAGCCGCTTGGCGATGTGGCGTTCCATCTGTGTGCCCAGCACCAGTTCAGGCTGTAGCGCGGCAATCGCGTCTTCAACTTCCAGATAATCGTCGGTTATCAGCGGCTCAATGCCATAGAGCTTGGCGGCTTCACGCAGTTCGCGGGCGAATTCGCGGTTGTAACAGCCCAGGCCAACAACTTCGAAACCCAGTTCATCACGCGCCACGCGGGCGGCGGCGATGGCATGCGATGCATCGCCGAAAATGAACACGCGCTTTGCGGTGAGGTAGGTCGAATCGACTGAGCGGCTCCACCACGGCATATTGGAACGGTCCAGCGCGGAGGCTGGATCAACCCCCGCCAGTGCTGCGACTTCATTCACGAAATCGCGCGTTGCGCCGTGGCCGATGGGGATGGTGCGGACGGTTTTTTGCCCGAATGTCTTTTCCAGCCAGCGCGCGGTGGTGTCGCCGATTTCTGGGTAGAGCAGGATGTTGAAATCAGCCGCGCCGATCTGCTTGATGTCGGCTGGGCAGGCCCCGAGCGGTGCCACCAGATGAATGTCGATGCCCATCGAATCGAGCAGCCGGGTAATTTCGATAATGTCGTCGCGGTGGCGGAAGCCCAGCGCGGTTGGCCCCAGCAGGTTGACGCGCGGGCGACGCCCTTCACGCGGCGCGGGCCGCACATCCTTGTCGGCAAGCGCGCGGACGAGCTGGTAAAACGTCTCCGCCGCGCCCCAGTTTTCCTTGCGCTGATAGCTGGGCAGTTCCAGCGCCACGACGGGAATGGGCAGCCGCATCGCCTCTGCCAGCCCAGCCGGATCATCCTGAATCAGCTCGGCAGTGCACGAAGCGCCGACCAGCATCGCCTGTGGCTGATAGCGGGCATAGGCATCGCGCGCCGCGGACTGGAACAGCTCGGCCGTGTCCGTGCCCAGATCACGCGCCTGGAATGTCGTGTAGGTCACCGGCGGGCGCTTGTTGCGACGCTCAATCATCGTGAACAGCAAATCGGCATAGGTATCGCCCTGCGGCGCGTGGAGCACATAATGCACCCCTTCCATCGCCGTGGCGATCCGCATCGCGCCGACATGCGGCGGGCCTTCATAGGTCCAGACGGTTAGCTGCATCGCCTTAAACCTTCAGCACATCACGCCGCCGCAGGGGCCGCGCAAAAAGTTCAGCCAGGTCGCCCGCCTGATCGAAACCATGGATGGGGGAGAACACCAGCTCAATCGCCCATTTCGTCGTCAGCCCTTCGGCCTCCAGCGGGTTGGCAAGGCCAAGGCCGCACACGGTGATGTCGGGCCGCGCCGCGCGCACCCGGTCAAGCTGCTTGTCGACATCCTGGCCTTCGCTGATCACCGTGGTGGCGGGCAGCAGCGCCAGATCCTGCGCCAGATGGCGGCGATGGAGATAGGGGGTGCCTACCTCAACCGGGGTCATCCCCAGTTCCTGCGACAGGAAGCGCGCCAGCGGCACTTCCAGCTGCGAATCGGGCATGAAGAATATTGTCTTGCCGCTCAGTTGTGCGCGGCAATGCTCAATCGCGCGGATGGCGCGGGCCTTGCCGGGGGCAATGACGCGCTGGAATTCAGACTCGTCGATGCCGAATGCCATCGCGGCGGCGTGCAGCCAGTTGGCCGTTCCTTCCGCACCGAACGGGAACATTGCATCGAGTCGCACTGCGCCGCGATCTTCAAGGCAGCGCGCAGTTTCACCGAGGAATGGCTGGGCGAGCAGGAAGCGGGTGTTGGCGCCAACCGGCGGCAAATCAGCCGATTTCCGCGCGGGCAACGACCGGACTGTCTTGATCCCCAATTCACGGAAAATCCGCACAAACTGGTCTTCGACAACATCGGGCAGCGCACCGACGATCATCAGTTCGAGGGCAGCGTCCGATGCCAATTCGGGCAGCACGGGCACCAGCGAGGCGAGGCAGGCATCCTCTCCCTCGGTAAAGGTCGTCTCAATCCCGCTGCCCGAATAATTCAGGATACGGACATTGGGCGAATGCTTGCCCGACAGGCGCTGCGCCGCGCGCGACAGATCAAGCTTGATCACTTCGGAGGGGCAGGAGCCGACCAAAAACAGCATCTTGATATCGGGCCGCCGCGTCAGCAACCGATCAACGACTCGGTCGAGTTCTTCGTTGCAATCCGCCATCCCGGCCAGATCGCGTTCCTCAATAATCGCGGTGCCGAATCGGGGTTCGGCAAACACCATCACGCCGGCTGCCGACTGCAGCAGATGCGCGCAGGTGCGCGAACCGACGACGAGGAAAAACGCGTCCTGCACTTTGCGGTGCAGCCAGATAATCCCGGTTAATCCACAGAAAACTTCGCGCTGGCCGCGCTCGCGCAACACCGGGGCGCAATCAGCTCCATTGGCAGCCCCATTGCCGGGCACCGAGTCGCTGTGCGGAGAAAGGGCGACAGCGGCCGTCATGCGGCCAACGCCTGTAACGGCATGTCGGGGGTAAATGAGGCGGGGGCGGGCGCAACCGCCACCGCTTCCTCGCGCGCAGCCTGCAACCGGGCGGCGCGCAGCTTCAGGATAAACTGCACCGCGTTGATGACATAAGTCGCATAGGCCGCCAGCGCGATGAGCATCCGGCCGCGCTCTGTGCCGTAATCGCCGATCAGCATCACCAAATAGGTGGTGTGCAACGCGATCACGAGGAAGCTGAACACATCTTCCCAGAAAAAAGCGTCTGCAAACAGATACTTGCCAAAGACGACCTTTTCCCAAATCGCCCCGGTGACCATGATGGTGTATAGCGCCATCGTCTTCACCACGATGGAAATGGTTGCCGCAAACGCGCCTTCGCCGGTCTGCAAATAGCGCAAAACCAGCGCCAGGCTGATGAGGAAAATCAGGAACTGCACAGGAGCCAAAATGCCCTGCACCAGCGTCCATTTGCTGGCGTCACGGCGGATGCGCTGCTCGGGTGTATACAACGGCGCAGGGGGCGTCGGGCGTAGAGACCGTCTAAAATTTTCGTACTGCGGCGTATTTACCCGCATCGTTCCCCGCCTTTGGCCATCTGCCTGATTGTGATCAGACTAAGGCAGAGGGCGTCAAAGTGTCAACATAAACTGACGTCCAAATGTTTTGACATATGGTGCGGCGCGGCATCATTCTTTTATTGTCACGGGCCGAATATCCGCATAGCTTGACGCGCTAAGGGTGAAGACAAAAATGGCCCGCCGCGACAAGCGCGATTGCTTGGATTGAGTTGCTGGGGAGCGTCGTGGAATGGCTTCGTTGCTGGAACTGGGGGCCCAAATTGCCTCGGTTTATCGGAAAAAAGGCCCGGTGCGCGATGTCAATGCGCGCCCCGCCCCGCCTGCCGCGCCCGCTTCAGCCGCCAGCGATGATCACTCCCTTTCCAATCTGGTTGAACGCGAAATCATCCCACGCCTGGTGGCGTCGCATCCGCTGGCCGGCAAGTATAGCGGCAGCCGCGGATCGGGCGAAATTACGGCAGAAGAGATTGACGCCTTTGCCCCGCTGTCGCTGCAGGTGGAGGCGGATCAGCTGCTCGATTATGTTGAGGGCATTCTGAATCGCGGCGTTGGGATTGATTCGGTCATGGTCGATCTGCTCGCCCCGGCTGCCCGTCGGCTGGGCGAATATTGGGAAGATGATCGCTGCGATTTCGTTGATGTGACG
This sequence comes from Sphingomonadales bacterium, assembly GCA_038250735.1. Lineage (GTDB taxonomy): Bacteria > Pseudomonadota > Alphaproteobacteria > Sphingomonadales > Sphingomonadaceae > Sphingomonas. The sequence goes on along the minus strand of JBBSCC010000037.1, from coordinate 11,117 downwards.
ATGGGGCTGTGGCGGCTGCAGGAAATTGTCCATGAGCTTGGCGCGCGCTTGCCCGCTGAGCGCCGGGTTGGCCCCGGGCGTCGCGCCGTGTTTGCGTCCATGCCCGGCGACCAGCACAGTTTTGGGACGATCGTGGTAGAGGAGCTTTTCAACCGCGAAGGCTGGCTGACCGACCGGATGAGTGAAGCATCCACGCCGGATTTGCTGGAGCGGGTTGCTGGCGAATGGTTTGACCTGATCGGATTGACCATCAGCTGTGACTACCATATTGCGCCGCTCGGGTCGGTTATTGTTGCATTGCGAAATGTTTCGAGGAACCCCAATCTGTGTGTCATGGTCGGCGGCAGAATTTTTGTCGACGATCCTGATTTGGCGGCTAGCGTGGGTGCCGATGGCACCGCGTCTGACGCAAAAGTGGCGGTGAAAACGGCACTGACATTGATTGAAGCGATCGGCAGCAAATCGGCTGTCTGATTTCGCGAATGGTTTACTCGGGGCCCAAGGGAGTGCGGCGGCTCGCCGATGAACAAATATCACCCTCCTCTCAAGCCGCGCGCATTTTCGGCCCCCGAACAGATTCCGGGGGCGTTGACCCCGGCTGTGACGGCGTTGTTGCTGGGCTCGGTAGGGGATATCGCGTTCGTGCTCGACGCCAACGGCATTGTGCTGGACATCGCGATTGCAGAAGTTGAGCTGACCGCCACCGGCCTGGCCGATTGGGTGGGACAGCGCTGGATTGAAAGCACCACGCCAGACAGCCACAATAAAGTGAACGAGATGATCGCCGATGCGACAACCGGTGTGCCTGCCCGCTGGCGCCAGGTGACGCACCACGGTGCCGAAGGCGACTTGCCCGTTCGCTATTTGATGGTGAACATGGGCAAGGCCGGGCAAATAATCGCCATTGGCCGTGACATGCGCAGCGCATCCGCCATGCAGCAGCGCCTGCTGCAAACCCAGCAATCGCTGGAGCGCGATTATGTGCGGTTGCGTCAGGCTGAAACACGGTATCGGCTGTTGTTCGACATGGCGGCTGAGCCCGTGCTGATTGTTGATGCGGCCACGCGGCGCATCCGGGAAGCAAATCCGGCTGCGCACAAACTGTTTGGCAGCAAGGAAGGCGCGTTGAGCGATCAGCTCGTCAGCGGGCTGGTCGACGCCAAGGATCGCGAATCTTTTGTGGCCCATCTGGGCGGGGCGGAGGCATCGGATGATGTGGCGCCGGTGCTGCTGCGGCTGAAAAACCAGCCGATCGATGCAACATTTTCAGCACGCCTGTTCCGCCAGGCCCGCGCATCGCTGCTGCTCGTCAGGATCGCCGCTGTCGATGTGCCTGCCGAGGGGCAGCAGCATAATGCCAAGCTGTTCGATGTGGTTGAACGCATGCCCGATGCTTTTGTGCTGGTGGATGCAAACATGGCGATCCTGACCGGGAATGACGCGTTTGTGGAGCTGACCGAAACGGCGTCGATTGATCGGTTGCGCGGGTTGAAGCTTGGCGACTGGCTGGGCCGGCCCGGCATCGATATGGACCTGATTGCCAGCCAGCTGCGTGAGCATGGATCGGTCCGCAACGTATCGGCAATTTTCCGGGGCGGGGCGGCAACGCAGGAAGAAGTTGAGGTGTCGGCGGTCGCTGCCCCTTATGGCGATGGCCAATGCTATGGCTTTATGATTCGCAATGTCGGTCGCAGGCTGCGCGATGCAGCGGCCAATGATCCGCAAATGCCGCGTTCGGTTGAACAGCTTACAGAGCTTGTCGGGCGGATGTCGCTAAAGGATATTGTGCGCGAATCGACTGATTTGATCGAACGGCTTTGCATCGAAGCCGCGTTGACCTATACGTCGGATAATCGCGCATCGGCGGCAGAAATTCTGGGCGTTAGCCGCCAAAGCCTGTATTCGAAACTACATCGCCACGGGCTTGGCAATTTGGTGTCCGATACCAACTGAATTGCCCGGCGCGCACGCCGGATAAGTGACAATTTGGTTTGACACTTTGGGGTGTCAACCATAGCTTGGCGAGCATGGCCAACGCTGGATTGTCGACTCTGAAACTGCGCCCACCCGCACCCCGCGACGTGCTGGAATTGCTAAAGCCGATCACGTGGTTCCCGCCAATGTGGGCGTTCATGTGTGGCTGCATTTCATCGGGCGAGTCGCTGGCCGATCGCTGGCCGTTTGTGATCATTGGCATTCTGCTTACCGGCCCGTTGGTGTGCGGGAACAGCCAGGCGATCAATGACTGGTTCGACCGCCACGTCGACGCGATCAACCAGCCCGAACGGCCCATCCCGTCGGGCCGGATCGCCGGGCAATGGGGGTTGTGGATTGCGATTGCGGGCACGGTGCTGTCGCTGGCGGTGTCGCTGATCGCGGGGCAATGGGTGTTCGCTGCAACCTGCCTGGGGATTGCCTGTGCCTGGGCGTATAGCGCGCCGCCGTTCCGCTTGAAGATGAGCGGCATCTGGGGCCCCGGTGTGGTTGGCCTCACCTATGAAGGGCTGACCTGGTTTACCGGCGCCGCCGTGATGGCCGGCACGCTGCCGGGTGCGGACATTCTGATCATCCTGCTACTGTACAGCATCGGCGCGCACGGCATTATGACGCTGAATGATTTCAAGGCGGTAGAGGGCGATTTGCAGATGGGTGTGCGTTCGCTGCCCGCCATGCTGGGGGTTGATCGCGCCGCGCAGATTGCCTGTGTGACAATGGCCTTGCCGCAGTTCGTGGTTGTCGCGCTGCTGGGGCAATGGGGGCACATGGTGGCGGCGCTGATCGTCGCGGTGCTGCTGATCGCGCAACTCTCGCTCATGCCGCGCCTGCTCTATGATCCGCGCGCGAATACCCCCTGGTATAATGCAACGGGCACGACGCTGTATGTTTTCGGTATGCTGGCTTCCGCCTTTGGCCTTGGGGGTGCAGTGGGGATATGACCATGCAATCACACGGTAAATCGCTGGGCTGGATTGGCATCGTCCGGATGGGGATGGTGCAGGCCGCGATTGGCGCGATGGTGATGCTCGTCACGTCGCTGCTGAACCGGGTGATGGTGGTGGAATATGCCCTGCCCGCCGCGCTGCCTGCCGGGCTGGTCGCGTGGCATTATGCTGTGCAATTGTCGCGCCCTGCCTGGGGCCATAAATCCGATGCCGGCAATCGCCGGACGCCGTGGATTATTTTCGGCATGGCGCTGCTGGCACTGGGCGCACTGGTCGCGGTGAACGCGGTGCCATTGCTGGCGGCGCGCAGCGGGCTTGGCTATCTGGTCGCGATCATCGGGTTTAGCATGATCGGCGCTGGCGTGGGCGCGGCGGGCACATCGCTGCTGGCGCTGCTGGCCGCGCAGGTGGCACCCGAACGCCGGGCGGCGGCGGCATCGATTACGTGGATCATGATGGTGCTCGGCATCGTGGTGACCGCCGGAATCGCCGGGGCGCTGATTGATCCTTATTCGCTGCAGCGGCTGGCCATGGTTGCCAGCGGCGTTGCGCTGGTGGCCTTCACCCTATCGCTGCTCGCCCTATGGGGGCTGGAAAAGCCGCGCATGGCCGAAATGGTCAGTGACGCAGCACCGTCAATCGGCTTTGGCCCTGCGCTTCGCGAAATGCTGGCGGAAACCGATGCGCGCCAGTTCACGATTTTCGTGTTCCTCTCCATGCTCGCTTATTCGATGCAGGATATGATTCTGGAGCCGTTTGCGGGCCTGTTGTTCAATTACACGCCGGGCCAATCAACCCAGCTTTCGGGCACGCAGCATAGCGGTGTGCTGGCGGGCATGATTGTGGTGGGGGTGCTTGGCAGCGCCTTTGGTGGCGGTACGCCTGCCAGCTTGCGGCGATGGATTGTCGGCGGGTGCCTGGGATCTGCCGTTGCGCTGGCCGGGCTGGCGATGGCTGCGCAGGTTGGCAGTGCGTGGCCGTTGACGCTCAACATCGTCCTGCTCGGTTTTGCCAATGGCGTGTTCGCCGTGGCCGCCATCGGCGCGATGATGGGGCTGGCCGGCGCGCACGGGCCGTCGCGCTCTGGCATTCGCATGGGCGTATGGGGTGCATCGCAGGCGATGGCGTTTGGGCTGGGCGGGCTGATTGGCGCGGTGGGCGTTGATATCGGCCGCGCGCTGACGGGGGCCGATGCCACCGCTTTTCTGATCGTTTTTGCAGGGGAGGCCGGGTTGTTCGTTATCGCGGCCTGGCTCGCCATGGGTGTTACCCGTGCCCGCGTGCCTGTGCCGGTATCGTCCGGGTTGGTTTCTATATCGAAGGAGGTGGCAGCATGACGCGCCAGCAGCACCAGCAGCTTAATGTGGATTTTGATGTCGTCGTGGTTGGCGGCGGGCCATCGGGCGCGGTTGCCGCGACGGATTTGGCGCGGGCAGGGCGGCATGTGATGCTGCTCGACCGGGCCGGACGGATCAAGCCGTGCGGCGGTGCCATTCCGCCCCGGCTGATCAAGGATTTTGACATCCCCGATCACCTGATCGTCGCCAAGGCGACATCGGCGCGGATGATTGCGCCGTCGTCCAAGGAAGTCGACATGCCGGTGGGCGACGGTTTTGTCGGCATGGTTGACCGCGATGTGTTTGACGAATGGTTGCGCGCGCGCGCTGCCCTGACGGGTGCGGAGCGCCGCACCGGCAGCTTCACCCGCATCGACCGCGATGATGATGGCTGTGCCGTGGTCGTCTATACCGAGCGGCGCGGCGGCGAAGAACACCGGGTGCGCGCCCGCAGCGTGATTGGCGCAGATGGCGCCCGCTCTGCCGTCGCCCGGCAGGAATTGCGCGGGGCAGACCGCATCCCGTGCGTGTTCGCCTATCACGAGATCGTGAAGTCACCGCCTGCCAGTGCCGAGTTTAACCCCTCGCGCTGCGACGTTGTCTATCAGGGCAAATTTTCGCCTGATTTTTACGCCTGGGTATTCCCGCATGGCGAGACGACCAGCATCGGCGTGGGCAGTGCCAACAAGGGCTATGAACTGCGCGATGCGATCACCCGGCTGCGCGCGGAAAACGGCATGACCGAATGTGAAACGTTGCGCTGCGAGGGCGCACCCATCCCCTTGAAGCCACTGAAACGTTGGGACAATGGCCGCGATGTGCTGGTCGCGGGCGACGCCGCAGGCGTGGTGGCGCCTGCATCGGGTGAGGGCATTTACTATGCGATGGCCGCCGGGCGCTTTGCCGCTGATGCCATCGAAGCGTTTTTGGCGACGGGCAAAGTCAGCGCGCTGAAGGGCGCACGGCGACAGTTTATGAAGGCGCATGGCAAGGTGTTTCTGGTCCTCGGGATCATGCAGCATTTCTGGTATCGCAACGACAAACGGCGCGAGGCTTTCGTCAAAATCTGCGAGGACAAGGACGTGCAGGAACTGACCTGGCAGGCCTATATGAACAAGGAACTGGTGCGCCAGAAACCGATGGCGCATGTGCGCATCTTCATCAAGGATATGAGCCATTTGCTGGGTTTTCGTGACGTGAAAGCATGAACCGTGCCTCGCTTTTCCCCATTTTAATCGCGGCATTGGCAACGGCCATTGTTGCGGTGATGGGGGCGACGATTACCGTTACCGGCCCATGGTATGAAAGCCTGATACAACCGAGCTGGGCACCACCCGAGGCTGCCTATGGCATCGCGTGGACCGCCATTTATGCTATCAACGTGATCGCAGTCGTGACCGCGTGGCGGGCGATGGAAAGCCGCGGCGAAGCCGAAGGGCTGATCACAATCTGGGCAATCAACGGCTTTCTCAACATCTTGTGGAGCCTGTTGTTTTTCCGCCTGCAGCGGCCCGACTGGGCGTTGGTGGAAGTGGTTTTCCTATGGCTATCGGTCGGGTCGCTGCTGGTTTATTCTTGGCGGCGTTCCATGGCGGGCGCACTGCTGGTGCTGCCATATCTGTTGTGGGTGACGTTTGCCGGATATCTCAACATGACGGTCGTGCGGCTGAACGGCCCATTTTCTTGATCGACGGCATCATGCCGGGGCTATTTGCCAGCGGCATGGCGGCGGACATCATTCTGGTCGTCATCGCTGTAGAAGCCTTGTGGCTAAGGCTGCGGGAACGCTGGTTGCTGATCGCGATACTGTGCCGGGTGATGCCGGGCGCGATGATGATGCTGGCGCTGCGCGCGGCATTAACCGGGCAGGGGTGGATGTGGATTGCAGTACCGCTAACCTTGTCTTTCCCGTTTCATCTTGCTGATCTTCGCTTTGGCCCGGGATCGCGGGCAAAAAAATAGGCGGGCCTGTGGTGCAGGCCCGCCCCAATTTTTACCGGTAATGCCGATTATTTTTGCGCGGCGAGATAAGCGATCACGTCAGCGCGCTTTTGCGGATCGGGCAGGCCAGGATAGGTCATCTTGGTGCCGGGAACGATGCGCTGTGGCCCTTCAAGATACTGGAACATCTTTTCAGCGGTCCAGGTGATGCCGCTGTTCTTGTTGGCAGCAGAATAGGTGTAGCCAGCGATTTCGCCGGCCTTGCGGCCAACGATGCCGTGCAGCGACGGACCGATTTTGTTCACGCCAAGCTCAACCGCGTGGCAAACCTTGCACGCGGCAAAGGTGGCTTCGCCCTTGGCAGCATCGCCGGTGAACGATGCGAATTTCGCGCCGCTGACCGTGTCGACATTGTCCGCGGCGACAGCAGTTGCTGCCGGTGCGGCGGGTGCCGCCGTCGCCTCTGTGGGTGCAGCGGTGGTTGCATCAGCGGCGGGCGCATCAGCCTTTTCGGTGGTTGGCTGGGGCGAGCACGCGGCCAGCGCAAGCGCGGAGACGGCAACGCCCAGGGCAATGCCGCCAAATCGTGGTGTGGCTTGAGTGTTCATATGTTCCTGCTCCTGCATCAGATGCCGGGATGCACCGGCCTGCCTGGAATGGGCAGATGTTAATGGGCCATGCCTGACGTTGGTTACACAGAATTTTCCGTGTACCACATATTCATTGCGGTAGTTTTCGGCGCACGCAAGACCCACCGGGACTAAATCCCGTACCAAGCGTTTGGTTGCCATGAAAAATTTATGGTTCATCACAAATCCCGGCTCAGGATCGACAACGGCTGACAGGTGCGATGCGCTGGCCGCGCTGTTCGCTGATCATGCGCTGACACTGGCAGGGCGTACCAGCTTTCCCGACGATGATCTGCCCAGCCCGGCCATGCTGGATGCGAAAAGCGTCGACACGGTGGTGCTGTTTGCAGGCGATGGCACGATAAACGCGGCGATCCGCGCGCTGGCGGATTGGCCGGGCGCGATCCTGATCCTGCCTGGTGGCACGCTGAACCTGTTGGCCAAGACGCTGCACGGCAATGCCGACGCCGAATCGATTGTGCTGGCAACGCACGCCGTGCCCCGGCTGGTCGCGCTGCCGTACGTGGCGGCGGGGGAATACCGCGCATTTGTTGGGCTGATCCTTGGCCCCGCAGCCAGCTGGGTTCATGCGCGTGAGCTGGTGCGGGCCGGGCGCTTGCGCGGGCTGGGGCGGGCAATTCGCCATGCCTGGGCACGCACCTTTGGGCGGGGGATTCGGCTTGGCGGTGCAACCGGCCTGCCGCCCGGCGCTCAGGCCGTGCTGGTGACAGCGGATGGCGCGGCGATCCGGGTAACGGCCATTGATGCGCGGGATTGGCGATCAATCGCGCGACTCGGCTGGGATTGGCTGACCGGCGACTGGGTCGCCGCTGCCGCCGTTAGCGAAGGGCGCGCGACCAGCATTACAGTGCTGGGCGACAAGCCGGTGCTGGCGCTGTTTGATGGCGAGCCGCAACAGCTTGCCCCCGGCGTGCCGATCACCAGCGGGATAACGTCGGCCCGGTTCGTCAGCACGTTAGCAGAAACGGGATCTGGGCCCGCGACATGATCCGCCTGTTCCACGTCAGCGACATCCATTTCGGTGCGGAGGACAAGGCGGCGTTGGCATGGTTTTCGGCATCAGTGCGCGACGAGCAGCCCGATGCGATTATCGTGACCGGTGATCTCACGATGCGCGCCCGGCACCACGAGTTCGAGGCGGCAGCGCGCTGGCTGGAAAAGCTGGAACGCCCCATCACGGTGGAGGTCGGCAACCACGATCTGCCCTATTTCAACCCGTTCGCGCGGGCGTTTCGCCCTTATGCGCGATATGGCAGGCTTGAACGGCTGATTGAACGACCGCTTGATATTGCCGGCGTCCATATCGTGCCGCTGCGAACGACGGCGCGGTTTCAGTGGCGGCTCAACTGGTCAAAAGGGTTTGTGGGCGCGGCACCGCTGGCGCAGACGCTGGCGGGCATTGCGGCAGCCCCCGCTGCCGCCACCGTGATCGTCGCCTGCCACCATCCGCTGATTGAGATGGGGACTAGCGGCACCGCGCATACCCGCAATGGTCCGTCGTCGCTCAGCGCGCTCGCGCAGGCGGGTGCGCACGCCGTTTTGACGGGCCATGTCCATGATCCATTCGACATTGCCCATCCGGTCGGTGACCGGGTGGTGCGACTGATCGGCGCGGGTACGCTATCGGAACGCGTCCGCGCGACGCGGCCATCGTTCAACGAGCTGCGGATTGATGACGGTGCCATCACCGCCCGGGTTCGCGAGATGGATTAAAGCGGATTGTAATCACACCAATTTATCCGTCACCCCGGACTTGACCCGGGGTGGCGCGATTTTTTGGATCGGTTTGTTCACAAACCACTCCAGCCGTTTCTTCCAACAAAAAGGGCGACCCGTTGCCGGATCGCCCCAATTTTGTCCCTCAAGATGAGGAGGATTAACGCTTCGAGAACTGGAAGCTGCGGCGGGCCTTCGCCTTGCCGTACTTCTTGCGTTCAACCGTGCGGCTGTCGCGGGTCAGGAAACCAGCGGCCTTTACAGGCGCGCGCAGGATGGGTTCGTACTTGGTCAATGCCTGGCTGATGCCGTGCTTGACCGCGCCGGCCTGGCCCGAAAGCCCGCCGCCCTTGACGGTGCAGATCACGTCATACTGGCCCGTGCGTTCAGCAACGCCGAACGGCTGGTTGATGACGAGGCGCAGCGTGGGGCGCGCGAAATAGACTTCCTGGTCACGACCGTTGATCACGATCTTGCCTGAACCGGGCTTGATCCAGACGCGGGCAACCGCATCCTTACGGCGACCGGTGGCATAGGCGCGGCCCTGCTTGTCGATGATCTGCTCACGCAGTGGCATCGGCTCTGGCTTGGGGCCGGAATTGTTGACGGGCATCACATCACCCAGCGTGGCGGCGGCAGGGGCTGCCTGCTGTGCCGCGCCGGTGATCGAACCCAGATCGGAAAGGGACTGGCGATTATCGGACATTAGTTGCCCACCTTGTTCTTGCGGTTCATGCCCGCGATGTCGAGGACCTGCGGGTTCTGGGCTTCGTGCGGATGCTCAGACCCTGCAAAAACGCGCAGGTTGCGCATCTGATCACGGCCGAGCGGGCCGCGCGGGATCATCCGCTCAACGGCCTTTTCCAGCACGCGTTCCGGGAAGCGGCCTTCGAGCACCTTGCCCGCAGCCACGCCCTTGATGCCGCCGGCATAGCCGGTGTGCTTGTAATAGATCTTGTCCTTCAGCTTCTTGCCGGTGAACCGGATCTTGTCCGCGTTGATGACGATGACATTGTCACCGCAATCGACATGCGGGGTAAAGCTGGGCTTGTGCTTGCCACGCAGCACATTGGCGATGATCGACGCTGCACGACCGACCACCAGGCCGTCGGCATCAACGATATGCCATTTCTTGTCCACTTCGTGCGGCTTAACCGACTTGGTGGTCTTCATCAGCGCCTTCATGGGGCCAGACCTTTTTTGCTGTGGCAGCTTTGCGCCACCGGATAAAACAAACACGCCGCCCCTGATCAGGAGCGGCGACGTTGGCTGGGCATTTACGCGAAGGGGCCCGAAAGTCAAGCATCCGGGCGGCATTGCGCGCGGGTATCAGAATACCGGCGGATCGAGGCGGCTGATCGTCAGGCTGGTGTTGTGCCGCAAGGTGGGGCCAGCACCGACCGTGGTTTCGCGCTCTTCGCGGGATTCAAGGATCAATCCCGCCGTGCGATCAACCCGTTTGGTGATCGTAACGGTGATGCGTGACGGGCCGGTTGCCTCGGGCAGCGGGGCGGCCACATCGCCCTGTGCCGTGGTGGTGATCAAAACGGTCCGGTCATCCACGATGCGAACGGTTTCCCGGCCGGGTAGAGCCACGGGCATACCGGTGGGGCTGCGGGCAGAAATGCTGATCGCGCCGTCCTCCACCGGCAAACGCGCCGCTAGTGCGCCCGCCAGCGCAGCGCTGACCAGTGACGACAGCATATCCTGCTGTCGATCGGCCGGCAGCGTGCGAAAAGCGGCGGCCATGGCGTCGGCGGCACGCTGGCGCGCGGCGCTGCCCGGCGGCGATGCCGCCGCTGCGCGATCAACGGCGGCACATAAGGCCGCCCAAACCGCCGCTGCATCATCGATGCCCAAGATACGCCCCTCCTGATCGAGCAGGAAGCGGACGGTTCGTCCTTTCAGTCCGGCCAACGCCGCCGCGAACATCGCGCCCGGGCCATTGGCGGGGGCGCTGGCGTCCAATATGGTCAGGTCGAGTGCAAAACCGGTCGGCAGAGGATGAAACACCAGCCGTCGTTCGCTGACGAAACGCTGCATGCCGCGCTGGTCGCGTCGTTCCTCGATCAGCACATGGCGATAGGGCTTGTCGGGCACGGGCACCAGTCGCGCCGTCGCCGCGCCGGGGGCCAGCGCCGCGAGCAACAGGGCCAGCCCGGCGTTAAGCTGCTGCCGCACGCCGCCCGAGCAAATGCGCCGCGACCACCGTTGCGATCAGCGTCAGCGCGGCATTCACCTGATGCGCAACCGCGATCTGGATGGCGACGCCCGACATCAGCGTTGCAATGCCGAGCAGGATTTGCAGCGTCACCAGCGCGATGATGGCATAGCCCGCCCGTGCTGCGCCGTGGCGGATTGCCTGCCATGCCAGGAAGCCTACTCCGGCGGCGGCGGCGAAGGCGAACCACCGGTGGATGAACTGCACGACGATGGGGTTATCGACCGCGTTCAGCCATGCCGGGGTAACCATCGGCACGTTTTCGGGGAAAATCGCGTCGCCCATCAGCGGCCAGCTGGAAAAAGCATAG
>JBBSCC010000036.1:0-18931 GCA_038250735.1 Sphingomonadales bacterium | reverse complement strand
TCAGGCGCGGTGGAGGGGGTGAGGGTGATCATGCAGCGCCGCTCATGCGGGTTCAACTCGACAGCGGCAAGGCGGTTTCCGCCCAGGTGAATTTTCGCATGCGGGCCATGCGTTCGCCGGGGCATTTCTTGACTCAACGGCGGATGTCCCTTAGGCGCGCGGTTTCCGTTACATTGAAGGATGCGTTTGTATGGCGCGCGTTACCGTCGAGGATTGCGTCGACAAGATTCCAAACCGTTTTGATCTCGTGCTGTTTGCAGCGCAGCGGGCGCGCCAGATTTCTGGCGGTGCAGAGCTGACGATTGATCGTGATCGCGACAAAAACCCCGTCGTCGCGCTGCGCGAAATCGCCGAAGAAACGGTGAAGCCAAAGCATCTTCAGGAAGCCGTGGTGCAGGGCCTGCAGCGCGTGCAGATTGACGATGATGATGCGCCCGATGAAATCGGTTCGCTCGCCGCATCGGCAGAAGCACTGCGCCTCACGGCGGCAGCCCCCCCGCGCAACCAGAATCTGGGCGGCGATTACGAGGGGTAAGCCGCTATTCCGGGTCTAGCTGTCCGCTGGACCCGGCGCGCGCCCCTTAAATCCTTGCGCGATCACATACCATTCCGACGAATCCCTGCGGCTGGCGGGCGGTTTGGCGTGTTTGACGGCGGTAAAATTGCGTTTCAGCTCGCTCACCAGCGCACTGTCTGCGCCGCCCGCCAGCACCTTGGCGATAAACGCGCCGCCCGGGCTTAGCACGTCATAGGCAAAGGCGGCGGCAATCTCCACCAGCCCCATGGTGCGCAGATGATCGGTCTGCGGATGGCCAACGGTGTTCGCCGCCATATCGGACAGCACCAGATCGGGTGCACCGCCCAGTTCGGCCATCAACATGTCGGGCGCGCGATCATCGGTAAAGTCCATCTGCAGGATGGTGACGCCGTCGATCGGATCGACCGGCAGCAGATCAATCCCGACAATCGCGGCACCGGGCGACATTTTGCGGACCACCTGGCTCCACCCGCCGGGTGCAATCCCCAGGTCGATCACCCGCTTCACCCCCTTCAGCAGCGAAAACCGCGTGTCGAGCTCGATCAGCTTATAGGCGGCACGGCTGCGATATCCTTCTGCCTTGGCCCTGCGCACATACGGGTCGTTCAACTGGCGTTCGAGCCAGCGGTTCGATTGCGGGGTTCGTCCGCGTGATGTGCGCACGCGCACCCGCCCGCCTGATCCACCCCGGCTCATTGCCCCGATCTCATCGTTGGTTTCCGTTCATCAGCAGGCGCAAAATGCCCTCGCGAATGCCGCGATCGGCAACCCCCAGCCGCTCGGCGGGCCAGATATCCATGATCGCCTCCAGAATCGCGCAGCCCGCAACGACCAGGTCAGCCCGTTCGGATCCGATGCAGGGCAACAGCGCGCGGTCCTCAATCGATTTGCCGGCCAGATCAGCGCTGATCCGGCGCATGGCAGGCGCTGGCACGATCAGCCCGTCCACAGCGGTGCGATCATACCGATCCAGTTCAAGATGCACGCTGGCCAGCGTGGTCACCGTGCCGCTGGTGCCCAACAACCGGGGCCGTTTGACGCCGCGGGGCAGCCGCGTTGCAAATTCAGCAAAGCTTTCCGCAGCAATCCCCCGCATCCGCGCATAGGCCGCCGCGCGCCCGCCAGGCCCTTCGCCCCCGCCCGCACTCTCGGTAAGCGATACCACGCCCCAGGGCGCGCTGTGCCAATCAAGAATTGTCGGCACCGTGGTGCGGGTGTCGATTAACACCAGCTCGGTTGATCCGCCGCCAATGTCGAACACCAACGCAGGGTCATCCCCCGGCTCAAGCAGCACATGGCAGCCAAGCACCGCCAGCCGCGCTTCTTCTTCAGCGGTGATAATGTCGAGCGCAATGCCGGTTTCGCGGTAGGCGCGGTCGATGAATTCTGCGCCATTACTCGCGCGCCGACATGCTTCGGTGGCGACCGAACGGGCCAGCGTTACATTGCGGCGGCGCAGTTTATCAGCACAGATGGCGAGCGCGGCCAGCGTGCGATCAATCGCCGCATCGCTCAGCCGCCCGGTCGCCGCCAGTCCCTCGCCCAGCCGGACGATGCGCGAAAACGCGTCAATAACGGTAAAGCCGTGCGATGCAGGGCGGGCAATCAGCAAGCGGCAATTATTGGTGCCCAGGTCCAGCGCGGCATAATGGCGTGCTTCTGGCCAGCGCGCGCGCGCTGATTTTGGAGGAGCCGGACGGGCGGGGCCTGCACCCTGCCGGTACGGCGCTCGGGCGGATTGATCACCCACGGCCGTTACTCACCATTATGTTCTGCGGTCCGGGGCAAGCCGCCCCCACCGTGCTTGGGCAAAAGCCTAGCCCAGCCGCATGGCGGCGGCAAGCGAGCCAGCACGTTGACAGCAGATCACGCCCCGCCTATCTCGCGGCCCGGCACTGCCCTGTCGTCTAAAGGTAAGACTACGGACTCTGACTCCGTTAATTGAGGTTCGAATCCTCACGGGGCATCCAGCTTTCCCGCGCACACGCCGCTATGGGCGCGACGCTGGGTCCTGCTGCAGCTTCACCAGCGCCGCCACTAATTGCCCGTCGTCCTTGGCGTCGATTGATGCGTGATAGGCGGTGCGCATCTTGTCGATTTCTTTTTGCCAGGTCGCGGCGTCGAGCCGGGGCTGCGACAGGATCATTTCAGCGGAATGGCAGGCCGCGCAATTGATCGCCACCCCCTCTGCCCAGGGCGGCAGCACCGCCGATTCTTGCGGCAGCGCGATCGTGGCGGATTTCAGTGTAAAATCCTGGGGCAGGCTGGTTGCCATCGGGGTCGGCTGCGCGCTGCAACCGGCCAGTAGCAGGGCCAGCGATGGGGCCAGCAGCGGGGCCAACGCCCCAATAGTTCCAGCCCGGCTCATTTCGCGTCCAGTGCAATCGTCTGGATGGTATTCAGGCGGTAGCCGGACGGGTTCCAGATCGCATCGGCCCGCTGGGTTTCGCCAGCGGTGTTGGTGGCACGCACCATGATGGTGTGCAGGCCGCGTGCGAGAGCTGGAATCGTCATGTCCCAGCCGCGAAAGCTGTAACGGCCATGATCGCGGCCAAGCCGGGCCGATTGCCAATGGCGCCCCTGATCGAGCGACAGTTCCACCTTTGCGACGCCGGTATCACCGCCAAGCGCGATACCGCGCAGCGCCATTGGTTTGCCCGCGCTAACCGCCCCGGCTGCGCGGTTGGTGATGAACGCGCGCGGCGCCATCTGGCTGATCGGTTGCTTGGTGAAATCATGCGCGCCGGGCGGCACATTGGCACGCGGCGCGGTGGGGATTTGATAGGCTTTGGCCATCCAATAGCCGGTATCGGGCGCGTCGAGCACCTCAATCCGGTCAAGCGCCTTGACCCAATAGGTGGAGAACCATCCCGGCGCGACGATACGCAGCGGAAAGCCGTTGAGCAGCGGCAATTGCTGGCCGTTCATGGCAAAGGCGATCATCACCTCGCCGTCCAGCGCGTGATCGATACACAGCGATTTGGCGTACCAGGGCGCATCCCCAGGCGGGCGATCAAGCCCCGACAGCCGCACTGCGACGGCGCCGGGCTTTACGCCTGCCCGCGCCAGCACATCCTTCAACCGCACGCCGGTCCACACCGCATTGCCCATCGCACCATCGGCCCATTGCGCGCCGGGCACGCGCGGGGCAAAGGCGCTGCGCGAATTGCCCGAACATTGGTTGACAGCGGTCACCTCAACACGCGGCATCTTCAGGATATCGGCGAGCGACAGCGACAGTGGCGTGGATACGCGGCCACCAACCCGCAGCCGAAACGTCGCCACGTCGACGCTCAGGGGAATATCGTCATAGTGCCAGCGGACGAAAAACCGGTCGTTCGGGGTGATGACGCCTTGGTCGAACACCTCGAACGGGGTTTCCAGCAACGGCGCGCGCACCCGGCGGATGATCATCCAGCGCTTTTCGGGGAAGTCCGCCAGCCCCCGCGTCGCCGCTTCGGCCAATTGCGCCCAGCCGGGCAGGGCCAATCCGGCGCCCCCCAAAGCCAGCGCGCCCAGCGCATCGCGGCGAGCAACGTCAACCATTGGTAGCCGTGGCAAGCGGAGCAAAACGCGCAACCTGCTGGCCCACCAGCGTCAATTGATCGATCACGGCTGGCTCGTTCGCGCCGCCTGCATCGTCAAACTTGGTGAGTTGCGTGTTGATCGCGGCGGCAAAGGGCGTTGGCCAGCCGCGCAGCGCGTGGACAATGGAACGCAGCGCCGCAATCGTGCTGCCGGTCGCCTGCCAGCCATAGGCCGTGGCGATCAGCCCGACAGGCATGTCCGCTAGATAAGGCCGCGCGTCCCCCGATGTTTCCTCCAGCAAGTCGAGCGCATTCTTCACCACGCCTGAAATGCTGCCATGATAGCCCGGGCTGGCGATGATCAGCGCCGATGCCTGGCGCACCGTTTCCACAAATTCGCGTTCGGCATCGGTGCGGCTGGTGGCTTTGGGATCATACAGCGGCAATTGCGCCATATCGGCCCCGCCAAACATGCGCGTGCGAAACCCCTCGCGCCCCGCACTGTCCAGCGCAATCATTAACGCGCGTTCGGTGGAGGAGACGCCGCCGATGGTTCCGCCAATCCCCACGACAAGGGGCAGGCTGGCGGGGGCAACATCGGCCATCGGGAAATCCTTAACTTAGCTGGCCCCTATCGCAGCAGGGCGTGATCGATGTTCGGCAGCACGTGGCGAGCGAACAGATCCGCCTCGGCGGCATGGGGATAGCCTGACAGGATGAACGCCTCAATGCCCATCGAGCGGTAATCGTTCAGCTTGGCAAGAACCTGGTCGGGATCGCCCACGATCGCCGCGCCGCAGCCTGATCGCGCACGGCCAATGCCGGTCCATAAATTGGCCTCGGCATAGCCATCATCGCCGGCATTATCGCGCAAAGCCGCCTGCGCGGCGACGCCAGCCGACAGCGAATCGAGCGATTTCGCGCGGATCGCGGCCCCTTGCGCTGCATCGAGCTTTGACAACAGGCGGTCGGCGGCAGCACGCGCTTCGCCCTCGGTCTCGCGCACCACAACGTGCGCGCGGTAGCCAAAGCGCAATGTTCGCCCCTCGGCAGCCGCACGCGCGCGCATATCGGCGATGATGTCGGCCACCGCCTCGCGCTTGTCGGGCCACATCAGGAATACGTCGCACCCCTTGGCGGCGGCATCGCGCGCAGCTGGGCTGAGCCCCCCGAAATAGAGCTGCGGTGCCTTGCCCGACAGCGTACCGATGCGCGGCGGATCAAGCTTGAGCTGCCAGAATTCACCCTGATGATCGAGCGGTTCGCCGTTCAGCAGCGTTTTCAGGATATGCATCGCTTCCACCGTGCGGGCATAGCGCGGTTCGGACGCCATGGTTTCGCCCGGCATGTCCGACGAAATGATGTTCACCTTCAGCCGACCACCCAGCATCCGATCAATCGTGGCGATCTGGCGGGCGAGTTGCGGCGGCCAGGTCTCGCCAATCCGCACCGCCATCAGCAGCGCCATCCGCTGAAGCATCGGCGCAATCGCGGCGGCAAAGGCGGTGGTGTCGATCCCCAACGCATAGCCTGACGGGAGCAGGATGTTGTCAAAGCCGCCGGTTTCTGCCTGCATCACGATATCGCGGCAATGTTCCCAACTGGCGGCGAGCATGGGATCGGTCACGCCCAGAAATTCATAATCATCGTCGCACAGCGCCGAAAACCAGCTGATTTCGCAGGGGCCTGCTTCGGACGAAAAGGGTGGCGCAGGTGCGGTCATGGCAGTTTCTCACCCCGCGCGGCGACCAGCACATCGTACCAGCGGGTGCGCGTCCATTGGCATTTGAACGCGTCGGGAATTTCACCGATCCGGTCGATATTTTGCGTGCCGACAATGGGAATGGGGCGCGCCGGGTGCGCCATGATCCAGCCATAAGCAGCGGCAGCGCGCGACACGCCAGCCTCGTTGGCCACGACATCAAGCGACGCCGCGACAGCCAATGCCTGCGCGTCTTGCGGATCGCCAATGCGCCCCCCGCCCAGCGGCGACCATGCCAGCACCGCCAAATCAGTTTCCATCGCGAGATCGAGCAGCCCGCCCTCAACCGGATCAATCGCCAGCGGCGACAATTCGGGCTGGGTGGATACCAGCGGAATCGACAGGAACGCCGCCAGCGCCCGGTGCTGGGCCAGCGTGTAATTCGACACGCCCACCGCGCGTACCTTGCCCGATGTCACCATGTCTTCCAGCGTGCGCGCCACTTCGTGCGGGTGCGCCAGCACATCGGGGCGGTGGATTTGATAGAGTTCGACATGGTCGGTCCGCATCCGCCGCAGCGATGCCTCCAGCGCGTCGTTCAGATAGGCAGGCGACGAATCATACGGCACCGGGGGGGTGATGCCGCCCTTGGTGGCCAGCACCATCCGCTCGCGCAGATCAGGCGCGTCGGCGAACACCTGGCCCAACAATGCCTCTGCATCGCCAAAGCCGCCGCTGCCATCAAAGCCATAAATATCGGCGGTATCAAACAGCGTGACGCCTGCGGCAAACGCCGCCTCAATCAGCCTTCGCCCCTGTGTGACACCGGCGTGACTAAATCGCCACATCCCCCATGCAATCGGGCTGACCATGATTCCGCTCTTGCCGAGCGGGCGCGATTCGCGTTTAAGCTGCATTTCAGACATCGTTGTCATACATAGAGGTGAGACGGTTGGGAGAGCAAGTAAGATATGGTTTGGTCGGCACCGGGATGATGGGTGTCGAACATATCAACAATCTCGCCATCACCCCCGGCGCGGTGGTGACGGCGATTGCTGATCCTATGCACGGCTCGCTTGGCTGGGCGAAAACGGCGCTGGGCGGGGCAGCAGACGGCGTTCAGGCATTTGATGATGCCGCAGCCCTTGCGGCCAGCGGACTGTGCGATGCGGTGATTGTCGCCAGCCCCAATTACACGCACCGCGATGTGCTGGTGCCGCTGTTTGATGCTGGGCTGCATATCCTGTGCGAAAAGCCGATTGCGACCACGATTGACGACGCACGCTGGATCGCCGAGCGCGCCGCACAGACGCCCGGCGTGTTTTGGACGGCAATGGAATATCGGTTCATGCCGCCTGCCGCTGAATTCATCGACGAAATCCATGCTGGCCGGATCGGCAAGCTGCAGATGCTGTCGATTCGCGAGCACCGCTTTCCGTTCCTGCCAAAGGTTGGCGACTGGAACCGTTTCTCCCGCAACACCGGCGGCACGATGGTGGAGAAATGCTGCCATTTCTTTGATCTGATGCGGCTCATCACCCGCGCCGAACCCGTGCGTGTCTATTGTTCCGGCGCGATGGACGTGAACCATCTCGACGAAGCCTATGATGGCGAGCGGCCCGACATCATCGACAACAGCTATACCACGGTCGATTTTGATAACGGCGTGCGCGCGATGCTCGATCTGTCGATGTTCGCCGATGGGGCCGAAAATCAGGAAGAAATCGCTGCCGTGGGTGACAAGGCCCGGCTGGAAGTGCTGATTCCCGAAGGGGCGATTGTCTATTCGCCGCGCGTCGGCTTTCGCAATCCCAAGCGGGCGGAGCGCCGGGTGGTCGATGTCGATCCCGCCGCGCTGGCCGCAGGCAGCCACCACGGTTCAACCTTTTATGAGCATCAGCGCTTCAACGCCGCCGTGCGCGGGGCGGGGCCGGTGGAGGTGACGGCGCATGACGGGTTGATGGCGGTCGCCATCGGTGCGGCAGCGGAGTTGAGCGCGCGCGAGAAGCGCGTCGTGACAATGGCGGAGCTGGGGGTCTGATCGAACGAGAATTTGCCGGAGCCAAGATTTTCTTGAAACCGGCCAAGAACGCGGCATTTGCCGCCAAGATATAAAAACCTATCAATCTAGTGGGAATTTGGGGAGGATGAGTATGAAACGAGCAATTCTGATGGCGGGTGCTGCATCGCTGGCACTGCTGATATCGACACCGGCACTGGCGCAAACCGCCAATCCGGCACCCGCGGCGGAGACCGCAGACGAATCGGGCGAAATCATCGTCACCGCGCAAAAGCGCAGCGAACGACTGCAGGACGTGCCCTTGGCCGTCACCGTGGTGAGCGGTGATGTGCTGGAGGCGACCGGCAAGGTCAGCCTGGAAGGGGCGCAATATCTGGTGCCGTCGCTGAACTTTTTGAAATCGGGCACCACGCTGAACCAGTCATTGTTCCTGCGCGGTGTGGGTACGGCGACTTTCTCAATCGCGGGTGAGCCATCGGTGTCGACGGTGCTTGACGGCGTTGTCTTCAGCCGCGCCGGTGAAGCCTTCAGCGATTTGCTGGATATCGAGCGGATCGAGGTACTGCGCGGGCCACAAGGCACATTGTTCGGCAAAAATGCCAGCGCCGGTGTGGTCAACATCGTGTCGAAACGCCCCACGAAAGAGGCGGGCGGCTATGTCGAGCTTGGCTATTTCACTAATGCGGAATATCGCGCCCGGGCCGCCCTCAACCTGCCGCTCGGCGAAAATGTGCGGTCGCGGATCAGCGGCTATTACAGCAATTATGATGGCAATATCCGCAACACCGCCGTTAATCGGATCGTCAATGGCTGGGAACATTATGGCTTTCGCCTGCAGGTGGAAGCAGAGCCGACCCCCGATCTGACGCTGAATTTCATTGCCGATTATCATCGTAACAATGATGATTGCTGTGCGCCTGTTGTGGGCACGCTGCCGATTAACACGGCCACCGGCGCGACGACGACCAACGCGTCGACGATGGCGCTGCCAACCCCGTTGGGTGATCGAACGCGCACGATTGCCCAAAACCTCGTGACGGCAACAAAGGAAACGGGTTACGGCTTCTCGCTGCAGGGCGATTATGCATTGGGTGATCACACCATCACGTCGATCACCTCGTAGCGCGACTGGAAAAATACCGAAATTCGTGACGGCGACTGGCTGCCAACCGCGTATATAGGTTTCAACCAGCTGCATGATTTCGGGCCGCAAACGGGTCATACTGTCACGCAGGAGTTGCGCGTGACGTCGCCGGGTAAGCAGTTTTTCGATTATGTGATCGGCGGCTTTTATTCAAATGCGGTTTCGGAACGCACGTTTACGCGTGATGTAACGCGCTGTGCGGCGGCTGTGGGCGCGATCATTCCGGCCGGCAGCCTCACGCCCTGCTCCAGTCCGTTGGCGGCCCCGTCGACCTTCCCGTCTGGCACCGCGAATTTCGGGTCGACGTTTGATAACATCGCGGTGTTTGGCCAGGGCACGCTCAACATTGCCAGCTGGTTCCGGTTGATCGGCGGGGTGCGCTATACCTCTGATCATCTGGATGTGTTCCATTCGCGCGTCAGCCGTAATCTGGACACGGCGGCGGGCGTACCGATCGGGACCGCCGGCATTCAACCCAATTTCGATCAGGGCGTGTTCAATTCGCCCGGCGTGAACGGGGTTGTGACGGCCACAAACGATGTTCCCTTCACCGCGCGCACCAGCGCAACCAACGTGTCAGGCAAGGCGGGTTTTCAGGCCGATCTTACCGATAACAACATCGCCTATTTCACCTATTCGCGCGGGTATAAGGGGCCAGCGTTCAACGTGTTTTTCAACCTGACGAAAAACGGCACAAACGTGATCGCGCCCGAAACGTCGAATGCTTATGAAATCGGCCTGAAAAACACCTTCCTCGACGGTCGGTTGATCGTGAATATCGCCGGTTTCCAGGCGACCTATGACAACTTCCAGGCGAACAACCCCGATCTGGTGGCGGGCGTGGTCGTCACGCGCTTCACCAATGCGGGCCGGGTGTCGACGCGCGGGGTGGAGGTGGATGCCAGCTTCCGGCCAATCCCGGATCTGAACTTCAGCGGCGGCTTTGCCTATACCGATGCCCATGTCGATGCGTTCAACGCACCGCTTGGCGCCGCGGTCGTGCCAGCCGGTACACCGCTTGGTTTCGCGCCGAAGTTCAAGGGTAATTTGAGCATTGATTACCGCGTGCGCTCGCTTGAGACGGTTGACGTGTTTTTGGGCGCGCAAGGGTCATATCAAAGCTCACAGCTGTCGCTGTTTGCGGCAGATGCAGTCCAGCGGCGGTTGGGAACGATTGCTGGCTATGGGCTGATCAACCTGTCAGCGGCGATTGCAACGAAGGATGATAAATATCGCCTGACGTTCCAGGTGCGGAACCTGCTGGACCAAAGCTTTGCTGCCACGATCGCCAATGGCGGTCCCGGCCAAGCCTATCTTTACCAGATCCCGCGCGATGCCGAACGTTACTTCGGCATCACCGGGCGGGCCAACTTCTGACCTGATCTGAAAGCCTTATGGGGGGAAGAACCCGGTCGGCGCAATCCGGCCGGGTTCTTTTTATGCGCATTACGCGCCAACACTGATTGAAATGCCCGGCACGCGCGTGATGAAATCAGCGCCAAATGCCGTTGCCGGGCTATGCGCGCCTGGCGGTGGCCGGTTCGCGAGTGCCGACGCCAGGGCGGCCATCGCAATATCAACGGTGCAGGCAAAGCCCTCACCCGCTTCCAGCCGCGCCACGACCCGTTGTTTCCCGCGCCCCGCCGCAATCCACACACGCGAGTGATAGTCGCTGCGGCTGGCCCCGGCATGGCCACCGGCATTGGCCATGGCGCGACGAATGGGGCTGATTTTCAACAGGCTGGGAAGCAGCGGCGCGATGATGGATATGATCCGCGCCTGACCGGTTGGCATCGGCACCCCGGCAATGACGGCGCGCACCCCCGTCGCGCGCGTGATCGCGGCAAGATCGGCCAGCGGCGCACTGGCAAAGGCGATCCGCTCACCCCGCGCGCGCTCACCGCCTGGCGCGTGCTCTGCCCAGCGTTTGCGCGCCAGCCGCGCCCGAACAACCTTGCCGCCGCGCACTTCATGTCCGCCGGCAGCGATTACCGATACCGTGCTTTCGGCAACGGCAGGCGATCCAAAGCCTGAATCCGCCGCCACCGCGACGCGCATCCAATGCGCCCCACCCAGCCTTTCGCTGACCTGCATCGCCAGCCCGTCGCTCGCGGCAATGCCAAAACCCGCGCCCCCGATCAGCGCAACGCCCTTGGCTTTCGCCTCTGCATCCCGCGCGAACAGCGCTTTGAGCGGCAGCAGCTCGCCGTTTAGGTCGAGATAGTCGATGCCCGCTGCCAGCGCAGCCGCGACAACCGGTGGCGCGGTGATCGCAAACGGGCCTGCCGCATTCATCACCAGCCGTCGCCCCGCCAGCGCGGCGACCAGCGCGGAATGATCGTTCAGGTCAACAGCGGACCAACCAAGCCCCGCCGACTCGGCCAATGTGGCGAGTTTGGCCGCATCCCGCCCGATAAGGTGCGGCCGATGCCCCAGCGACAAAGCGCGGTCCAGGATCATCCGACCCGTCACACCCGTGGGGCCAATCAACGCCCAGCCGGCATCGGGTGAGTGAGCATTTGCTAACGTACTAGTCATGATTTCAATTCTCCAATCCACGAAAAACAAGCGTCCAAAGGGTGTCGGCAAACATTGCTGCTGGGCCGGGCAGATCACCGAAATGGGCCAGCCGAGCGACCTGCCCCAACGTGCCCATGATCATGATTGTCGCAAGCCGGGGGTCGACATGGGCAGCGATCCGGCCCGCCGCCTGCTCGGCTTCAACCAGGTGTCGCATCCGCACGGGCAGCGGCATCACCCGCTGCGCTTCGGGCTGGCCATCCCAATAACGACGCAGGTTCTCCAGCACATAGTGCACACCCTCGGGTGCCGCCTCGATCAGCAACACACACGCCGTCAGCCGCGCCTTCAAGGGCAGCCCGGGGTCATCCGCCAACACATTGCCCAGCGCGGCATAGCAGCGATCGAACAGCGCCTGCGCCAATGCTTCCTTGCTGGCAAAATGGCGGAACAGTGCGGGGTTGGTGAAGCCTGCACCGGCGGCAATGTCGCGAATGTTCACACCGTCCACGCCGTGCGTGGCGAACAGCCGAAGCGCCGTCGCCACGATGGCCCGCTTGGCGGGGGGATCGAGCTCGCTCGACAGGAGGAAGGGCGTCTTCATGCAGTTGAGTTAGCAAATGCTAACTTCTCCGTCAACCCCTGAATCTATCCTTCGTGGTCGCCGGTCAGTGCGCCATTGCCAGCCCGTCGCCGCGCTCGCTTTCGTCCACCGCCACGATTTTGGGGATCAGCAGGTGGATGAACAGCAGGGCGAGCAGATAGCTGCCCGAACAAATCGCGAGCAGCGGGCCATATCCCCAGCCGCGCGACAGCGAATAGGCGGCCAGCTGGATCAGCCCGATTGACCACATATTGCCGCAAAACGCCGCCATCCCGATAACCGAGCCCACCGCCCGGGCCGGAAACACATCGGTCGCCAGCCCGAACAGGTTCGTCGAAAACCCCTGATGCGCAAACAGGCCAAGCCCCAGCAGCAGCGCGGCGCTCCACGGGCTTGATACAAATAGCACCATGGTGACGGGCAGGATCAGCACGGCATAGATCAGCAACGTCGTTTTGCGGGCGCGGTTGACGCTCCAGCCGCGCGCCATCATCCATGTCGGCAGCCAGCCCCCGGTCAGCGCGCCAAGCGCGGCGAACACATATACCAGGGCCACGGGCAGGCCGATGGTGCCCTGTGGCAGCCCGAACAGCCGGTGGAACAGATCGGGCAGCCAACTGAGCATGAAGAACCACACCTGATCCGACAGCACCTTGGCAATCGCAAGCGCCAGCGTTTTGCGATCACGCAACAGGGTGGTCCAGGCGATGGGCGTCGGCTGTTCGCCCTCCACCGAAACCGGCTGCACGCGAATGGCAAACCACACCGCCACCCACACCAGCCCCAGCCCGCCAGCGATCAAAAATGCCGCCCGCCAGCCCAGCGCAACCGCGATCAACGGGATCAGCAACGGCGTCACAATCGCCCCCACATTGGGCGCGGTATTGCCCACGCCCAGCGCGATCGATCGTTCTTTCTGTGTGAAATAGGTCGCGGCTGATTTGACGGCGGCGGGCGTGCCAATCGATTCCGCCGCGCCCAGCACCATGCGCGCCACCACAAAGCCAATCACCCCGGTGGCAAAGGCATGCGCCATCCCCGCAAGGCTCCACACCGCCACGCCCAGCGCGAAGCCGATCCGCAACCCGACCCGGTCAATGAACCACCCCGTCCCCAGAAACGCGACCGCGGCAGAGAATTGAAACGCGGAAACCATGTTGGCATAATCCTGATCCGACCAGCGGAATTCGGATTCCAGCGTCGGCTTCAACAGCGCCAGTATCTGCCGGTCGACATAGTTGAGCATGATGGCGAAAAACACCATCGCAACGATCACCCAGCGCCCCGTACCCGCCCGGGCCCCGCTTTTGCCTGCCATCATCGCTCTCCCCGTTTTGCTTTAAGATAACGTTGTCATATCGTCGCCGCTTCGGCTAGCCCTTTGCTGTAATCGCGATAGAAGGCGGGGCATGGCGACGACGCAAGCAAAACCGGCAAAACGCCCGCTGCCGATGGCGGCTGATCTGTACGGCGATATCGAGCCGAGCCCCAAATCGACGTGGCGCGGGCTGTTCCCCGGGCTGGCGGTGGTGGCGGCGGGCACGCTTTCCGCCGGGTTCATCTCGGATCATTACGGTGCGCCGCTAACGCTTATGGCGCTGCTGATCGGGCTGGCGCTCAATTTTCTGAATGCCGATGCGCGGTTGCACGACGGGCTGGCCTTTGCCGCGCGATCGCTGTTGCGCTGGGGCATCGTGCTGGTGGGGGTGCGCGTTACCTTTGGGCAGATTCTGGCGCTGGGGCCGGTCGCGCTGATCGCGGTGGTGGTGATTGTCGCGCTGGTGATCGGCGTGGGCGTGCTCGCGGCGCGGCGCTTTGGCTTTGACAGCGCGTTTGGCGTGCTGGCGGGCGGGGCGGTGGCGATTTGCGGTGCGTCCGCCGCGCTCGCGCTGGCGACCACCCTGGGGGAGCGGCGCGCGAGCCAGGCGCAGCTCACCATCGTGCTGGTCGGCATTTCGGCGATGAGCGCCGCCGCCATGGTGCTCTACCCCATTCTGGCGCACGCCATGATGCTCACCGATTTGCAGGCCGGGTTCATGCTGGGTGCCGCGATTCACGATGTCGCGCAAACTTTGGGCGCGGGTTACGCCTTTTCGCCCGGCGCGGGTGACATTGCTGCCATCGTCAAGCTCACCCGCGTCGCGCTGCTCGCGCCGGTGCTGGCGGTGGTGGTGCTGTTCCTGCCGGGCGAAGGCGGCAAGACGAAGGGGCCGGGCGTCCCATGGTTCGTTGTGGGGTTCTTCGTGGTGGCGGGCGTGCATTCGCTCGGCATCATCCCGCCGCTGGTCGCAACGGGAGCCGAAAAACTCGCCACCGCCGCCCTCGCCGCCGCCGTAACCGCCACCGCCATCCGATCCCCCATGCGCCAATTGCTGGAGGCCGGGCCAAAACCGTTGCTGGTGATTGGCGTGGCTACGGTGGCCGCGCTGGTGCTGGCGGGGCTGACGGCGGTGTTTGTGATTGGGTGAGGGGGTGGGCACGATTGGGGCCGAAGTTGTGGGTTCCCAACGCCTCGCTGCAATTTTGCGCGAAATCGGGTTTTTGCGGTGCCAACGGGTTCAACGAGCGGATGATCGAATTATCGTAAATCTGGGGCTGTAGGAAAGCGCTGACGTCGCCTTTCGACCAGACCCGGTCGTCCGCATCCGTCACGGAGAACGTCCGGGCCTGACAGAAGCTGCTGTTAGGGTAGGTCGAAGCCTACAGTCGGAAGGGCGTGTCAAAACCGGCTTTTGCCGCGAGATTGCTCTCGCTCCGTTGCGGACAGTCTCAATACGTCGCTTTTTTCGGTCCCGTCTATCCCATCCGGTTTACGGGCGACCTGTGCATTGAACTTTGGAGTGCCAACACTGATGTCGCGTCGCGCTTAGGTTCCCGGTCCATGGGGCTCTGCCCATGCAATGACGTCTCTTGGCAGTCTTTAAAGGCGCACCGATGCGACTGTTCCCAAGACAGCCCGCCGCTTCCCAAAAAAATCGTGCTAGACGCTCTTGCGGACTTGTGGTGAGCACGGCGCATGTCAGCTCCGCTCCCGACGATCGTGACGCCCGCGATTGAGCCTGCCACGCTCAACGCAAAGGAGCTCGAAATCCTGCGCTTGCTGGCAGAAGGGCATACCGTGAAATCAATCGCGACGGGACTGAACCGCTCGCAAGCCTCGATCAACGAGCGCTTGCGCGAGGCGCGGCGCAAGACCGGGATGGGCAGCAGTCGCGAATTAGCCCGCCTGCTCGACGCCCAGAAAATCTGGGACAGAAAAATCGATCTGTCATCACACTCATACTCGATCGATAGCCCGGACAGGCCGCCGCAGAGGCGCCGCCTATGGTCGAAAGGAACGATAATGATGTTGATTGCCCTACCCCTCGCAGCCGCCGGGCTGTTGATGACCTCGATTGGCCCGCTCGAAAATGTCGTGGCACCGGATTCTGAGGCGGTGATGCCCGCGGAAGCCTCGCCTTTGATTGGCGTCTGGACGCTTGATGTGGCGCAAATCCCCTCTGAAGAACGCCCGCGTGCAGTCACCATCGCGTTCCGTGCGGCGGCGGAGGGGCGTTGGAACACCCTGGTTGAGATCGTCGCGCTGGATGGATCGCGGAAAACGGCCGAATCCACCGCCCGTCTCGACGGCGTAGCCGTTCCCGTGACCGGAAATATAGGTTTTATCGACAGCATATCGCTGCGCCAGCCCGAGCCCGGCACACTGGTGATGACGCTCGCAAAGGACGGTAAGCGGGTGTCGACACGTGTCTACACATCGGCGAAGGACGGGCGGACGATGACCGAAACGATCGTCTGGGCCGCCGAAGGGATGCCTGACATTGTGACGACGACGTTCAACCGCAGAAGCTAATACGGAGAACGCCCGGTTTAGGGGCAGGACGTTCTCATGTCCCGCTGTTCCGGCCTGTCAGAGCCGCAAGGGCTGCCGCTCTCAAATGGTGGCGCGATTGGGCGACGAATTTGCCGCTGTCAGGTTTGGACCCTGATTGACACGCTGGATTTCTGCTCTTGAAATACCGGACATCCGATATTCAGCTCTGGGAGGACAGGAAAGCCCCACTTTGAACTGTTCAGGGCAACCGATGGCAGTCCACACATCTTGCCCTATCGAGAATGCGATGCGAGAAACTGTCGAACGTCGGCTTTTAGCGAAAGCCGACGTTCGGCGAACCCTAGGACAATGGCGACCACGTCTCAAAACCAGTCGTTACCACGCCAGCCCTACCCCCCCACAACCCCAGTCGACTCCCGCACTACCAGTTCATGCGCGATCTCGCGCCGTTCCGGCGGGCCTTCGCCGTCGTTCAGCAACAAATCAGCGGCGGCGTGGGCCATGTCGCGGGTGGGTTGGCGGATGGTGGTTAGGGGGGGCCATACGTAGCGGGCCAGCGCGGTATCATCGAAACCGGCGACGGACAGGTCGCCGGGCACGCGCAGCCCCAGCCGGTGCGCGACCGTCAGCACGCCAGCCGCCATGTCGTCGCTCGCCGCGAAGATGGCGGTGGGGGCGTGGGGCAGGGCCAGCAGCACTTCGGCCTCACGCGCGCCCGATGCGAAATCATAATTGCCGCTGCGGATCAGCGCGGGGTCAATCGCCAGGCCTGCGGCGTTCAATGCGTCGCGATACCCGTCGGTCCGCTGGGCGCTGGTCGCAAAGCCGGGGTCACCGGCGATAAAGCCGATCCGCTTGTGGCCCAGCTCCAGCAAATGCCGCGTCATCGTGGCGGCGGCGGCGCGATTATCGATGAAGGTCGATGGCGACACATCAAATTGCGATCCCGGCGACACGCGCACAAACCGCACGCCACGCCGGGCCAGCAGCTCCAGCACCGCTGGATGATCGGTCACCGGCGGGGTCAGGATCAGGCCGTCGATCTGCGTTGCCTCCACCAGGCTTTCAATCTCATCCAGCAGCCGGTCTGATCCGCGATCATAGGGTTGGGCGATCATCCGCACCCCCGCCGCTTCGCACCGGTCGCGAATGCCCGATTGCATTTCATAGACATAATAGGGTGACGGATTGTCGCAGATCAGCGCAATCTGGAACGATCGCCGCCCGGCGAGCGACCGCGCCGCCACATTGGGGCGAAAGTTGAGCCGCGCCACCACTTCGGCCACGCGCGCCCGGGTTTCGCCGCCGACATATTTTTCGTTGTTCAGCACGCGCGATACGGTTTTAATCGAAACGCCTGCCTCGCGGGACACATCCTTGATCGTGACGCGCACTTGCCCCCCCAACTGTCTGGTGTTCCGCGATCTTCGTGGACCTGCTAGGCGATGTGCATGAGCCACGCGGCCCCGTCTAGTCTGGCACCCCGCCCGGCGTCCACCAGGTGGGCGGGCAAGCCCTTGCGGGTACTGTTCTATTTCTATAACACAGTTGCTGGTCCATCGATGGGCCATTTGGATAATCGCGATGCCCACAGGCCCTTTTGATCGCACGCCCCAAGGGCGCTGGCCGCGCGGCAGCGAGCCGCCGCTTGATCTGACGGATGGCATGCCGCCGCCCGGTGCCGCGCATGATCGCTATCGCCGCGCGCCCGAGGCCGAAGCCGACTCCGACGCCGATGACGCCGAATGGGATGATGAGGATTGGGACGAGGATTGGGATGACGACGATGCGGGCGACGGCGGGGGCGACGGTAAAGACCCATCGGGCAAGCGTGGCTATTCCACCAACCTGCCCGTTGCCTATCGCCCCGGCCGGTGGCGCTGGGGCATTCGCGCGGTGGCGGCGGGCTTTGTGCTGTTTGTGCTGGCGGTCGGCTGGTTGGCGCTGACGGCACCGCTCTCCAAATCGCTCCAGCCGCCCACCCCGCCCAGCATTACGCTGCTTGCGTCCAACGGCACGCCGATTGCCCGGCGCGGGGCGACGATTGGCAAGCCCGTTAATGCCGAAACGCTGCCAAAACACGTCACAAACGCGTTTATTGCCGTCGAAGACCGTCGTTTTGCGTCGCATTGGGGCATTGATCCATGGGGAATTACCCGCGCGATGTTCCGCAATGTCGCGGCAGGCGGGTTGCGCGAAGGCGGCAGCACCATCACCCAACAGCTCGCCAAAAACGCCTTCCTCGATTCAGATCGCACCGCGGGGCGCAAGATTCGAGAGGCGATGATTGCGCTGTGGCTGGAGGCCTGGCTGACCAAGAACGAGATCCTCTCGCGCTATCTCTCCAACGTCTATTTTGGCGATAATGCGTACGGCCTTAGCGCGGCGGCGAAGCATTATTTCAGCACCACGCCTGAAAAACTTACGATTGGCCAGGCGGCAATGCTCGCCGGGCTGGTCAAGGCACCCTCGCGATTGGCCCCGACGGGAAACCTTAGCGGCGCGCGCGCGCGCCAGGCGGTGGTGGTCGGCGCAATGGTGCGCGGCGGCTTCCTGAGTGCTGCTGATGCAGCCGATGTGGGGCCCGCTCGGCTGCGGCCCGACAAGGTAAAGCAACTGCCCGATGGCACCTATTTCGCCGATTGGGTGCTGCCCGCCGCGCGCGACCAGGCCGGCGCGATCAGCACAGAGGCGCGGGTGACGACCACGCTGGATGCGCGGCTGCAGAAAATGGCGGAACGCGTCGTGCGGCGCGCCGGGCTGAACAAGGCGCAAGTGGCGATTGTGGCGATGCGGCCCGATGGGCGGATTGTCGCGATGGTCGGCGGCAAATCCTATGCTGACAGCCCGTTCAACCGCGCCACCCAGGCGCGTCGCCAGCCGGGTTCTGCCTTCAAATTGTTCGTCTATCTGGCGGCACTGCGCAGCGGCATGACGCCAGATTCGCTGGTTGATGATTCGCCCATCACGATTGCCAATTGGAGCCCCAAGAACAACGACGGCCGCTACAAGGGGATGATCACGCTGCGTCAGGCCTTTGC
>JBBSCC010000035.1:0-19198 GCA_038250735.1 Sphingomonadales bacterium | reverse complement strand
TCGCGGAGCAGGCGATCATCGCCAACTGCCGCAGCGATGCCCGGCAGGGTGCGCCAGCTTTTGCCCTCAATATCCGCAACGTCCTGCCCGGTCAGGTTTGCAAATTCCAGATTGGCATAGGTCACCACTTCAGATGGGTGGAGTTCCGACACGGCAATCGCCACGGGGACATGGTCCAAAAACTGTTTGAACCTATCACTGCCCAGCACATTCGCCAGATCGGCGGTGTCCATCAGCGCGTCTACCCGGTCGGCATCATCACTGGTCATTGCATCTTCCTGATCACGATTGCCCACCCGCTAGCCGCTTTTCATTGATCCGCCAACTGGTTGCGGTGGCGGCCGGCTTTCGCGCGCTGATGCCCGATCAACGCTTTCGTATCACCGGCGGTCGCGATAGGTTGGTTGGCAATAATCAGGGGAGCTCATTCGATGCGCGTTCACTATCTCGCCTTGCTGCTTGCCGCCACCGTCATGCCCGCAGTGCTGGCCGCGCGTCCGCAATCGGCACCCGTGCCCGCGCCTGCCGCCCCTGCCGAAGCGCCCTTCACGTTTGAAAAGCTGATGGTGCCGATGCGCGACGGCGCAAAGATGGAAACCGTAGTGATCCGCCCGCGCGAGCAGAAAGGGCCATTGCCGATCCTGTTTCAGCGCACGCCTTATGGCATACCGAATAGCGCTCCCCGTTCCGTTCCGCGCGTCTGGGCGGCGCTGGTAAAGGACGGTTATATTTTTGTGTTCCAGTCGATGCGCGGGCGGTTCGGGTCGGAAGGCAAATTCACCCTGTCGACCGCCGTCCACCCCAAAGACCGCAAAGCGGTGGACGAGGCGACCGACGCCTATGACGCAACTGGCTGGCTGGTGAAACACTTGCCCAACAATAACGGCAAGGTCGGGATGTGGGGCATTTCATACCCCGGTTTTGCCGCAGCGATTGCACTGGCCAAGCCGCACCCGGCGCTAAAGGCCGTCAGCCCCCAGGCCGCGTGGATTGATTATTGGCAGAATGATGATCTCCACCGCAACGGCGCGCTGCGGCTTAGCTATATGACCGATTGGGTGTCATCGCTGCAGGTGGAAAAGGAAACCCTGAAGGATTTCGACTACGACACCAACGATACCTATGAGTGGTTCCTGAAACTTGGCCCGGTGGAAAATCTCGACAAGCTGTACCTGAAGGGCGCGTCGCCGATGGTAACGGCGCTGCTCGATCACCCCAATCACGACAGTTTTTACACCGATCAGCGTTGGTCGGATGTGCTGGGCAAAACGGTGGTGCCGACGCTGAATGTCGCTGGCTATTGGGATCAGGAAGATCCGTGGGGCAGCTGGCGGATTTATGAAGAGCAGGAAGCCAATGACCCCAATCACCTGAACCTGATGGTCGCCGGGCCGTGGAGCCACGGCTATTGGAGCCGCCCCGGCGCGAACAATCTCGGCAAGATTAAATACGGTGTCGATACCGGCACCGCGTTTCTGGACGACATTCAGGCGCCGTTTTTTGCCTATTGGCTGCACGGCACGGGCACCAAACCGGCTTACGAAATGAAGAGTTTCCAAAGCGGATCATGGGTGTGGAAACAATATCCGCGCTGGCCCGCCCCCGGCGGCACCGCGACCAGCCTGTATCTGCGCGCTGACGGATCATTGTCGTTCGACGCACCCGCCGCAGGGGAGGCCTGCCGCAGCTATGTGTCAGACCCTGCCAACCCGGTGCCGTTCCGCCCGCGCCCGATATCGCCCACTTATCCGCGCCCGGAATGGACATGGTGGGAGGCGGAGGATCAGCGCTTTGTCGATCACCGGCCCGATGTGCTGAGCTATACCAGCGCGCCGCTGGAGGCGGACCTGACGGTAACGGGGGCGTATATGGCGGAATTGATGGCATCGACCAGCGGCACTGACAGCGATTTCGTGGTGAAGCTGATCGATGTGTTGCCGCAAGACTATGAGAAGTTCGACGGGGCCAAGCCGCTGGGCGCTTACCCACAACAGCTGAACGGATATCAGCTCCCCATCGCGATGGAGGTGCGGCGCGGGCGTTTCCTGAAAAGCGATGTGACGCCCCAGCCCCTGGTGCCGGGGGCGGTGACGGCGTGGGATGTGCCGCTTCGCGATCACGATCATGTCTTCAAAAAGGGCCACCGCATCATGGTGCAGGTGCAATCAAGCTGGTTCCCGGTAATCGACCGCAACCCGCAAAGCTTTGTCCCCAACATCGCCCGCGCCAAGCCGGAAGATTTCGTGAAGGCGGAACAGCGCGTGTGCCCCGGATCGAAACTGGTGCTGCCAGTGGTCAAATAGGGCGGAGGAGGCTGGCTCGCCTTGTCCCGGGCGGGTGGGACAGGGCCGAAATTGCTTCTCAAGCCCCTCCCCTTCAGGGGAGGGGTGAAGGCGTGAGTAAAACCCCTCAACTCTTCAGCCGATAGCCCGTCCGGAAAATCCACGCGATGGCAGCCAGCGTCAGCCCCAGAAACACCGCGATGGCCAGCAGGCTGTATCCGATATCCACGTCCCCGCGCCCGAAGAACGTCCAGCGAAAGCCGCTGATCAGGTACACGATCGGGTTAAACAGCGTGATCGCTTGCCATGCCGGGGGCAGCATCTTGATCGAATAAAATGTGCCGCCCAGAAACGTCAGCGGGGTGATGACCAGCAGCGGCACGATCTGCAATTGCTCAAAACTTTTCGCCCAGATGCCCAGCACAAAGCCGAACAGGCAAAATGTAATCGCGGTCAGCAGCATGAAGCCGATCATCGCCAGCGGATGCGCAATCGGCAGCGCCACGAACAGATGCGCCGTCGCCAAAATCACCAGCCCCAGGATCATCGATTTGGTCGCCGCCGCACCGACATAGGCGATCACAGTTTCCAGCGGGGATATGGGCGCGGACAGGAGTTCATAGATCGTGCCCGACCATTTGGGCATGTAAATGCCGAAACTGGCATTGCCGATCCCCTCGGTCAGCATCGATAGCATGATCAGGCCGGGCACGATGAACGCGCCATATGGCACCCCGTCCACCGTGGTGATCTTGGACCCAATCGCAGAGCCAAACACGATGAAATACAGCGATGTGGTGATGACGGGCGTCAGCAGGCTGGTCGCGATGGTGCGGCCGAACCGGGCGACTTCGAACTGATAGATGGCGGCAATGCCGTGCCAGTTGAACCCGGTCATGCGGCTTGCTCCGTCGTGCTTTGCGTCGATTGATGCACCAGCCCGACGAAGATATCCTCCAGCGAGCTTTGCGCGGTGTTCAAATCCTTGAAGCCAATCCCCAAATCGCCCAGCGCGCGGAGCAGGGAGGGGATGCCGGTGCGTTCGGCATGCGCCTCGAACACATATTCCAGCTCATGCCCATCGGCCTTCAGCACCGGCTGCCATTCGGCGAGTTCGGGCGGGACGGTGGCAAGCGGTTCGGCCAGGTTGATCGTCAGCGTTTTCTTGCCCAGCTTTTGCATCAGCGTGGTCTTGTCCTCGACCAGGATCAGCTTGCCCTTCAGGATCACGCCCACCCGGTCGGCCATCTCCTCAGCCTCTTCCAGATAATGCGTCGTCAGGATGATGGTGGTGCCGCGGTCGCGAAGCCCGCGCACCAGTTTCCACATATCGCGCCGCAGCTCGACATCGACGCCGGCGGTCGGCTCATCGAGGAACAGGATATCGGGCTCATGGCTCAGCGCCTTGGCGATCAGCACCCGGCGCTTCATGCCGCCGGAAAGTTCCATGATTTTGCTGCCGCGCTTGTCCCATAAGGACAGGTCACGCAGGATTTGCTCGATGATTGCGGGGTTGGCGGGTCGGCCAAACAGCCCCCGGCTGAGCTTCACCGTGGCGAGCACGGTTTCAAACGCGTCGGTGGATAATTCCTGTGGCACCAGCCCGATGCGGTAGCGCGCGGCGCGGTAGTCGCGCTGAATGTCATGCCCGGCCACGCGCACGCTGCCGCTGCTGGGCGTCACCAGCCCGCAAATGATGCTGATCAACGTCGTCTTGCCCGCGCCATTGGGGCCGAGCAGCGCGAAAATCTCGCCCCGGTTGATCGTCAGGTCGACATGGTCAAGCGCGGTGAGGCCCGACGCATAGGTTTTGGTCAGGCCGTTTATGGCCAGGATCGGTTCCATTGGTGCCCCTGTATTTGATACGCTGGCAAATGGGGTGTGGAGGGCATTAGCGCAATTGCCGACGTCGTTTGCACTCAACCAGTATTACCGTCGACCCGGCGCAAGGGCGGGGTGACGGGTGTGCGTGGGTTGGCGGGGAGCCGCCCCACGAAGTTCAACTTTTCGTGCGGGCCTTGGCGATCTGGGCGCGGAGTTCTTCGATGGGCAGGGCGGCGGAGACGACATGATTGCCGATCACCCATGACGGCGTGCCCGTCATCCCTAGTTTTTGCGCGACGCCCAGATTGCGCTGAATTTCCGCTTCAATGCGCAAGTTGCCGCCCGCTGCCTGCGCGGTGGCGGCATCAATGCCCGCGGCTGCCAGCGCACCGTTGATCGATTGATCGGTGATGCGCCCGCCCGCATAAAGCGCCTCGTGAAATTGCTGGAAGCGACCGCGTTCGGCGGCGACCAGGCTCAGCCGGGCGGCGGTGCGGCTTTCTTCGGACAGGATCGGCAATTCGCGGAAAATGACGCGCAAATTGGGGTCGGTCGCGACCAATTTGGCGATGACCGGCAGGCTGGACCGGCAATAGCCGCAGTTGTAATCGAAATATTCGACGATGGTCACATCGCCCTTGGGGTTGCCGATCCAGGCGTTGCCATAGGGCGTCATGATCGCGGCGCGATTGGCGGCGATGGCCTCGCCCGTTTCGCGGTCGCGCATCCGGCCCAGTGCTTCCGGGATAATTTCGGGATGGGCGAGCACATAATCATGCACCACGCGCTCAATCGCCACGCGCTCCGGCGTGGTGCCGCTCAGCTGGTTTACGCCCGCCACCGCGCCTGCACCAACCAAGGCTGATCCGCCCGCAATGGCGAGCAACAACAGCCGGTTTCCTGCAATCCTATCAATCATTATCGCCGCCTTCCGCCGCGTGTGTCATCCAGCACGTTTTGCGAGGCGACAGCAATGTCCTGTGCCCTGATCCAGTCGGCGGTATTCTGAGGCAGCGCGGCCATTGCGGCGCGGGCACTGAACGCGGCGGTGCGCGAATCGCCGGACAGGCTGGCGCGTTCGGCAGTCGCCAGCAATGCGCGCGCCTTATCGCCGCGCAGATCATAGACGGTGCCGAGCTGATACCAGGCAAACGGGTTTTCATAATCGCGTGACACCGCCTGGCGCAGCACCTTTTCAGCTTCCGGATAGTTGGCCGGGTCTTCCGTGGCGATCAGCGCATGGCCGAAACTGGTGGCGATCAGCGGCTGATAATTGGTCGCCTGCGTTGCCTCGCGCAAGGGAGCCAGCGCCTCAAACGGCTTGCCCGATTCGAGCAGGATCTGGCCCTTCACCTCAAGGAAATACGGATCATGTGGCGCAGTCGCCACCAACGCATCGGCCTCTGCATTGGCTTTTTCGGGGTAACCCGCCTTGTGATAAGCATAAGCGCGGGCATAATGCGCGTAGACGCTTTGGTTTTCAGGCGGATAGGCGCTCAGCGTGCGCGGCGGCTCCCCCACAAAACCGATCAGCTTGGCGCGTACCCGCTGAAATCGAATTTCCAGCGCGGGATCAAAGGGGGTGTTCCAAGACGGGGACTGCATCAACGTTTGGGTCAACGTGGCAACCCGCTCACCACTCAGCGGATGGCTTTGCGCAAAGGGATCAATATTCGTGTACCCGGCCCGGAATTCCAGGCTCTGCAGCTTCTTGAAAAATTGCAGAAAGCCTTTGCCGGATACGCCCGCATCCTGCAGAAATTTTGCCGCAGTTGCATCGGCAGTGGCTTCCTGAACGCGGGTAAAAGCCAGGAATTTGCTCTGTGCGACCTGCTGCCCGGCAGCGATAATGCCCGCGCCGCCTTCCGCTGATCCTGCGGCAATGGCGGCGACACCCAGCAACAGGCTGACCAGCATAATGCCCAGCGCCGGGCGCGCACCATCGCTTTGCAGCACGACATGCCCGTCAGCGATATGGCCGAGTTCATGCGCGATTACGCCCTGCACCTGATTGGCATTGTCGGCAGCGTTGACCAGTCCCGAATGGACGTAAACCGTCTGCCCGCCGACCACAAAGGCGTTGATGGAATCATCGTTGATCAAAATGACGCGCACGTCGCGCGGCGACAGCCCGGCTGCGATGATCAGCGGCTTCGACATGTCGTTGAACATCGATTCGGTTTCGGCATCGCGCAAAATTGATTGCGCGCGCACCGGCTGCGCCAGAATCAGCAACGAAAGCGCAAGCGCAGCGGCGAATTTCTTCATGACGCTGATATCGGCCAGTTCTGCCGATTATTCAACGGACCAGAATGGTAACTGGCCCGGATAGACAGATAAACCTGTCGATCCGGGCCAGCATGAAGATCAACCGAGGTGATCAGGCACCAAAAGTACGCTGCCACCAGCCACGCCGGGCCGGGCCGCCATCGCTGGGCCCGCCATCGCTGGGCCCGTCGTCGGTGGGCCCGCCTTCGGCAGGTCCATCGTCGGTGGGTGCTGCGGCGTCAGCAACGGGCGCCGGAGCAGCCTTTGCCGGAACAGCCTTTGCGGGCGCGGGCTCTGCAACGGCGGTTGCAGCTGCCGGTTCGTCGCCGACGGTGACATCATTTGCCCCGTCTTTTGCCCCATCCTTTGCAGCGGTCTTGCCCTTGGCGGTCCCTTTTGCAGCGGCGCGGCGCTTCGGCTTGGCCGGTGCTTCTTCGGCCACCGTTCCAGCCACTGTTTCCAATGCAACCTCTGGCGCGGCAGCGTCGGCCGGGTCAGCTTTGGCACGGCGAGCACGCTTTGGCTTGGCCGGGGCCTCTGCTTCGGCTGCTGGTGCATCTGCCTGCGCTACGGGCGCATCCGCTGCCGGTGGAGCAGCTTCGGGCGCACCAGTTTCGGGCAGGGCAGGCGCCTTGGCACGCGGGCGGCGGCGTGGGCGCTTGGGCGCTTCGCTGTCCACGACGGGATCAGCAGCGATGTCGCCAGTTGCGCCAGCGGCATCGTCGCCCGCAACGGCATCAGCCGAAGCGGCATCATTTGCCCCCTCTGCACGATCACCCTCGGGCCGACCTTCACCGCGACGACCGCCACGCCGTCCCCGGCGTCCGCGACGACGGCGGGGTTCGCCATTTTCGTCGGTTGCGCGGGGTGCTTCGCCAGCGCCGCCTTCTTCGGTGCCTTCGCCCGGTGCAGCATCGTCACCATCGCTGGCCTCTGCGCTGGCGCCATCGCTGGCTTCACCGTCGGCAGTACCGCCTTCACCCTCGGGGCGACCGCGACCGCGCCGACCGCGCCGACGGCGACGCTTGTTGCGGCGTGCCTCGCGCTCGCCTTCGGTTTCGCCGGGACGCGCCTCGGCATCCTCGCGCGCGTCTGCTGCGCGCTCTTCCTCAGCTTCCTCTTCGTCGATCTCTTCGATCTCTTCCTCATCATCGTCATTGTCGATGATTGCCGCTTCAAATCGTGGCACATAGGCAGGGGGCGGGCCGCCCGCCTCGACCGACATGCGCGCGCCTTCCTGCTCGCCGTCGGCAGCGACTTCGATCATCACGCCGTAGCGTTCCTCGATCTCGGCGAGTTCGGTGCGCTTGCGGTTGAGCAGATAGAAGGCGGCTTCCTGGCTGGCGCGCAGCAACAGTTGCGATCCACGGCCCCGTGCGGCCTCATCCTCAATCATCCGCAACGCGCTCAGCCCGGCTGACGATGCCGTGCGAACAAAGCCTGATCCTTCGCAATGCGGGCACGGGCGGGTCGATGCTTCGAGCACACCGGTACGCAGCCGCTGGCGGCTCATTTCCATCAGCCCGAACGACGATATGCGGCCCACCTGAATGCGCGCGCGATCGTTTTTCAGCGCTTCCTTCATCGCCTTTTCAACCTTGCGGTTGTTCGACGGGTTATCCATGTCGATAAAATCGATCACGACCAGCCCGGCCATGTCGCGCAGGCGCAACTGGCGGGCGATTTCCAGCGCAGCTTCCAGATTGGTCGCTGTTGCTGTCTGTTCGATATTATGTTCGCGGGTGGAACGGCCGGAGTTGATGTCGATGGACACCAGCGCCTCTGTCGGGTTGATCACCAGATAGCCGCCCGATTTCAGCTGGACGACGGGGTGGTACATCGCCCCCAGCTGATCCTCGACCTTGCTGCGCTGGAACAGCGGCACCGGATCGGAATAATGCTTCACCCGCCGCGCATGGCTGGGCATCAGCAGCTTCATGAATTCCTTGGCCTGGCGATATCCGTCTTCGCCCTCGACGATCACCTCGTCGATTTCCTTGTTATAAATATCGCGGATCGCGCGCTTTATCAGGTCGCTGTCGCCGTAAACCAGCGCAGGGGCCGCTGATTTCAGCGTGGTTTCGCGAATGCCGTCCCACAGCCGGGCAAGGTAATCAAAATCGCGCTTGATCTCTACCTTGGTCCGCTGAAGCCCGGCGGTGCGGACGATACAGCCCATCGACGGCGGCAACTTCATATCGGCCATGATCGATTTCAGCCGCTTGCGATCACCGGCGTTCGAAATCTTGCGGCTGATGCCGCCGCCATGCGACGTGTTGGGCATCAACACGCAATAGCGCCCGGCAAGCGACAAATAGGTGGTCAGCGCCGCACCTTTATTGCCGCGCTCTTCCTTCACCACCTGGACCAGCAATACCTGGCGGCGGTGAATGACGTCCTGAATCTTGTACCGGCGACGCAGGTTCATGCGGCGCTGGCGCAATGCCTCTACGGCATCGTCCGAACCGCCCCGGCTGCGCGCGCGCGGTGGCGCATCGGCATCACCGCTTTCGCCGTCATCATCATCGTCGCCGTGGGTGTCGTCATCATCGTCGCGGTCGCGGCTGTGGCCTCGGCCCCCATCATGATCCCCGTCGTCACCCAGCGCATCGTCGTCTTCATCATCCTCGGCATCGGCCTGTGCGCGCAGCGCGGCTTCCTCAGCGGCATGTTCTGCCTCTTCGCGCAGCAATGCGTCGCGATCTTCCTTGGGGATCTGGTAATAATCGGGGTGGATTTCGCTAAAGGCCAAAAACCCGTGGCGATTGCCGCCATAATCGATGAAGGCCGCCTGAAGCGACGGTTCAACCCTGGTTACCTTGGCGAGATAGATATTGCCCTTGAGCTGCTTTCGCTCAGCGGATTCGAAATCAAACTCCTCGATTCGAGTTCCCTTGACGACGGCAACCCGGGTTTCTTCCCGGTGCCGTGCGTCGATCAGCATACGCATGGTCATTGATATGTCTCCGTGCACGCGTGCCGGGGCCGTTCAGGCCGGGCCGCATGCGATTAAGTGGCGTCGACGAAGGGGCGGCAACGCCGCCTGCTCCAGTCGATCGAGTTGCGATAGAAATTGCCTCTGCCGCCAGTGCACGCCGGGACATATGGTCCGCGGCACCCCACGCGCCCGCATAGCCGCCGGTATTGACCGGGCGGTTTGCAGGGCAAGGGAAATGCATCATGCGAGCGTCAACCTGAAGAACCGCGCACGGGCCGGACGGCATCGCGCGGGCGATTACCCGGCCGTGCACATTATGCGCACAATCGCGAGTGTGAGTGGCCTAGCATCCCCTTGCAGCAACAGCAACCGGCACTGATTTGCCGCCAACCGGCAAAAAAATGCCGAACGGCAAGTTAACCGCATCGTTTCACCGCGATTTGAGAAGCTGGCCCCTAGGCCGATCTCATCAGTTATCCCCAGCGGGAGCAATCCCTATATGCCTTTTTACTGGACCGGCGGGCCATCCGCACGGCATTGTCGCCTTGTGTCTTTCCTTCTTGCCCTGCTCGCTTTCTGGCTGGGCGGCGCGCCCGCCTGGGCTGCGACCGTCGAGCGGATAGATGTGCGCCCCGACCGGATCGTGATCCGGTTCGACGGGGTCGTCGCCCAAGCCTCCAGCTTCATGCTGGATGGGCCGCAGCGCATCGCGCTGGATGTCGACGGCGCAACGCCGGGCGGTAAGGTGGAAACCTATGATATGGTTGATGGCGTGCGCCAGGCGGCGCGGGGCAGCAACGGCGCACGGATTGTGTTTGATCTGGCCGCACCAGCCATCGTCACCGAAGGCACCTTTGGCCGCAACGGCCATGAACTGACGCTGCTGCTGCGCACCGTGGATGACGCCCAATTCGCGCGCGCCGCAGCCGAAGGGCGGATGCGTTTCTTGCCGCCGTTCAACTATGGCTCGGGCATCACCCCGGCGGTGTACCGCGTGTCGACGCCTGTGCCGCTCGCCAGCCGCAAGCTTTCGCTGCCGCGGGTGTATGGCGATGATGACAGCCGGCCCCTGGTGGTGATTGATGCTGGGCATGGCGGTGTGGATCCCGGCGCGATCTCGCCCGATAGCGGCCTGCGCGAAAAAGACGTGACGTTGAAGATTGCGCGCGCGATCCGCGATGATCTGATCGCCTCAGGCCGGGTGCGCGTGGCGCTGACGCGGGAGGAC
Source organism: Sphingomonadales bacterium (assembly GCA_038250735.1). Classification (GTDB taxonomy): domain Bacteria; phylum Pseudomonadota; class Alphaproteobacteria; order Sphingomonadales; family Sphingomonadaceae; genus Sphingomonas. Next base: position 8,658 of record JBBSCC010000035.1, on the reverse strand, counting down.
GACAAATATCTGATCCTGCAGGAACGATATGGCATTGCCCGCAAACTGAAGGCCGATCTGTTCATCTCTATCCACTGCGACAGCGTGGGCGGCGGCTCTGCCAGTGGTGCGACCGTGTACACGCTGTCCGAAGTGGCATCCGACAAGGAATCGGCGCGGCTGGCAGCGCGGGAGAACAAGGCGGACATTATTCAGGGCGTTAACCTGGCATCGACCTCGGTCGACATCTCGTCGATCCTGATTGATCTTACCCAGCGCGAGACGATGAACAGCTCCGCCAATTTTGCCCGCCTTTTGGGGCGCGAAGCCAAACAATTGATGCCAATTAAGGCCAATTTCCACCGAATGGCGTCACTTGTTGTGCTAAAAGCACCCGATATGCCCTCAATTCTGTTCGAAACGGGCTATATTTCGAACCCAATCGACGCTGCATTCATCGATTCGCGCGAAGGCCGTGCAGCCATTGCCCAGAGCATTCGGCGGGCGGTGGACGTTCACTTCGCGCGGCGCATGGCAGCGCGGTAGGTGTAGCGGCTCGGCTGCCACGCATTCCGCAAGCCCTGGCGCGCGAAGGCTGGCAAGCGCGCGCAAACTTGGCTAGGGGCTGGGGCAGATATGGCTGACCCGTCCAACACCGTGAATTTCCGCATCCGGCGCGATGTGAGCGGCCTGCAGGGCTATATTGAGCGCGCCTGGGATCGCTGGTGGGTAAAGCTGCTCGCGATTCTGGCCGGGTTCGCGATGCTGGCTTATGCGTTGTTATGGCTGCTGTTTGCGCGCGACCTTCCCTCGGTCGACGGGCTGCGCGCTTATGAACCGCCGCTGCCCACCAATGTGCGGTCCATCGATGGCGCCCCCATCCACAGCTATGCGCGCGAACGCCGGGTAGAGCTGGCGTTCGACGAATATCCCAAGATGCTGGTCAACGCATTTCTGGCTGCCGAGGATCGCACCTTTTTCAGCCATAATGGCGTTGATTATCCCGGCACGCTGGGCGCGGTGCTTGATTATGTGACAAAATTCGGATCGGGCAAGCGCGCGCGCGGCGGCTCCACGATCACCCAACAGGTCGCCAAGAACCTGTTGATTGGCAACAGTTATTCGCCGTCCCGCAAAATCAGGGAAGCAATTCTCGCCTATCGGATTGAGGATTCGCTGACAAAGGAGCAGATCCTCGAGCTGTATCTGAACCAGATACCGCTGGGCCGGAACGCTTTTGGGGTCGAGGCGGCAAGCCACGCTTATTTCGATAAGGAACTGAACGAGTTGAGCCTTGGCCAGCTCGCTTATCTGGCAATTCTGCCTAAGGGTCCGGCCAACTATGATCCCTTCCGCAACACCGCGCGCGCGCTGGAGCGGCGCAATTATGTGCTGCGCGAGATGCTGCGGAACGATTTTATCGATCAAGCGCAATTTGATGCGGCCAAGGACGAGCCGATCGGCGCGGTGGCACGGCAAACGCCCAAATTTGAGCGCGTTGGCGGCTATTTTGTTGAAGAAGTCCGCCGCCAGCTGATCGACAAATTTGGTGAAACGGACAAGGCCGGGCCCTTCAGTGTGTATTCGGGCGGGCTGTGGGTGCGGACATCCTATGATCTGACGCTCCAGCAATATGCCCAAACCGCGCTGCGCGATGGCCTGCTGCGGTATGATCGCGGCCGGGGGTGGAATGGGCCGCTCGGCCATCAGGATATTGCTGGCGATGCAGCGGGGCAAACCGGCGGGCAGGGCTGGCTTCAGGCACTGGTGAACACCAATATCGGGCTGGATTACGCCGATTGGCGAGCAGCAATCGTCATCGCGCGCAACAGCGATAGCGCGTCCATCGGCTTTGCGGATGGATCGACGGGCAGCCTGCCAAAATGGGCAGCGCAAATGCCGGTGCGCAACAAGGGCGGCACGGCTTTTGCCGCGCTTGAACTGGGCGACATTATCGCGGTTGCGCCAGAAGCGGGCAGTTATGCGCTGCGATCCATTCCGCGCGTATCGGGCGGGATTGTAGTCGAGCAACCGCAATCCGGGCGTGTGCTGGCGATGCAGGGCGGGTTTGATTCGCGGCTCGGGTCGTTCAACCGCGCAACGCAGGCGATGCGGCAGCCGGGATCGACCATCAAGCCGCTGGTCTATTCCGCCGCGTTGGAAAACGGGATGACGCCGAGCTCAATCATCATCGATGGGCCATTTTGCGTCTATCAGGGTGCCCGGCTAGGACAGAAATGCTTTACCAATTTTGGCGGCAGCCGCGGGTCGGGCCCACACACGATGCGCTGGGGCATTGAGCAATCGCGCAACCTGATGACGGTAAAGGCCGCTTCGCAAACCGGCATGGAGCGTGTGGTTGATGTGATCGACCGGATGGGCGTGGGTAAATATCCACCATTCCTGTCGATCGCGCTGGGGGCAGGCGAAACCACCGTGCAGCGCATGGTCAACGCCTTTTCGATCATCGCCAACCAAGGGCGCGGCCACCCGTCGACGCTGATCGATTTTGTCCAGAACCGCCACGGCAAGGTGATCTGGCCCGATAACTGGCGCGCCTGTGATCGCTGCAACGCCGCCGACTGGAACGGCAAGGCAATGCCCCGTCCGGTGATCCGCGCGCGGCAGGTGATCGATCCGATCACGGCATTCCAGATGGTCCACATCACCGAAGGCGTCATCCAGCGCGGCACCGCAACGGTGCTGCGCGATCTGAACCGCCCGATCATGGGCAAGACCGGCACGTCCACCGGGCCAACCAATGTGTGGTTCATCGGCGGCACACCGCAGCTGATCGCCGGGCTATACATCGGCTATGATAAACCAGCGAGCCTGGGCGGTTATGCGCAGGGCGGCACGCTTGCAGCGCCCATATTCAAGCAGTTCGCGCAAAAAGCCTATGAGGGGATGCCGGTGCTGCCGTTCCGCGCGCCGCCGGGCGTGCGGCTGGTGCGCGTTGATCGCGCGTCGGGCAAGCAGGTTTACGGCGCGTGGCCGGGTGATGACCCGCAAGCATCAGTGATCTGGGAGGCTTTCAAGCCTGAAAGCGAGCCGCGTCGTGACGTTGCTCGCCAGTCTGATCTGGCCCCCACACGTGACACAAAGGCTGCGCGCCGGGATGACAGCAAGAAAGATAGCGATTTCTTGCAAAGGCAGGGCGGAATCTACTAGCGCGGTTCCTATATCGCGGACGCTGCCCGTTGCGGGGCGTCACAATTTGTTTTTGCGGAGTTCTTCCCATGCGCGCTGAAGCGCAAGCCCATGTCGATAGCATCAACGACGCGCTGGCGCTCCTCCGCCGGTTCCTCGATTGGGATCGTGCGCTTCGCCGCCTCGATGAACTGAACGCACGCGTTGAAGATCAGGCGCTGTGGAATGATCCACGGGCCGCGCAAGAAGTAATGCGCGAACGTCGCCGCCTTGACGAGGCAATCACCGCAACGCGCGCAATTGAAACTGAGCTTTCGGACACCGTCGAACTGATGGAAATGGCCGAGGGGGAGGGCGATACCGCGATGGTCGATGAAGGTGTCGCCGGGCTGGCGGCGCTGTCAGAGCGCGCCAATGAGGACAAGATCAAGGCGCTGCTCGCGGGCGAAGCCGATGGCAACGACACCTATATCGAGGTGAATGCAGGCGCTGGCGGTACCGAAAGCCAAGATTGGGCGGGGATGCTCAGCCGCATGTACACACGCTGGGCCGAACGGCGCGGCATGAAGGTGGAACTGGTCGACCAGCATTCGGGCGAGCAGGCCGGCATCAAATCGGCCACGCTGCTGCTGAAGGGCGAGAACGCCTATGGCTATGCCAAAACCGAAAGCGGCGTCCACCGGCTGGTGCGCATCAGCCCCTATGACAGCGCGGCGCGGCGGCACACCAGCTTTGCCAGCGTGTGGGTCTATCCCGTGATCGACGATAATATCGAGGTTGATTATAACGAGAGCGACCTGCGGATCGACACATACCGTGCATCGGGCGCGGGCGGGCAGCACATCAACACCACCGATTCGGCTGTGCGCATCACGCATATCCCGACCGGCATCGTTGTGCAGTGCCAGAATCAGCGATCGCAGCACAAAAACAAGGCGGAGGCGTATAACCAACTCCGCGCGCGGCTGTATGAGCGTGAACTTGCGATCCGCGAGGCGGCGGCCAATGCGGAAAATGACAGCAAAACCGATATCGGCTGGGGCCACCAGATCCGGTCATACGTATTGCAGCCGTATCAGATGGTGAAGGACCTGCGCACCGGGGTGGTATCGACCGCGCCGAGCGATGTGTTAGACGGGGCACTCGACCCTTTCATGGCGGCGGCCCTGTCGCAGCGCGTGACGGGTGAGACGGTGGAAGTGGAGGATGTCGACTAAAATGCGCCGCCTCTCGATCCTTGCTGGGGCGATGCTGGTTGCCGCCTGCGATGTGGGTGCAGGTACGCCGTCTCCAGCAAAAGACGGGGCAGGGCCATTCCCCGCCGCTGATCGCCCCGTGGCCCGGATCGTTTCGTCGCGCTGGTCAACCGAGGAAGCCCGCGACCGGCTGAACGAGGCCGATGAGGTGATGAACAAGGCCGGGATCAAACCCGGCATGACGGTGGCCGACATCGGCGCAGGTGAGGGATATTATACGATCCGGCTGGCCGAGCGCGTCGGCAAGGAAGGGCGCGTACTCGCCGAGGATATCGTTCCTGAAGTCCGCGATTCGCTTGCCGAGCGCGTGGTGCGCGAACGCTTGCAAAGCGTGAGCGTACGGCTGGGCGACCCCGCCGATCCCAAGCTGCCCGAAAACAGTTTTGACCGGGTGCTGATGGTGCACATGTACCATGAGATTGAGCAGCCTTATGAATTTTTGTGGCGGATGCGGCCTGCGCTGAAGGCGGACGGGCTGGTCATCGTGGTCGACGCCAATCGCCCGACGCAGAACCATGGCACGCCGCCCAAATTGCTGGCATGCGAATTCGCCGCGGTCGGCTATGTGCAGGTCGCGACAAGCGAAATGCCGTCCGCCGGGGGCTATGTGGCATCATTCCGCGCGCAAGGCCCGCGCCCTGATCCGCGCGCGATCAAAGCCTGCACGGAAGACTGATCATGCGCGCTTATCACGATCTGATGCAGCATATTCTCGACACTGGTGTGGAGACGGCGGACCGGACCGGCGTTGGCACCTTATCGGTGTTCGGGCATCAGATGCGGTTTGATCTGGCGCAGGGTTTCCCCGTGCTCACCACCAAGAAACTGCACCTGCAATCGATCATCGTCGAGCTGCTATGGTTCCTGCGCGGCGACACCAATGTGCGCTGGTTGCAGGACCGCAAGGTCGCCATCTGGGACGAATGGGCGCGCGACGATGGCGATCTCGGGCCGATTTATGGCAAGCAATGGCGCGATTGGGCGGCGAGCGATGGCCGCCAGATTGACCAGATTGCCGAGCTGATCACCCAGATTAAAACCAACCCCACATCGCGGCGCCAGATCGTAAGCGCGTGGAATCCGGGCGATCTGCACGCCATGGCGCTCGCCCCGTGCCACTGCCTGTTCCAGACCCATGTTTCGAACGGCAAATTGTCGCTGCAGCTCTATCAACGATCCGCCGATGTGTTTTTGGGGGTGCCGTTCAACATCGCCAGCTATGCGCTGCTCACCCATATGCTGGCGCAGCAATGCGATCTGGAGGTGGGCGAGTTCATCTGGACGGGGGGCGATTGCCATCTGTATCTCAACCACCTCGATCAAGCGCGGTTGCTGTTGACGCGCACGCCCGGCCCCCAGCCGCGGCTGGAGATTATGCGCAAGCCGGATGGCATCGACGGCTATGAATATGAAGAGTTCAAGCTGATCGATTATGTCGCCCAGCCACATATCGCCGCGCCGGTTGCGGTTTGACTTGGCTGATCCGCAGACCCTGACGCTTTACCTCGCGCGCGCCGATAACGGCGTTATTGGCCGCGATGGCGCGCTGCCGTGGCATTTGCCCGCCGATCTGAAGCGCTTCAAGGCGATGACGATGGGCAAGCCGATGATCATGGGCCGCAAAACATTTGAAAGCTTTCCCAGCCCCTTGCCCGGCAGGCGGCACATTGTGCTGACGCGGGATGCAGGCTGGGTTGCTGATGGGGCGGAGGCGGCGCATTCGGTTGCAGCGGCGCTGGCGATGGCCGGGCCGGGCGACGTCGCGGTGATTGGCGGGGGGGAGGTTTACGCGCTTTTCCTGCCGCTGGCGCACCGTGTGGAGTTGACCGAGGTTCACCTGTCGCCCGATGGCGATACGCTGGCACCGTCGCTGGCGGGTTTCACCGAGCTGGCGGCGGAGGCACATCCAGCAGAAGGAGCGCGGCCTGCCTACCGCTTCGTCACTTTGGCGCGGCAGCCGTGATGGCTAGCGCGGGCGCGCTGGCCCCCGTATAGCCGCAACTATGGAGCGTCTCGACGGGGGTGCGCCAGTGCCCCAGCGCTATCGCGGCGGCATTGTGGCGCTAGGCAATTTCGATGGATTCCACCTGGGACATCAGGCGGTTGTTGGCCGTGCCGTGGCGCTGGCGCGTGCGCGCGGGGTGCCTGCGCTGGTGGCGACGTTTGATCCGCATCCCGTGCGCTTTTTCAAGCCCGATACCGCGCCGTTTCGCCTTACCACGCTTGATCAGCGCCAGCGGCTGTTCGCGGATGCCGGGGCCGATGCGATGGTGGTGCTTCGCTTTGATGACGCACTGGCGCGGCTGACGGCGGCGGCGTTTGTTGATGAATGTCTGATTACCAATCTGGGCGTGGCTGGCGTGGTGACGGGCGAAGACTTCACCTTTGGTGCAAAGCGCGGCGGCAATGTGGGCGTGCTGGCAGCGCTGGGCGCAGCGAACGGCTTTAGCTGCGATACGGTGGGCCCGGTGACGGCGGGCGATGAAGTTGTTTCCTCCTCCCGGATTCGCGATTTGCTCCACGGCGCTGACCCTGTCGGCGCGGCGCGGTTGTTGACACGGCCCTTTGCGATTGCGGGCCAGGTGCAGCACGGCGACAAGGTGGGCCGCACGATCGGCTATCCCACCGCGAATATCGACATGGGCAGCTATCTGCGCCCGGCTTATGGCATTTATGCCGTGCGCGCGCGGCTGGCGGATGGCCGTGTAATCGATGGCGCGGCGAACATTGGCGTGCGGCCGACTTTCGATCCACCCAAGGAATTGCTGGAGGTGTTCCTGTTCGATTTCGCCGAGGATTTGTACGGCCAGATGATCGAGGTCGACCTGATCGCCTATCTGCGCCCTGAGGCGAAGTTTGACGGACTGGACGCGCTGGTGGCGCAAATGGACGCCGATTGCGCGCGCGCGCAGTCTATTCTTGCGGGGGCAGCCTTATCAGCTACTCAAACCGGAATCGGTAACTGATCGACGTACCAAGCGTGATCTGGTTACGGCTGCCAAACTGGCTGCCAGAAATTGGTGATGCTGCCGCGTCGCCGACCAGGCGGGCATAGCTGGCAAATGCCGATGCGCTCCAGTTGCTGCCCAGCCGGCGTGAGGCAAAGCCCGACAGCCCGACATCGGTAAAGCTGGCACCGGGGCGATAGGCGCGCAACCCGCTGGTGATTGATTCGGCGGGCGTCACGCCGTGATAGGCGCGCAGATAGGTCGCATCGGCAAACCGCAGCCGACCGCTATAGCCCAAGGTCCATTTGCCCTTCAGTGAAACCCGGCGCAGCGTAAGATCGGCAACGAACCCGTCATGCCCGGCAACCGCCTGACGCAGTTCAAGCTGAACTGATGTGAACATGGACGGCTGAAAAGTAACAAACCCGCCAAGTTCAGGGGCAACGCCGATTGACCTGAGGCCGGAGAATACCGCGATGTCACTGCGCGTTCGCCCGAATTCTGGCCGTATGATCGGCCCGGCACGCCATTTTCGGGTGTTGAGCAGGTTATAGCCAACGCCGCTTTGCACCGAAGCGAAGAACTGGTTTTTGTAGCGCACCTCAAGCTGCGGAATAGGCAGCACGCGCAGGCTGTCACTGCCCGGAAATTGCGGCGTCGCGAAAATGCCAGGTCCGATATCGATTTGCCAGGCGGGCGGATAGGGACCGAAAGTCAACGGTCGCGACGGCGGGGGTGGCGCCAGATCTTCACTGGATGGGTCGGCTGAAGCCGTTAGTGAATCAGCTACGGGAGCCGACGGTTGATCAGGCACTGGTGTCGCCGGATAGGTAACCGCAACGCCAAGCGTGGCAATGAGAAGTGACAATGCCATGTGATGGCTCCGAAATGATATACCGTCGCAATTAGAGTGTTTCGATCCGATTTCAATCCGTGAAATGCCGCAGTGCATCGCGAAGCGTGACGAATGCGATCAGAGGCGATAGAGCAGCGCTCCGATGACCGATATCAACGACACACCGCCCGCCGCCGCGAATGATTATCGCGACACCGTCTTCCTGCCGAAGACCGACTTTCCGATGAAAGCCGGTTTGCCGCAGAAGGAACCCGTGATTCTGGCGCATTGGCAGTCGATTGGCCTGTACGAAAAACTGCGCGCGGCGCGGGCGGGGCGGGAGAAGTTTATCCTGCATGATGGCCCGCCTTACGCCAATGGCGACATGCATATCGGCCATGCGCTGAACCACATCCTGAAGGACACGGTATGCCGCACGCAGAACCTGCTCGGCAAAGATGCGCCCTATGTGCCCGGCTGGGACTGCCAC
>JBBSCC010000034.1:0-19249 GCA_038250735.1 Sphingomonadales bacterium | reverse complement strand
GCCGCCAGTGCCGCTGCCGTGCAGCCCGCACCTGTCGTCGATGGACCCGAAGTGCTGGTCGCCACACGCGCGCTGCCCATCGGCACAATCCTTGATGCCACCGCGCTGAAATTCCAGCCCTGGCCAAAAGAGCTCGTCGGCAACGCCTATTTCCTGAAAAGGGAAACCGACCTGAAATCGCTGCAAGGCACGGTGGTGCGCAACGCGATCACCGCTGGCCAGCCGATTACCCAGGGTGCGCTGGTGAAGCCTGGCGATCGTGGTTTTCTGGCGGCTGCCCTGGGGCCAGGCATGCGCGCCGTGACCGTGCCGGTGCAGGCCAATGCAGCCGTGGCAGGCTTTGTGTTTCCGGGTGACCGGATTGATTTGATGTTGACGCAAACGGTGCCAGGTGGCGGCGATGGCCCGCCGCTGAAGGTTTCCGAAACCGTGCTGCGCAACCTGCGTGTGCTGGCAACCGATCAGCGCACCGACAACACGGTTGGCGATGATGGAAAGTCTGTGGTCCGGACCTTTTCGAGCGTTACCGTAGAAGCAACCCCCAAGCTGGCAGAACAGTTGACGGTGGCACAAACGCTGGGGTCGCTTTCGCTCGCCCTGCGCTCCATTGCTGACAATTCCGCCGAGCTTGAAGAAGCAATTGCATCCGGATCGATCTCCGTGCCGGACGGCAATGATCCCAAGGCTGAAAAGGCTATGATCATGAAGATCGCCAGCAGCCCCAGCGCGGGCGGCTCGACCTTTGCTACCGGTGCAGATGTATCGCGTTTTCAACGCAGCACCGTGCCCGGCAAACCAGCCAGTGAAGTTGGCGGTGCCAATGGCACGTCGTCATCCTTTCCCGGCGGCGCTGCCGGGAAAGGGCCAACGGTCCGCGTCGCACGCGGTAACAACGTGACCGAAGTGATGGTCGGGGGGAAGAATTAGGATGCGTACGCCCGCAAAGTCGATTGGCTGGCCGCTCGCGGTTGCCATGGTTGCCGCTTCGGTGGGCAGCACTGCACCCATTGCCGCGCAGACGGTTGCCGCCTCGCCAACATCGCTGGTCGAAGTTGCGATTGGCCGGGGACGGCTGGTCACGCTGGCCCGCCCGATGAGCGATCTGTTCATCGCCAATGATTCGATCGCCGATGTCCAAGTGCGTTCGCCTACCCAGCTTTACATCTTTGGCAAAACGGCTGGCGAAACCACCGTTTACGCGACCGCCAAGGGTGGCGGCGTTGTCTATTCAACCACGGTACGCGTTGGCACCAACATCGATTCGGTCAGCCAGATGCTGTCGCTCGCCATGCCGGATGCACATATCGTGGCGACGCCGATGAACGGTCTGGTCCTGTTGACCGGAACGGTATCGCAGCCTGATGATGCAGCAGAAGCCGAGCGGCTGGTTCAGGCCTATGTCGGTGATGCGACCCGCGTGCTGGTGCGCCTGAAAACGGCCACACCGCTGCAAGTGAACCTGCAGGTAAAATTTGCTGAGGTCAGCCGCAGCTTTATCAAGAACATCGGCGTCAATGTGCAGACATTGAACAGCAGCGGCGGGTTCAACTTCGGCGTCGCGCAGGGCCGCGCGGCAACGCAATATGCCCCCAATGGGCCGCTGTTCACCGGCGGGACAACCGCGACGGATGGCACCAGCCTGCTCAACGGCCTTGCCAACGCCACCACGATTGGCGCTGCTGGCAAACTGTTCGGGCTCGATCTGCTGTCATCGCTTGATCTGGGTGAGCGCAAAGGGCTGGTATCAACACTGGCCAACCCAAATCTGACCGCGCTTTCGGGCGAAACATCAACATTTCTGGCAGGCGGGGAAATTCCCATCCCGATCAGTCAGGGCCTTGGCGCTGTTTCGGTTGAATATAAGCAATATGGCATCAGCCTAGTATACACGCCCACCGTGCTGTCGGATGGCCGCATCTCGCTGCGCGTCCGGCCAGAGGTGTCGCAGCTGACATCGGCAGGTGCCGTAACGATCAACGGGACGACAATCCCGGCGCTGACGACCCGCCGGGCCGAAACCACCGTTGAGCTTGGTTCGGGGCAGAGCATGATGATCGCCGGATTGCTGCAGAACAACCATAATAACTCAATCACGCAAGCGCCCGGATTGGGCGATGTGCCCGTGCTCGGTGCGCTGTTTCGCTCCAACGGCTTTCAGCGTGACGAAACCGAACTGGTGATCGTCATAACGCCGTATCTGGTGAAGCCGGTTAACGCGAATGACATTGTGCTGCCAACCGACGGCTATACCGCCGCAGGTGACCTCGACCGGATATTCACCGGTGCCCTGTCCCGCAGCAGCGGTAACAACGATCGCCCCAAACCAAGCGTCGCCCCGGCATCCAGCGAGCCAGCCATCGGCGCGGTGAGCCCGTTGCCGCTTGGCCCGACACCCAAACCGCCGGGTCGTGAAGACGTGAAGGCCGTTGTTCCCACCCCGCGCAAAGGTGCCAGCACCAGCGCCGCTCCAGGATTCAGCTTCAAATGATCGCGCATCACCGCAGGGAGAAAACCATGCTCAAGCGCCTTTCGATGATCGCCCTCGCCGCCCCGGCGCTGCTGATGGGCGGCTGCGCGGGCTCCATCGCTGATAATCGCGGGCTTGAATCGGTCCATCAGCCGGTCGTCAACCGCACCGATTATATCTTTGACATGAACACCGATAATGGCCGCCCCTCGCCGGGCGAATTTCAGCGGCTGTCGGGTTGGCTCGCTTCGCTACGGCTTGGCTATGGCGACCGGGTCGCGCTTGATGATCCCACCGGCTCAAGCAGCGCCGCCCGTGTTGATGTGAGCGCAGCCGTGGCGCGTTATGGCCTGTTCCTGGCGGATTCGGTGCCGGTTTCGGCGACCCAGCCGAACCCCGGCACGGTTCGCGTCGTCGTCAGCCGCACCAAGGCGTCAGTCCCAACCTGCCCGGACAATCACGACACGGGTAACGGCAATTTCAACGGGCATACTTCGTCAAATCATGGCTGCGCGATCAATTCGAACCTGGCAGCAATGGTTGCCCAGCCCGACGATCTGGTGCGCGGGCAGCCTGGATCGGCCACCTCTGATCCTGCAACCGGCACGCGCGCCATCCAGTCGCTGCGCAAGGGTACGGGATCAGGCGGCACCGGGTCTACCGGCAGTGGCGGCGGCGGCGCAGCGGGTAGCAGCGGCGGCGCGAGCAGCGGCGGCTCCGCCGGTGGTTCTTCGAGCGGCGGAGGTGCAAGCTAATGAACGCTCCGTTCAACCCAGGTCGTACCGGCACACGTGAACCCTTTGTTGCCTTTGTCTGCGACGAAACCACGGCTGAATCACTGCGGCCAATCGCCGTCGAGCTTGGCTGGGCCCCTGAAAAGGTGAATAAGGGTGGCCTGCGCAATGCCGTGCAAACGCTGTCGGTATCGGCCAGCCCGCACATCCTGTTCGTCGATCTGTCGGAAAGCGGTGATCCGCTGAACGACATCAACGCGCTTGCCGAAGTGTGTGAGCCCGGCACCGTCGTGATTGCGGCGGGCCAGGTGAATGACGTGCGGCTGTACCGCGATCTGGTGGCCAGCGGCATCCAGGATTACCTGCTGAAGCCGTTCAATCCGGATATGCTGCGCGATGCCTTTGCAACGGCGCAGGCTCTGCTCAACGCCCCCAAGCTGACCGATGCCAGCACAGAACGCCCGCACTGCTCCGCCGCCGTTATCGGCACGCGGGGTGGGGTTGGCGCATCGTCAATCGCGACGTCGCTGGCATGGTGGATCAGCGAAAAGGCAGGCCGCACCACCGCGTTGCTCGACCTGGACGTGCATTTCGGCACCGGCGCGCTGGCGCTTGATCTGGAGCCCGGCCGCGGGCTGACCGATGCCATCGAAAATCCCAGCCGCATCGACGGCTTGTTCATCGAACGCGCCATGGTGCGCGCAAGCGAGAAACTGGCCATCCTGTCGGCAGAAGCTCCCATAAACTCACCCGTGATGAGTGACGGATCGGCTTTTTACCAGTTGCAGGAAGAAATGCGATCGGCGTTCGAATGCACGATCACCGATTTGCCGCGCGCCATGCTTGTCAATCACCCGCACCTGATAAGCGATGTTCAGTTGGCAGTGGTGGTGACCGAACTGACCCTGGCCGCAGCCCGCGACACCATCCGCATTCTATCGTGGCTGAAATCAAATGCCCCGCAGACCCAGATCTTCGTGGTCGCCAACAAGGTGCACCAGAACGGGCAGCTGGAGATAAGCCGCAAGGATTTCGAAGGATCGATCGAACGCAAGATCGATTTCGCCATCGGCTTTGATCAAAAATCCGCCGCACAGGCTGCCAAGTTGGGGAAGCCACTGGTTGATGTGGGCAAAGCATCCAAGGCGATCAGCCCGCTTGGCGACCTCGCCAAGCAATTGCTGTTCGCCGCCGACGGCTCTGCAGGCGAACTGCCGGTCAAAGGGGGCAAGGGTGCCAAGCCGGCGTCGGCTGCCAATTCGCTGATCGGCAAATTTGGTAACCTTCGCGGATTAATTCCGAAACGTGCAGCCAAGGCGGGTTGATGGGCCATTGCCCGCGTGCCGGGTGATGCGTTGAACAAAGGCATAGTGAATGGATTTACTGCCCCTCATGATGATGTGCCTTGGCGCGCTGGTCGTGCTGGGGCTGATTGCGTTTGCGTTTGCCGGGCCGTCGCCCGAACGCGCCAAGGTCCGTCGCCTGCGGTCACTCACCAATCGGCATAATGGATCGTCGGGTGCAGTGGCGGAGGCGCATATGCGCCGCATCACCCAGCACAGCAACAGCCGGATGGATGCCGCCGCAATGCGATTGCTGCCCAACCCGGCAGAACTGAAAAAGCGGCTGTCGAAAACGGGCAAGACCTGGACCGTGGGGCAATATGCCACCGCGACGCTGATCATCTTTGCGGTGATCGCCGGGCTGCTGATGTTACAGGGGCTGCCAATTTTATTGGCACTGATGGTCGGCATTATCGTGGGCGCTGGCATTCCGCATATGGTGGTCGGTTTTTTCATCAAGCGCCGCATCGCCAAATTCACGGCCAAATTCCCGGATGCGATTGAACTGCTTGTCCGCGGATTGCGGTCCGGCCTGCCGATCGGCGAGACGATGGGCGTGGTGGGCGCTGAAATTGACGGGCCGGTTGGCGCGGAGTTTCGTTCGATCACCGACAAGATGAAAATCGGCCGCACGATGGATGTGGCGCTCCAGGAAACGGCCGACAGGCTCGGCACGCCCGAGTTCCAATTTTTCGTGATCACGATTGCTATCCAGCGCGAAACCGGCGGCAACCTGGCCGAAACGCTGGCTAATCTGGCCACCGTGCTGCGCATGCGCGGCCAGATGAAGCTGAAGATCAAGGCGATGTCTTCTGAATCAAAGGCTTCGGCCTATATCGTCGGATCGCTGCCCTTCATCGTGTTTGGCATGATCTGGATGATCAACGGTTCCTACATGCAGGGCTTTTTCGTCGAGCCGCGCCTGATGGTCGCGGGTGGCGGCGGCTTGCTGTGGATGGGGATCGGCGTCTTCATCATGAGCAAAATGGTCAATTTCGAAATTTAGCGACGGGAAAACAGCGCGTGCAATTTCAGGCTGCCAATGCCGGACCGACGATTTTGGGCGTCGACGTGATCAGCGTTGCCACGCTGTTGGCAGGCGTGTGCGCGTTCATGGTGCTCGTCGCCATCTATGCCGTCACCACCGTACGCGATCCGATGACGAAGCGGGTCAAGGCACTCAATGATCGTCGCGAGCAGTTAAAGGCAGGCATCACCGCCTCCACGGCCAAACGCCGCGCCAAGCTGGTCAAGCAGAACCTGACCACCGATCGCATCCGCGATGTGCTCCAGTCGCTGAAAGTGTTGCAGGACAGCCAAGTCAAATCCGCCCAGATCCAGCTTATGCAAGCAGGTATCCGGTCAAAGGAGTATGCTGTCGCCGTCATTTTCGCGCGCATGGTGATGCCGGTCGTATTGGGGGGGATGATGCTGTACCTGGTGTACGGCACGGACATGTTTTCGGATTGGTCGCCGATCAAGGCTTATGGCCTTGTCGCGATGAGCTTTTTCCTGTCGTACAAGGCTCCCGATCTCTATCTCGGCAACAAGATTACCAAGCGGTGCGATGCTATACGCAAGGGATTGCCGGATGCGCTTGATCTGCTGGTGATCTGCGCTGAGGCGGGGTTAACCGTTGATGCCGCCTTCCAACGCGTCGCCCGCGAACTTGGCCGCGCTTATCCTGAGCTAGGCGACGAATTTACCCTGACCGCAATCGAACTCGGTTTTCTGTCTGAACGACGTCAGGCCTTTGAAAATCTGGCAATGCGCGTGAAGCTGGATGCCGTGAAGGGCGTCGTGACAACGATGATCCAGACCGAGAAATACGGCACCCCGCTGGCATCTGCGCTGCGCGTGCTTTCCGCCGAATTCCGCAACGAACGCATGATGCGCGCCGAAGAAAAGGCCGCCCGCCTGCCCGCGATCATGACAATCCCGTTGATCCTGTTCATCCTGCCCACATTGTTCATCGTGATTCTGGGGCCGGCTGCCTGTTCGATCTCGGACGCATTCTCGGGCGGAATCTGATCCGCCGCGCAGCGTGCCGGGCCGGCATGTGCAGAGCGCTTGATTGCGCTTCCGTCACAATGCACAATGGTTAACGACAACCATTGTCTGAAGGCCAAGCCATGTTGCCCCAGTCCCCGTTAGAATATGCCCTGTGGGGCGGCCTGATCGTGGTCGGTTTGGTGCTTGGCTATTTCGGGTCGACCTTTGAGGGGAAATGGCGGCGGCGCTTTCACGACGAACGACGTTTCTATGCCCAATACCGCGACGAAACTGATCGGCTGAACATCGAAAAGACCCGCCGGATCGCCGAGCTGGAGGCGCAGAAAAGCGCCCTGTCGCAAGAGGTTGTTCGCATGCGCAGCGATGCTGCAGCGGCGGTGGTGGCGGCTTCAGCAGCGGCTGCACCGCTTGCGCCCCTGCCGTTGGCGGCGGCCACGTCGCCTGAACATCCGGCTGAACACGATGCTTTGAACCATGCCGAGGCGGGCCCAGAACCAGTCGTTGAGGCCGCTGATTCAGCACCGGTTGCTGACGCAGCGATGCATGCCCCCGCCCCAACCGAAGAGCCGGTTGCCGCCGTACCGATTGTGGCCGCGGCGGCAGCGCCAGTCGTCGCCGCGGCGATCACCCATCCCGAAATTCTGCCCCATTTTGAGACAGAGTCCACCACCGCGATACCGCTGGCAGCACACGATGAACACGCATCAACAGCCGAACACCCCGTGCCAGACGCGGTTGCAGAGGATGATCACGAGCCGGTGCAGATTGACGCCACGTTGCACGCGCTAACGCGTATTCGCGGCATTGATACGACACTCGCAGCCGGGCTTGGCTCGCTGGGCGTTCGCCAGATCGAGGATATCGAGCGGCTGAGCGCAGAAGACGAGAAAGCGATTGAGATCCAGCTCAACCTGCCCCCCGGCCAAATCGCCAACCAGCAATGGCGCCTGCAAGCCGCGCTGATCGGATCAGGCGAGGACGAGCTGATCGAGGCTTAGGGGAATTTGGCAGGTTAACGGTGTTGGCCGACGGCTTTCGCCCGAGTTGCGGACATTCCCCTCTCCCATCGGGAGAGGGTTGCGCAGACTTGGGCCGCGCTTCTTCAGCGCGGGCCTAGTCGAAGCTGGGTGAGGGGATCACCCTGTCGATGCAGCGGATCACCCTCATCCAACCTGCCCTAGCCAGCAAGCTGTCAAGCTGCGGTATCCTTCTCCTTTAAGGGAGAAGGGCAAACGGCCGCCTTTCAACAATTGTCGCCGTTCGCGGTCCGCGCGTTCTGCGTCGGCCGCCCCCGCTCGCTCAACGCGCCATGACGCCTGGCAATTGCGCCTGCAGATAATCCCCGTAATTTTTAGACGGAAACATTGCGGCCACTCGCGGGTTTTACGCGGGTGGGTTCATCAGGGCTCACGGTTCTGGGAGGCTTCGATGGAACGCCAGGTAATCGCGTATTTCTTGATCGTATCGATGATTGCGTCGGCAATTGGTGCCATCATCAATTTCCGATACCGCCAGCTTGACCGTCAACGCGCCTATCGGACGTCGCACAACCAAGCAGCATCAATCACTGCGGGCTGACGCTGCTCAATTCGCCACCCGGCAGCTCGATTGTCGCCTGGCGCGGTCGATGGTGTCGATGGGGGCATTGCGGTCGATCAACACCCGCACCAGCGCTACGCCGCGCGTGCCCGCTGGCATGACCGGGTAATATCCCTTTGGCACCACCTGCCCCTTACGGATCAGCGCGACCCGCAGCGGCTCGCGCGCCGTCTGCTGATTGTTGCGGACAAACGCGGTGTTGGTCAGCGTGTCGAACACCGATAGCGACCAATAAGGTGCATCGATGGGCAGCACATCAATCAGCACCGGCCCGACGCCCACGTCATAAGGGCAGCTGGAATACAGCAGATCGGGGCTTGGCCGCACGATTGCGCGCGATTTGGCGGTCACGATGGGCGCGTGCGTCATGCGGTTGATGCCGCCAGCGCTTGCCACGCGCCGTACCGCGAGCGCCATGAGCGCGCGCGGCATCGCGCCGATCGTCGCCTGCCAAGCGAGCAGGCCGCACACCAACCCCAGCACCACGGCGGCAAGCCAACCCCGGATCACGCGCATTGCTCCCGCTTGATATTGGGCAATTGCGCGGCAGTAAAATCACCCTTGCCCCGGCCCGACGGCAAATAGGCGCGCATCGTCAGCTCAAAAGGATTGGCGGTGCCGGTTGGCAACCAACGGCCCGGCTGGCGCGCTGGCGAGATCACCACCGTCCAGCGTGCAATTTCATCGGCGGCCAGACTGGCACTGCCAATCGAATAGATGTTGGCCGGATTGGGCACCAGGTAGCCCGCGTGGTCATACAGCGTCAGGCTCCACCACTTGGCGGGCAGCGCGCCACCCGTCACCCGGTAGGTGCAGTTTCCGCGCAGGGGCTGACCGCTATTGTCCGTGCCCGCAGTATAATATCGTGCTTCGGTCGCAGGCAGCGCGAGCAAGCCGCGAAGCGCCACAACCGCGCGGGTGTAATCACTCGCCGCCGCCGTGCCGAAATCACGCCCGGTAACCCATGAACCGATCGCGTTCTCCGCACCCAATGATCCCGCGCGCACCGACCAGATGGCCGATCCACTGCCGATCACCACCCCCAAAACGCCGCCAATCAGCAGGCGTGCCCAGTTCCTCATCCGATCATCCCCTCAGCCCGTTCAAGGCCGTCCCCACAGGCTCGCCGATCAACGCCGGTTTTTCAACGCTGCTTGTGCCGCCGCCAGTCTTGCAATGGGAACGCGGTAGGGTGAGGCGGACACGTAATCGAGGCCCACCGTTTCGCAAAACGCAATGCTGGCCGGGTCGCCGCCATGTTCACCGCAAATGCCCAGCTTGATATCAGGCCGGGTACGCCGGCCACGCTCAACCGCGATCTCGATCAACTCGCCCACGCCCTCAACATCCAGGCTGACAAACGGATCGGTCGCGTAAATCCCCTTGTCGACATAGGTTGTCAGGAAGCGGCCCGCATCATCCCGGCTGACGCCCAGCGCCGTCTGCGTCAGATCATTGGTGCCGAACGAGAAAAACTCTCCCACCTCGGCAATCTGTGCGGCCAGCAACGCGGCGCGTGGCAGTTCGATCATCGTACCGACCAGATACTCAAGCACGCGGCCCTTCTCCGCAAACACCGCCACGGCCTGCGCATCGACCACGGCCTTCATCAGCTCCAGTTCCTTGCGGGTGGCGACCAGCGGGATCATCACTTCGGGAATGGGCGCAGCACCGGTGGCGTCCGCCACATCGCACGCCGCCTCAAAAATCGCGCGCGCCTGCATTTCGTAGATTTCGGGGTACGTCACCCCCAGCCGGCACCCGCGATGGCCCAGCATCGGGTTGAACTCATGCAGCTCCCCTGCGCGCCGCCGCAGCGCCTCAACACCGATGCCGGTCGCCGCCGCGACATCGGCGAACTCGCTTTCTTCATGCGGCAGAAATTCATGCAACGGCGGATCGAGAAGCCGGATCGTCACCGGCAGGCCCGCCATCACCTCAAAAATCTGCGCGAAATCCGCACGCTGCTCGGGCAGCAATTTGTCCAGCGCCGCGCGACGGCCCGCTTCGCTATCCGCCAAAATCATCTGACGAACGAGGGTGATCCGCTTTGAATCGAAGAACATATGTTCGGTACGGCACAGCCCCACGCCCTCTGCCCCAAAATCGCGTGCGGTGCGGCAATCGAGCGGGGTTTCGGCATTGGCGCGCACCCTCATGCGGCGCACCTTGTCGGCCCAGCCCATCAGCACGCCGAAATCGCCCGCCAGTACCGGCTGCACGGTGGGCACTTCGCCCAGCATCACCTCACCCGACGTGCCATCAATCGTGATAATCTCCCCCTCGCGCACTTCGCGGCCCGCCACGCGCATCATCCGCGCCTTGGCGTCGATGGAAACGGTGCCCGCGCCCGATACGCAAGGCCGCCCCATGCCGCGTGCCACCACGGCGGCATGGCTCGTCATCCCGCCCCGCGCCGTCAAAATGCCCTTGGCCGCATGCATGCCGTGGATGTCTTCCGGCGATGTCTCGGTGCGCACCAGAATCACCGATTCGCCCAGCTCAGCGCGGTTTTGCGCAGTTTCGCTGTCGAACACCGCCGCACCGCAAGCCGCGCCGGGGCTAGCGGGCAACCCGCGCGTCAGCACATCGCGCACCGCGGTTGGATCTAGCGTTGGGTGCAGCAACTGGTCCAGCGCCGCCGGATCAACCCGCGCCACCGCCTCTTCCTGCGTGATCAGCCCTTCATTGGCCATATCAACCGCGATCTTCAGCGCGGCAGAGGCGGTGCGCTTGCCCGACCGGGTTTGCAGCATCCATAATTTGCCGCGTTCAACGGTAAACTCAATGTCCTGCATGTCGCGATAATGGACTTCCAGCAGGTCAAACACCTTGGCCAGCTCGGCATAGGTCTCCGGCATCGCCTCTTCCATGCTCAGCGGCTTGGCACCCGCCGCCTGGCGCGCCGCGAGCGTCAGATATTGCGGTGTGCGGATACCGGCGACCACATCCTCGCCCTGCGCATTGATCAGGAATTCGCCGTAATATGCGCGGTCGCCCTTCGCGGGATCGCGGGTGAAGGCAACACCGGTGGCGGATGTTTCGCCCATATTGCCAAACACCATCGACTGGACGTTCACCGCCGTGCCCCAGTCGCCGGGGATGCCGTTCAACCGGCGATACACCTTGGCACGATCCGACTGCCACGATCCGAACACCGCGCCGACAGCACCCCACAACTGATCATGTACATCCTGCGGGACCGGCTTGCCCCATAGCCGCGCGACGATGGCCTTGTATTCGGCCACTAGCCCGCGCCAATCATCGGCGGTCATCTCGGTATCAAGGAAATAGCCCTGATCTTCCTTGGCCACCTCCAGCGCTTCTTCAAACGCGTCGTGATCCAGTTCCAGCACCACATCCGAATACATCTGGATGAACCGGCGATAGCTATCCCACGCAAAGCGCGCGTCCTCACTCACCCGCGCCAGCCCCTCGACGGTATCGTCGTTCAGCCCCAGGTTGAGCACGGTATCCATCATGCCCGGCATCGAGACGCGCGCGCCAGACCGTACTGACACGAGCAGCGGGTTGGCGGCATCGCCGAATTTCTTGCCCGTCACACCCTCAATATGCGCCAGCCCGGTCGCCACTTCAGCGCGTAGGCTGTCCGGAAATGCCTCGCCCTCGTCCAGATAGCGGGTGCACATCGCGGTGCTGATCGTAAAGCCCGGCGGCACCGGCAGGCCGATGGATGCCATGCCATCCAGGTTCGCGCCCTTGCCGCCAAGCAATTCCTTGCTCAACCCCGCGCCATCCGAAACGCCGCCGCCAAACCGATACACGTAGTTGGTCATCTCAGCCCTCAATCTTCGAAAAATCAGCTACCTGGTGAACGGCATCGCGCACCCGCGCCAGCAACGCCAGCCGCGCGGCACGCTTGGCGGAATCGGGGTCGTTGACGATCACGCCTTCAAAAAACGCATCAATCGGCGCGCGCAGGCTGGCGAGGGCCGCCATTGCCGCCGCAAAATCTTCCGCGGCCACGGCAGCTGCGGCCGCAGGCGCGGCGATATCCAGCGCGGAGATAAGCGCGGCTTCGGCGGGTTCGGGGGTGTAGGGCAAGCCTGCGGCCACAGATCCGTCGCCCCGGCCCCCGAGCCGGGGCCCCGCTTCTTCTTCTTCGGTTGAGGAGCGGGACCCCGGATCAAGTCCGGGGTGACGGCCGCTTTGGGCCGGGGTCGCGCCCTCCTTCTTCAAAATATTCGCCGCGCGCTTATACCCGGCGAGCAAGTTCGCCCCATCCGCCGTCCCGATAAACGCCTGCAACGCCTGCACCCGCGCGAGCAACCGGACAAGATCGTCCTCCCCACCAAGCGCAAACACCGCATCGATCAGGTCGTGCCGGACGCCAGCCTCACGCTGCTGGACTTTGAGGCGGTCGGCGAAGAAGTCGAGGAGCTGATCTTCGAGCTGCAAAACAAAACCATCCCACTCGCCAATCTCATAAATACGGCCTCGATTAAAAAAGTCCTTACGGTCTTCAAATTCGCGTCCTAGCGGAAGAACGTCCGCTGGCATTATGTGCGTCACTGGGTTTGGATGAAGCGCGGCTACATCGTGCGTTTCAGGATCGATTGCTGACGCACAAAAAAAGAACCAGCTCGACGCAAACTCAAGTCGGATTGGCAGCCGGATCCCATTACGGGTCAGTAGCGCCAAGACCCCAAAGGCCGCTCGACGCAACGCAAACGGGTCTTTTGAACCGGTGGGCTTTTGGTCAATTGCGAAAAACGCCGCAATCGTATCCAGCTTATCCGCCAAACTCACCGCCACGGTCACCGGATCGGTGGGCACGTCATCGCCCTGCCCGACCGGCTTGTAGTGATCGCGGATCGCGGCGGCGACGCGCGGGTCTTCGCCTTGCGCGGTGGCGTAATATCCACCCATCAGCCCTTGCAGTTCCGGGAATTCGCCCACCATCCCGGTGACGAGATCGGCTTTGCACAGTTGTGCTGCGCGTTCGGCGAGTGTCGCAAGTTCTGCACGTTCTTCTGCCGTCACTCCCGCGAAGGCGGGGGTCCCGCTGCCTATCGCGCTCGCCGCTACCGCACCCGAAGAAGAAAAAGCGGGATCCCCGCCTTCGCGGGGATGACGGGTGGTTGAGGGCGGCACAATCCCCTCTTCCACCAGCCACCTTGCCAGTTTCGCCACCCGCGCAACCTTGTCCGCCAAGCTGCCCAGTTTTTCATGGAACACGATCCGATCGAGCTTCTTGGCCTGTTCCTCCAGCGGCACTTTCAAATCGGTGTCGTAGAAGAATTTGGCATCGCTCAGCCGCGCCGCCAGCACTTTGCGGTTGCCGTCGACAATCTTCGCGCCGCCATCTGCCGCATCGATATTGGCGGTGCAGATGAACGCGTTGGCGAGTTTCCCGTCCGCATCCGCACACACGAAATATTTCTGGTTCACGCGCGCCGTCAGCTGGATCACCTCTGGCGGCACGTCCAGAAACGCCGCGTCGAAGCGCCCGAGCAGCGGAACCGGCCATTCGGTCAGCCCGGCGTTTTCCGCCAGCAGTCCGGCATCCTCGATCAGCGTCAGGCCCGCCTTGCGCGCGGCCATTTTGGCGCCGACCGCAATGATGTTGGCACGCTCATCCTGATCGACGATGACGTGTGCATCGCGGAGCTGATCGACATAGGTTGTAGCGCTGTCGATACGTAGCGTGCCGGTAGAATGGAAGCGGTGGCCCACCGTCTCCCGTCCGCTCGCAATCCCGGCGACCTCGCAGTCGACCACTGCGCCGTCCAGCAGCGCAATAATGCCCTGTAGTGGCCTCACCCACCGCAAGCTTTCGGTGGACAGAGAGGCGTCGCCCCAGCGCATCGACTTTGGCCAGGGAAAGGCGCGGATGATGCGCGGGACGGCTTCGGCCAGCACATCGGCGGTCGCACGGCCGGGCTTGTCGATGATCGCAAACAACACGCCGTCCCGCTCGACCAGCTGATCGCGGGTGAGGCCGGTTTTGCGGAGAAAACCTTCCAGCGCCTGCGGCGGTGCGGCGGATTTGGGGCCTTTGATTTCCTCGGAAACCGCAGCCGTCTCCAGCGGCAGCCCGCGCGCAATCAACGCCAGGCGGCGCGGCGTGGCATAGGTGGCGATCGCAGGCGCAGCCAGCCCGGCAGCAGCGAGTTCGGCCACAAACAATCGCGCAAGATCATCGCGCGCCTTGGCCTGCATCCGCGCAGGAATTTCCTCCGAACGCAGTTCGAGCAGGAAGTCAGCCATCAATCCTCCCCTGCAAGGGGAGGGGGACCGTCCGAAGGACGGTGGAGGGGGGCTTCCGCAAACGCCACGATGGCAGCGACAGCAGCATCCACATCGCGCAACACCTCAACCGCGGCTATGCGCAGGAGCCGGTAGCCATTTTCAATCACAAACGCATCCCTGCGCTCGTCGCGCGCAGGTGCATCGCCACGACTATGCGCCTCGCCGTCAATTTCAATGACAAGCCGGGCTTTAGAACAATAGAAATCAACAACGTACGGGCCAATCGGGTGCTGTTTTCGGAATTTCATGCCCGTCACTGCGCCCCTCAAACGCTGCCACACGAGCGCTTCAGGCAAGCTCATATCGCGCCTGAGTTTGCGCGCGGCATATACCTCCGGGCGGCGCATTTTCGGCACACCCCCTCCACCACGCTTCGCGCGGTCCCCCTCCCCGTGCCGGGGAGGATTTAGCTGGGCCATCACGCTGCCCACCCGTTCTTGTCCATCCAGGCCTGGCATGCGCCCTTCGCCAGATCGCGCACCCGGCCCATATAGGCTTGGCGTTCGGCGACGGAGATCACCCCGCGCGCCTGCAACAGGTTGAAGACATGGCTCGCCTTGATCGCCTGTTCATAGGCGGGGATCGGCAGCTTGGCGGCCAGCGAGTTTTCACATTCAGCGGTGTGCATGCGGAATTGCTCCACCAGGCTGTCGGTGTTCGCCACCTCAAAATTCCACGCCGACATCTGGCGCTCATTTTCAAGGAACACGTCGCCGTACGTCACACCCGCGTCGTTATACGCCAGATCGTAAATGCTATCCTTGTTCTGGATATACATCGCCAACCGTTCCAGCCCATAGGTCAGCTCGCCCGCCACCGGTTTGCAATCAAAGCCGCCCATTTGCTGGAAATAGGTGAACTGCGTCACCTCCATCCCGTCGCACCACACTTCCCAGCCCAGCCCCCAGGCGCCCAGCGTGGGGCTTTCCCAATCATCCTCCACAAAGCGGATATCATGGCTGAGCATATCGATGCCAATCGCCGCCAGGCTGCCCAGATACAGCTCCTGCAAATTGGGCGGGCTGGGTTTCAGGATCACCTGATATTGGTAATAATGCTGCAGCCGATTGGGGTTTTCGCCGTAGCGGCCATCGGTGGGGCGCCGGCACGGCTGCACGAACGCGGCGTTCCACGGATCAGGCCCCAGCGCACGCAGCGTGGTCGCAGTGTGGAATGTGCCCGCCCCCATTTCCATGTCATAGGCTTGCAGAATCAGGCAGCCATGATCGCCCCAATATTGATGGAGCTTCAGGATCATGCCCTGAAAGCTGAGCGGCAAGCTTTGCGGAGAACTGGGCGGTTGAACGGCCAAGGGGCGACTTTCGCAGGTGCAACATGGAACGCTGGCACCTTTGGCGTGGGCAATGTGGCGGGTCAATGCTTACGCATGGGATGCTGAGCCAGGATGGGCGTAGGGTAAGGGGACGGTTACCAATTGTCAGTGTCACTTGACATTGCCGCGAATCGCGTGCATTTAGTCAGTGTTGCTTGACATTGGGTCAGGCAACAGTGACAACGACGATGCGGGGTTGACGCCCATGTGGACAGGATTGATGAAAAACAGACTGAAGGTTTTGCGCGCGGAACGTGACTGGAGCCAGGCAGAGCTTGGCGGTCGGCTGGGCGTGTCGCGCCAGGCCGTTAACGCGATCGAAACCGGCAAGTACGATCCCTCACTCCCCCTGGCATTCCGCATTGGCCGTTTGTTCGACATGCGGATCGAGGAGATTTTCGATGATGGCGAAATCGACAATGGCTAACCGGGAAATTGGCCCCGGCGAGCGGGCGTCAAAGGCACGGTCGCGCCGGGTGATGATGACGATTGGCGGGCTGATGCTCGGCGGTTTCGTGCTCGGGCTGGTCGGCGCATTTGTGGAAAACGAGGTGCCGTCTGGTGTCGGCACCTTCCCACCAGCCTTCGCGATTGGCGCGGTGGTGTTTTATCTGGTGCTGATTGCGGGTGGGTGCTGGCGTTATTACCGGTCCATCGATGAGCTGGAGCTGAAGAACAACTATGTCGGCGCCATTTGGGGCGTGAATATCTATATGACGCTATACCCCTGCTGGTATCTGCTGTGGAAAGGCGGGATGGCGCCAGAACCGATGCACGATACGCTGTTTGTGATCACGGTCGCGGCGACAATGGTCGCCTATTTCTGGCACAAATTCCGTTTTTGAACGCCTGATACGCGCTACCCAACCTAATAATTTTCAAAAGGTTTTACGTGATGAAAATGCGTTTCCTTGGCGTGACCGCCAGCCTTGCTCTGATCATGGGCACCCCCGCGCTCGCCCAAACGGCAGCGCCTGCCCACGCTCCTGCCGCCCCGGCCACTGCCCCCGCCACTGCCGCCGTCGCCACGGTAGATGCCGACCCCGCCTTATGGGTGGTAAAGGATGACGACACGACGATTTATCTGTTCGGCACCGTGCATGTGCTGAAGCCGGGCCTGAGCTGGTTCGACGAAGGCGTAAAAAAGGCTTTCGACAAGAGTGATGAGGTTGTGCTGGAAATGGTGCTGCCAGATCTGGCGGAAGTGCAGAAGGTCATGCTGCCACTGGTCGTTGATCCTGATGGCCCGCCGCTGACCCAGAAGCTGCACGAAAACAAGCGGGATGCTTATACTGCAGTATTGACCAAGCTCGGCGTATCGCCGACCGGCTTCGATCCATATTATCCTTGGTTCGCCGCGGCTAACATCAGCCAGATCATGCTACAAAAGGCGGGATACGATCCGGAATCTGGGGCGGAGCGCACAATCAATGCAGCAGCCAAGAAGGCGGGCAAGCCGATCAGTGGCCTGGAAACGCTCCAACAGCAGCTTGGCTTCTTCGCGACCCTGCCTGAAGCCGACCAGATCGCGTTCCTTGAGCTCGGTGTCGATCAGTTCGACGAAGGTGTTGCCACCATCGACACGATGGTCAGCAGCTGGAGCAAGGGTGATCCCGAAACGCTCGCCAAGGTGATGAACCGCGACTTCGACCAGCTGAAGACGATTTCCAAGGTGCTGCTGACGGATCGCAATGTCCGCTGGGCTGAATGGATAGATAATCGTCTCAAAAAGCCTGGCACCGTATTCATGGCAGTCGGCGCTGGCCATTTGGCTGGCAAGGACAGTGTTCAGGTTCAGCTTGGCACCCACAAGCTGACGGCGACACGGGTCAAATATTGACCTCTCTTGGATGGGCCGTAGAAGTGCGAATTACAGACACCCTCTCTTCATCTTTTCGCAATCGCCGTGCTCAGCTACGATAAGTATTTCGCCGCCGGAAAACAAAAAACCGAGCCGCCAATTCACATACCCGATCGGCGGCTCGGAGTTATTCATTGAAATTATGCACGAAAACCGTGTTGCAACTCCCAAAAGAATAGTTCTCGTTGATCAAGCGCTTCGATTGCTGCTGCCACGAAGTCAATAGAAAAAACCCCGAGCGGAAGCGCCAAAACGGAACCGCCTCCAACTAGTTCAATTTCGTTATCGGACATTTGGAACATAATTTAACTCCAAATATATTTAATGTTTACCGCCAAAGAAAACAATATATCTTTTCAAAGATATCATCTTTGACGACAGACAATTGTTAACCGCAAAATAATAACGCGTCAATACAGATTTTAGGTAGGTAATTGCTTTATAACGGTTAGTGAAATTTACCGGTGGAGGAATCCGAACACCGACTAGCGAGTACGGCCAGCGTGCAGGTTCAGCTCGGCACCCGCAATCTTGCGGCAACGCGGGTCAAATACTGAAAGGTTCGAGCAAATGCGATTGTGGCTGATCTCGCCCCTCTTAATCGCCGCGCTGATCATATTGTCCGGTTGCAGCCGGCCGCGCCCTTCCCCGGCGCGGCCGGCGCTTTTCGTGTTGCGCGATGCCGATACGATCATCTGGCTATTCGGCACGATCCACGCACTGCCGCCAAATATTACTTGGGAAACCCCGGCGATCCGCCACGCGATTGACGGCGCCGATATGCTCGTCACTGAAATTCTCCCGCCCGATCAAGCGGTGATCGGCACGCAATTTGCCGCACTGGCGCATAGCAATGGCCTGCCACCCCTCTCGGCCCGCGTCCCCGCCCGGCTACGCCCGGCGCTGGAACGCGCCATTGCCGACGCAGGTGAAACGGCATCAGCCCTTGACGCACAGGAAAGCTGGGCGGCCGCGCTGGCACTGGAGAATGGCCGTGCGCGGGCGGCGGGGGCGGACGCGGCGAACGGCGTTGAGCGCTTGCTGGCACGCCGCTTCGCCGGTCGTCCGCAGCGCGCACTGGAAACCGCGGGCAGCCAATTGGCGTTGTTCGACGGGCTAAGCGCGCCCGATCAGTGTCGTTTGCTCGTGCTGGCGATCACCGATCGCGACGGATATACACGCACGCTTGCGGCATGGTCAGCGGGCAATGTGGCCGCAATGGCCCGCAGCAATGATCGGCTGTTTGCGGGTGCGCCTGCAATGCACGCCGCGCTGCTGGCCGACCGCAACGCCCGCTGGAGCCGCTGGATCGCCCGGCGGATGCGATTGCCGGGAAAGGTGTTGGTCGCTGTAGGTGCCGGGCATCTGGCGGGCAGGGAATCGGTGGTGGCGATGCTCCGCCGGGCGGGACTATCGGTCCGGCAGGTGCAGTAACCTGCAATCCAACGCGAACTTGCGCTTGCCCCCCCGTTCCGCTAAGCGCCGCTGCTTCCGGTCAGGGTCATCCCTGGAGGCTTGGCTGGAAGTGACACCTGCATATCGGA
Organism: Sphingomonadales bacterium; assembly: GCA_038250735.1. Taxonomy (GTDB): domain Bacteria; phylum Pseudomonadota; class Alphaproteobacteria; order Sphingomonadales; family Sphingomonadaceae; genus Sphingomonas. The sequence continues at coordinate 82 of JBBSCC010000034.1, read as the reverse complement.
GACTGACATGAGCGAACAGCTGACGCTCGCAGCCGAGACGCGTGGACAGGTTGGCAAGGGAGCCTCCCGTTCACTCCGTCGT
>JBBSCC010000033.1:0-19344 GCA_038250735.1 Sphingomonadales bacterium | reverse complement strand
CTGGTTGGCGGCACGACGGCGCTGACCAGCGTGACGGTCAACGGCACCAGCGCGATCAACGGCGGCGGCACGACAACGACCGGGCTGCAAAGCTATACCGGCGCGGTAACGCTGGGCGCAGCGACGGCATTGACGGGATCGACGATTGGCTTTGGGTCAACGGTGGACGGCGCACAGACGCTGACGACCAATGGCGCGACGACATTTGGGGGGCTGGTTGGCGGCACGACGGCGCTGACCAGCGTGACGGTCAACGGCACCAGCGCGATCAACGGCGGCGGCACGACAACGACCGGGCTGCAAAGCTATACCGGCGCGGTAACGCTGGGCGCAGCGACGGCACTGACGGGGTCGAGCATTGGCTTTGGGTCAACGGTGGACGGCGCACAGACGCTAACGACCACGGGCGCGACGACATTTGGGGGCCGGGTCGGCAACGCGAGCGCGATGACCGCACTGACCGGATTGACGGTCAACGGTACCGCCGCAATCAACACCGACATCATCACCACCAGCGGCGGCCAGAGCTATACTGGCGCGGTGACGCTGGGCACGACGACGACGCTGACCGGCTCGACGATCGGGTTCGGCAGCACGATCAGCGGCCCGTTCGGGCTGACCACGGTTGGCGCGACAACGTTTGGCGGCCAGGTCGGCAACGCGGGCCCGGGGACCGCGCTGACGAGCCTGACGGTGATGGGCACGACGGCGATCAACACCGACCTGATCAACATCCAGGTATTCCCCACCGGCGGCGCGCAGAACTATACCGGCGCGGTGACGCTGGGCGCGAATACGACGCTGACCGGTGGAGCGATTCAATTCAACGGCCCGACCAGCACGGTTAACGGCGCGTTTGCGCTTACGACGAACGGCGCGACGAAGTTCGACGGCACGGTCGACGTGGGGTCGCTCGGGGTGACGGGCACGACAGCGATCAACGGTGGCAGTGTCACCACGGCCGGCGCGCAGAACTATACCGGCGCGGTAACGCTGGGCGCGGCGACGGCGCTGACCGTCGGTGGCGCGCTGACCGGCACCAGCATTGGCGGCACGGGTGCCTTGACCATCACTGCCGATTCGGTGGCTATTGATACCGTTTCGTTGAGCGCGGGTGGCATTGATATCATGGCGCTAAACGCCGTGCGTATCGATTCGCTGTTAGCAGCAACGTCGGGTGTCGACGTCGCGATTTCAGGCGCTAACCTTGCCGATCGAGCTGGCACAGGCAGTTTGGCAATCACCGCTGGCCGTAACCTGTCGGCGACTGCCACCATCGGGGCAGCGCTGCTCGGCACGCTGACAGCAACCGCTGGTACCGTGACCGTCATGGCAGCCACAACGGCAACGGTCGCCGAAATCGCCGCCGGCTCGACCGTTAGCGTTACCGCCCCCGGCCAGATCACGATCGGCGGCGCGGCAGGCGCAGGCAACGCTATCATGGCGAGCGGCGCAGTAACAATTGGTACGGCGGGCGTGACAACGGGAATTCTGGTTCTTCGTTCAATCAGCACAACAGACACGCTTACGGCGCTTAGCGCTGGTAACCAGACCTTCAACAATGTCGCCGCATCTTCGATCGCGTTGACGGCATCCACAGGCGAAGTGAGCGTTACCGGGAATGTGACGGCGAGTGCCGGCGATTACAGCGTGACGGGCAACAGCATCAGACTGGGCAGCGCGGGCGCCGTCTTGCAAAGCGCGACGGGGGCGATTGCCCTGCGTGCCACGGGCGCTGCGGCTGGTGTTGGCATTAGTTCATTCAGCGCCCTGACGCTCCGCTCAAACAGCGGCAATTCCGTCGCGACTGCAGCGAGCAGCGGCATCACGCTGACCACCGATGCGGGATCGGTGGCGCTGAGCAGCCAGACCAATCTTGAGGCAAGTTCGACCAAGCTTTCGGACGTGACGATTGCAGCGACCCCGGCAAGCGCGAGCGTGACTCTCGGTAATGTCAGCGCGCTGTCGCTTAGCGGACTTGGCGCGCGTGCCGGTGCGATCACTGCCGGTGACATTGATGTCAATCAGGCAGCGCTGATGCTAGCGACCAGCAGCGGTAACGTTGCCACAGCAACGATCAACAACACCGGAACGATCGCGCTGACGGCAAGCGCCGGATCAATCGACACAGCGGCACTAACAAGCACAGCCGCCGCCGTTAACGCCACGGCAGGGACAACCGCGACGATTGCGCAGATTGCCGCAGGCGCGAGCGTTAACGTCACCGCACCGGGCCAGATCACGATCGGCGGTGCTGCTGGCATGGGCAATGCGATCTCTGCGGGCGGGGCAGTGACGCTCGGTACGGCTGGCGTTACTACCGGCATCGCGCTGACCCGTACGCTCACCGCCACGGGCGCGCTCACCGCCCAGGGCGCTGGCAATCAGAGCTTCACCAATCTGACCGCTGCTTCAATCATGCTGACCGCCACCACTGGCCAAGTAAGCGTCGGCGGCAATGTGGGCGCGACGACGGGCGATTACCGCGTGACAGGCGCAAGCGTGGCGCTGGGCGATGATGCCGATAGCGAAACGCAAAGTGCAGCTGGCGCGGTCGCCATTCGCTCCACCGGTGGAGCGATCATTGGCGGTGTTGGGCTGACCTTGCGGTCGAACAGCGGCGGTGTGGCCGATGCAGCAAATGGCCGGGCGGTGACAATTGATGCGACCGGCGGCGGGATCAGCTTTGATATTGGCAACAATGTACAGGGCGGCACTGCGCGGCAGAGCTTGGTCGGGGTTGCGGCGCGTACCGCTGGCAGCGCGATTGCGCTGGGCAATGTTTCAGCGCGCGGGTTTACCGGCATCAACCCGTCACTCACCACGCCGTTAACGAATGCAGGCGATGTCAGCATCGGCACACTCGGGACGACGGAATCCATTGGCATCACCACCAGCGCCGGATCGATCCGGCTGGGCGATACGGTGTCGACGGCGGGTGGTATCATGTTGTCGGCGAATGCAGCGGTGACTGGGTTGGCGCGGACGGCGGCGGCGAGCGACGGGCGGCTGCTGCCGATGTTTGACCGTGCGAACCTTGCCGCCGCGGCGGGCAACGACCTGGCGATCACGGCGGGCACCACGGCGCAGACCGGCACCGTAAGCGCGGGCCGCAATATCATTGCCACCGCGCAGGCAATCGACGCCGGCACGTTGACCGCAACTGCTGGATCGATCACGGCGACCGCATCCGTGGGCGATTTGATCGTCGCTACCGGCAGCGCTGGAACCACTGCAACACTCACGAAAAATGGTGCTGCTTCTGGCGAATTGCAGGTTGCCACGCTCACCAGTGGCACGGCGACGGGATCGACCGGCGTTGCAACGCTGTCGTCAGCCACGGCGACACGACTCGGGACGATCACGTCAAGGACTAGCGACATCGTCGTCACCGCAGGTGGCCCGGTGACGGGGCTGGCGCTGGCAAGTGCCGCGACCGACGGGCGGATTGCGGCAGGCTTTGGCGCTACCAACTTTGATGCTGCCAATGACCTGCGCGTTTCCGCCAGCTCGACGACCGCGCCAAACGGTGCGGCGCTCCAGCTCGGCACCGTATCGGCCGTGCGCTCAATCGTGCTTAACGCCGCCAATGCCGATCTGCTCGGCACGGTGCGCGCGCCTGACGTGACGATCACCTATGGCAGCGGTACGGGCGCGTTGCGGCTGGGCACCAATGCCAATGGCACCGGCGGGTTTGCGCTTGATCTGAATGAAATCAATCGCATTCAGGCTGCCCGCGTGGTGTTCGACGCAGTGGGCAAGAATGTCGCAATTGGGGCCATCGGCTTCAACGCGGCCATTGGCACCCAGCGGATCGACATTCGGTCGACGGCAGCGGTCCGGCTTGACGGGCTGGTGACATTGTCGGGCGCTGGCCGCACGCTGCGGATCGGCGATCTGTCGCCCACGCCGTCTGCGGCAAGCAGCATTTCGGTGTTCGCCACAGCTGGCGCTGGCGGCCGGATCAACCTGACGGACGCTGATCTCGCCCTGAATGCCGGGCGGATTGCGGTGGGGCAAAATGATGGGTTTATCAGCGCGCTTTCCGGGCTGTCGGCACAGGATGTCGCGACACGTTATGTGGCCAATTCCAATTCGTCGCTGTATTCGTCGCAGCTGGCGGGCGGTGTACCTTATACCGCGTTTGACCTGATTATCGCCCGCAACCTGAGCGTCGCCTATACCGATTATGCTGTGTTCCAGAACACGGGCTTTGGTACGCAGACATTGGGCGTCACGGTCGGCTCCCTCACGGCGCCACAGCAATTGGGCCTGACGGGCGGTGGTTCATCGGCGCAGAATGGCTTTGCGTTGTTCGGTTCGATCAACGGGACAACGGGCGCGCAATCGGCACTGCTTGGACCAGGTGCCATTGGCATCACCGCGATCAACCTGGCTCAGTCACGCATCAATGGCTGCCTGATCGCATCGGGCGGCGGTGGGTGCCTGATCTCATCGATTTCCATCCCGACATCGACCGTGTTCGACGTGCGAGTGTCGACCATCCTGCAATCAGTCGACGATTTGGCTATCTCCTTTGATCCGCTGATCGGCGCGAATAATGAATCGCTGTTTTCCGATCTGGGCACCGCCGAAATCCTAACCGATGAAACCCAGGGTCTCAAAAAGAAGCCCATGAAGGGCGAATCCGAAGCCGAGCAAGCCAACAGCGGCGAGAAGGACCAGTAATGAAGAACCAGTCGATCTTACGCATCGCCCTGCGCGCGCTCGTGACCGTCGGGCCGCTGGCCATCGGCGGTTGCGCGACCACACAGTCTAATCTGCCCGATCGCTTCACCGCAGGCCGCGATAGCGATGGCAGCCGCTGCACCGCCATCCGCACCTGGAAAGGTGCCGGGGTCACCAGCCCACAGGATATCGGCTATATCGTCAATTGCGGCGGCGTGGCCGCCAGCCGTGCGCAGGCGATTGTTTCCGTAGTGCCAGTCTCGGCGCGCGCGACAGAAGATGGTGCCGGTTGCGGCGCAGCGAGCGCTGCCGAACTTAAGGGCGTTGGCGCGGTTGATGTTCGGCGGTGCAATGATTCGCTGTTGAAAGCTTCGGCGGTGATCGTCAGCTTTTCGCGCGGCGGCAAAAGCTATCGGGGTGCAGCGGTTGCCTCCGCGCTGGGCCCGCTGGAACGCGCGCTGGTCGCCTTGGCGACGGGCGCGGCGCCCAGCGATGATAGCGCCGGCAACGTTGCGCAGATTAAGCTCGATGCGCTCGCCCCCGCACCGCAGGGCACGGTAAGCGTGGCCAGCACAATCGACCCCGCGCTGGTTCTGCGCGAAGGCATCTCGCTCAACCGCCAGGGCCGCTATGTCGAGGCATCGCGCCTGCTAAACGACGCGCTGAGCCGCACCGACGCGACAACGCCGCCCGAAGTTGCGGCTGATCTGCTGCTTGAGGCCGGGCTTGCCGATTCAAACATCCGGTTTGCTGATGCCGCCAGGGAGCATTTCGACGCAGCGGGCGCGCTGCTTGATCGCAATGCAACGATGGCAGGCGCCGCGTTTCTTCAGCGCAAGCGTGCCGCCTATGCCGCACTCGATTCGCTCAACCGGCGCGACTATCAGGGCGCTCTGTCAGCTGCGGCGGCCACCCCGCGCGATGCAGTGGTCGATCCCGCCCAGCCGCTTCAAAGCCCGGTGCTGCTCGCCGAACTCAACCGCACGGATCGCGCCAGCGATTCCGCGCAGACCAGGCTTGCGGGCTCCATCGGCGGATCGAAGACTGATCTGATCCAAACCGCCTCCCTGAACGCGCAGCTTGGCTGGGCGCGCAGCGTGGCGTTGTTGGCGCAAAATCGCGGAGCGGATGCCGCAGAAGCTGCGCTATCGGAAAGCACGGGCGTGCTCCAAGCCGTGCTCAACACCAATATCGATCCTGCACCGCTAACCTATCTTGTCGCGATGATGGAGCGTCAGGCTGGCCGGATTTCCGCTCGGCGTGCTGAAACCCTGACGGGGGCGGCGCGTACCACTGCCTATACCAAGGCGATCGGGCAATTCGATTGCGGCTTGTCCGCTCTGCTGGGGAGGCCTGCGCCTGATCCCTCACTATGCGCGGTGCAGTTGAGCCAATCGGGTCGCGCACGGTTCGCGCGGGCAATTGGCGGCATTTCGCCGGTTGTTGCCGAAACACAGATCGAGCGTGCGGCGCTGCGTGTTTCGGCCGGCGCTGGCCTGAATGAAACAGGCAAGGATTTTGCCGACGGTATTGATACGCTGATCAGCTCCGGCCGAGCTGGGTCGCTGGCGCCATCGGGGCTTGAAACCTATCTCAACCTGCTTGCGGAGAGCGACGACAAGGCGGCCAGCGGATCCAATGTCGAAGCCTTTTTCCGCGCGGTGCAGGCGGTGGGCGAACCAGGCATCGCGCGTCAGCTGTCACAGCTGCAATCGGTGGTCAGCGCGGATGCGGGATCGGCACCGTTGTTGCGTGAACGCGCCGACCTGAATCGCGAAATTCCGGCGCTTCGCTATCAAATCGAAGCACTGGGCAATGGCGATGCAAACGCGTCAGAACGCCTGCAGTTGACCGCAGTGCGTGATGCTAAGCTGAAGCGGCTTGAGGTATTGAGCGAGCAATTGCTGACCAGCGGCAAGCTGAATGCGGTTGATGATACGCCGGTGACGATCGACAAGCTGCAAAAAACGCTGCTCGCCGATGAAGTCTATTTCAAGCTGATCGAAGTGCGCGGCTATTCATACGGGATGGTCGTGTCGCGCAACACGGCGCGCGTGTACCGCATCGATGCGAACCTTGCTGCGCTGACGTCGCTGGTCAACACCGTACGCGCATCGATTCGTGAAAATGCGGCGGAACTGCCCGTGTTCGAAGTCGCCCGGTCAGCGTCGCTGTTTCAGCTGATCGCGGGGCCGGGTGAAACCCGGGCGCAGCTTCAGGCCGCAAAACGCATCGTGTTCGATCCCAGCGGGCCGATGAGCATCCTGCCGCTCGGGGTGCTGATTGCGGACCGCGACAGCGTGATCGGGTATCTGACCAAGACGCGCAGAATCCCGACGCGTGAGGTGCTGAACGATTACAGCCAGCTGGGTTTCCTGGCGCGGCAGGCAGAAATTGCGACGGCGCTTTCGCCGCGATCTTTCATCGACGTGCGCGGGCTGAAGCAGTCGGTCGCCACGCGCCCCTTCCTTGGCATTGGCGAGCATTCGGCACCATCGGTTGCACTGCCCGCCAATGCGCAGCTGCAATTTGGCGCCAATTGTTACCTGAGCCGCGCTGACCTGGTGGGCTTTTCGCAAGCAAATCCGCCAATCAGCGCTACCAAATTGACGGAGGCGGCGGCTGCCTTCGGGGCCGTCGGTGCGCCTGAAATCACGGGTGCCGAGTTTACCGATCTGGCGCTTGAGGCACGGACTGATCTTGACCAGTTCCAGGTCGTGCACTTCGCAACGCACGGCCTCCCGCAGCGGCAGTATGGCTGCGCTTCCATCCCGCCATCGCTGCTGACAACCATTGGCGGCGAGGGGTCGGATGGCTTTTTGAGCTTTTCCGAAGTTGCCGGGTTGAAGCTGAACGCCAACCTTGTCGTGCTGTCGGCGTGCGACACATCGGCATCGACATCGCTGCAGGGCGGACGTCGTGGTGGCCAGGAAGATACCGGACGTGCGCTTGATGGCCTAGTGCGAGCTTTTCTTGCGGCCAATGCCCGCGCGGTTGTGGCCACATATTGGGAGGTATCTGGTGAGGGTGAGACGGATCAGCTGTTCCGCGCCTTTTATGCCAGTGGCAGGACGAAATCGATTGGCGGTGCATTGCAGGCGGCACAAACGACGCTGATTGATCAGCCGCGCTACAGCCACCCCTATTATTGGGGCGCCTATTTCATGGTTGGCGATGAAAGCAAGACGATGCTGTCGGGTGGTGACAAGGTGGCTTCACGCTAATGTACCGCCAACCAGGCAGGGCGTTGCGTGGCCAAAACTGAACGCACCCCTGTCCAGCATGCGCCGTGGTTGGTGCGCATTTCGGTCGGGCTGCTGCTTATGCTGTTCGCAGGCGGCATTGGCGCGGGGAGCATCGCTATCGGGCTTGCGGCGGCTCCTTTGCTGGTCGCGCGGATTGCGGGTAGCGATCCAGCGCCAGCCATGCTGGCTACAATCTATACTTTTGCTGTCTTTGCCCCAATCGCGATTGCCGCCATGGTTGCCGCGCGGCTGGTGCCGGGGGCCGGGATTGTGGCGGGGCACAAGCCGATTGGCTGGATGCTGACCGGGCTGGCGATTGGCGCGAGCGGATTGGTGCTGTCGGCAAGCCTCGCGGGTTTTGCCGGCACAATCGGGCAAGGACCAGCGCCCAGCGGTGCGGTGATCGTGCTGCTGGCGGGGGCGGTGGTGACGATTCTGCAGGCGGGCGCAGAAGAATTGCTGCTGCGAGGATTTTTACAGCCTGTGCTGGTCCAATATTGGGGGCAATGGGCTGCGGTGATCGGCGCGTCGTTGCTTTTCACCGCGCTGCATCTCGCGGGTCAGCCGCGCGGGCCAATCGAAATCGTAAATCTGTTTCTGGCGGGGGTGTTGTTCGGGATGCTGGCGCTGCGCACCGGTGGCATCATCGCGCCGATCGCCGCGCACTGGGCGTGGAATTGCGCTGAGACGCTGGTGCTTGGGCTGTCCCCTAATCCCGGTGTAAGCGAATTTGGGGCGCTGATTGACCTCGACATGCGCGGCGCGGCGCTGTGGGGCGGATCACCTGCAGGGTTGAATGGGAGCGTCGCGGTTTCGCTGGTGCTGATTGCGCTGACGTTGCCCTTATTGCTGTGGCGACCAGTGCCCATTGCGCCTGCCACCGCTTCCGCGCCAGCGACTCCCGTCGCAGCGCCTTCCACACTTACTTCGCCACCCGCGCTGGACGCGCGCTCGGCGTGGTTTCTGGGCGGTGATGATGGCAGCGCGGGCCATTAATCAGCGTGCCGCCTTGAAGCCTGACCGCTTATGCGCTGACCCTGTCGGCCCTTTGCACGAGGTACCGGGATCTGCGTTCCAAAGAGCGGCACAGGCGCGCATTAAGCCGCTTCCGGTCTCGGCAAAGCTGTGCTTAAATAGCTTTATTCGTAGCGCATGGGGGAGGCGATCGATGGCTCACACTGGCCAGATTGCGTCGCGTGGGGGCCAGTATTTCCGTCCTCGATTTTTCGACTTCAACGATCGGGCCTGCGAGGGCACGATGAATGCGCGCGTTTGGCGTGGCGACCGCCAAATGCATAGTGCCTCAGCGTTATTGGGGGCATGTGATGAGTGACCCCAATGATGACGGCATTGATGCCAACCGGACAGTGTTTCGGCCATCGCCGCTGCAGCAACGTGGGGCCGTCCAGCCGGTCGCTGATCCTGTTGCACCGCAGCCCGAATGGGGGAAGCCGCGTGATGAAGGACCGGCACCGGATTGGGGCGCAGCGCGGGATGATGCGTCCCCTTTTGGCGACGCGCTTTCAACCCCCAGCCGATTGCGCGCTGATGATGTGCCTGCCCCTGCCGCCGAGCAGATTGTCAGCAACCGCCTGATTGCAGCCGCCGCACCCGTGCTGGCGCTCACTGCCGGGGTGCGTACCGGCCGTGTCCGGATCGCCATTCCTGATCTTCACCGGCAGGTTGCCAGCGCCACCGCCGAATTCGAACGCATGATTGCGCCCGATTTTACCGAAGAAGCGCGCAGGCTCGCGACTTATGCGTTGTGCGTGACCATCGACGATATCGTCCAGAACTTGCCCGGGATCGGCGCTGATGAGGCGGAATGGGAAAAACGATCCATGGCGGTCACGTTCCTGAAAGAAGCTGCCGGTCAGAAGGAAAAGATCGAGGAAGAACGTTTCTGGCAGCAGGCACGCACGCTGGTGGCGAACGCGTCGCAAAATGCCGAGCTGATTGAGTTTTACCACGCCTGCCTAGCCGCGGGTTTTGAGGGTAAATATCGCGGTGCCGCCAATGGCGCGCGCGGCATTGCGGATGAAATGAAGGCGCTGTTTTCCGCGCTGGAACATCCGCGTGGGCTGTCGACGGTGCACTTGGTTGATCGCTGGCGCGGCGAGCATGCACCGCTGCGCAAGGTTGGGTTCTGGAGCTATGTCGTGCTGGCTGGCGCAGCGACGGCGGTGGTGTTGATGGGGATTTATATTGCGCTGCGGCTATCGTTGATGACGTCGGGCGAGCCAGCCGGTGCCGCGCTGGCTGCGCTCAACCCCGATAAGGCGCTTCGCCTCGCCCGCGCGGCAACGCCGCCGCCCGAGGCAGCGCCAAGTGATGTTTTCCTGCGCCTGAAAAGCTTCCTTGAAAATGAAGTGAAACTGGGGCTTGTCGCTGTCGAGCAGGATGGATCGAGCGTCCGCGTGCGCACCACAATTGGCGCGTTGTTCCAGTCAGGATCGGATCAGCTGTTGCCCGACAAGACCGGTTTGTTCTTGGCAATTGGCACTGCCGCTGATCAGGAAAACGGGACGATAACGGTTGAAGGGCATGCCGATGGCGGCGTGGGATCAAGCCTAAGCTTTCCCGATAACGTCGCCCTTTCCAAGGCGCGGGCTGATACCGTTGCTGGGCTCATCCGCCAGCAGCTTTCGGACCCGTCCCGGGTGATGACCAAAGGCTTTGGCGACACCCGCCCGATTGCCTCAAACTTTACCGACGCAGGCAAGGCCGAAAATCGCCGTGTCGAAATCGTCATCCCACGGACCAACTAGAAGGATCGGCGGGCAATGCAGCGCATTCTGACGAATTGGTGGTTCGTATCGATCAGCACGGCTGTACTTGGCATCCTGTTCCTTTGCGCCGGGTTGCCGACCTTTGTCGGCACGCTGAGGCCGGTTTGGGTGCGGATGTTCATCGCCGTGGGCATTGCGGCGATGTGGGGGTTGTTGTGGTTCTTGCGGCGCCGAAAGTCGCAGCGCGCGTCGGATGCGATTGCGGCTGAACTGTCTGCGTCCAGTGACGGCGATGCCGAAACGGCGGCGCTTTCTAACAGTATGGCGGAAGCGCTAAAGACGCTGCAGACCGCAAATGGCGGCAAGCGCCGCGATTATCTTTACAGCCGCCCATGGTACGTCATTATCGGCCCGCCGGGCGCCGGCAAAACGACTGCACTGGTCAATTCCGGGCTGCGTTTCCCTTATTCGATCTACACGCTGTTGGGCGTTGGCGGCACCCGCAACCTTGAATTCATGTTCGCCGATGAAGCGGTGATGGTCGATACGGCGGGGCGCTATACCAGCCAGGATTCAGATGCGGCGATTGACGCGCGTGGCTGGGAAGGGTTTTTGTCGCTGCTGCGCCGCCACCGTCCGCTTCAGCCGATCAATGGCATCATCGTTGCCATTGGCGTTGATGAGCTGGTGGCCGGAGACCGGCAATCGATTGATCAGCACGCCGCCAAGGTGCGGCGGCGATTGGCCGAAGTGCGGCGCACGCTGGAAATCGACGTGCCGGTCTATGTGCTGATCACCAAGGCGGATCTGCTGTCCGGCTTTGTCGAATATTATGATGATCTGGATGTGGAGGGGCGGCGCGCGGTGCTGGGGCATACCCTGCCGTTCACCCGCCAGCGGCCCGAAAGCGCCGCGATTGCCGACGCGTTCGACACGATGGCGCGCGCAATTGAACTGCGCCGCGCAACGCGGCTTGCCAATGAACCGGACGCGAACCGCCGCGCGCTGATTTTGGGATTTCCGGGGCAGATTAACCGGCTGCGCTCGCGATTGATCCGCTTTCTAGACGGCGTTTTTGTGGCGGGTGATGCCCCGGGCGGCACGCTTCGTGGCTTTTACCTAACCAGCGGTGTGCAGCAGGGCACCCCACTTGACCGGATGGTGTCGATCATGGCTGATGCTTATGATCAGCCGCATCAGGAAGCAGCAGGCAGCGGCCGGGCCTATTTTCTCAATCGGTTGCTGGCGCAGGTCACTTTCCCGGAAGCGGGGCTTGTGATGCTGAATCCGCAGGCGAGGTTGCGCCAGCGCGCGCAGCTGATCGGGGCGATTGCCGGGATCGGGCTGGTCGCGGTGCTGGCGGTGCTGGCATGGAGCAGCAGCTTTGTCGGCAATCGCAATTTTCAGTCCGCACTGTTGGAAAAGGCGCAGGCGGCAAAGCGCATCCAGAAGGAAAGTAGTGTCAACCTAATCCAAGTGCGTGAGCGCGATCCGGGGCTCGACAAGGCACTCGGCCTGTTGCGCGCGCTGCGCACTCTGCCGCAGGGCTATGCTGATCGGCAGGCGGGAGGCGCGCCGTTTATGATGCGGTTCGGACTGTTCGAATCGGGGCTGTCCGAACGCGCTGAGGAGGCATATCGGCGTGGCCTGCGCCGCGTAATGCTGCCGCGCCTGCTGCTGGCGCTGGAAAAAGATCTCAGGACCCGGCTTGCCAGCGGGCAACCGGTGGACGATGCGCTCAACACCTATCTGATGCTGGGCGGGCAGGATCCGGTGGATAAGAAGCTCGTGCGCGGCTGGGCCGTTACCTATTGGGCCAATGTTCAATATCCAGGAGCTGAAAACGCGGGTCTGCGCAAGGAGCTGGCCGACCATCTCGAAGCAATGCTGGAGGATGACGATCTGACGGTCGATTGGCCGCGCCGCCAAGCCCCCATTGACGGCCAGCTAATCGCCGCCGCGCGCGAGGCAGCCCCTGATTTGTCGTTGATAGAGCGCCGCGGTCCGTTCAGCGTGTCAGAGCTGCAGGGATGATGCGAATCCCCGCACGACTTGGCCGCACCATTTTTCGCTTAGGGGCATTTTTGTGCCCGGTGAAGAAGTGACGGCGATGGTATTTGGCAAGCTTCCCGCGCACGGCGATTTCGTTGCGCGGGGAATCACGCCGGAGGTGCAGGCAGAGATTGATGGCTGGCTGGCCGGCGAAATGTCGCGGGCCCGTGCCGTACACGGCGCGGCGTTTGATCGGCTGTTCGATCACGCGCCGGTTTGGCGGTTCGCCTGGGTGCAGTCAGCGTCAACCTGGTCCGGCGCGATGTCTCCCTCCACGGATCGCATTGGCCGGCGTTTTCCGGTGATCGCCGGGGTAGTCGGCGGTGGCGATCAGGCTGCGCTGGCATGCGAGGACAAGCTTTACGCGGCGTTGGTTGAACAATGGAGCGTCGATGATCTGCACGCCGGGCTGAAGGACATCCCGGTGGAAGGCGCCAATGCCCCTGCCAGCTCGCGCTGGTGGACCGAGGGGAATGACGATTTTCTGCCCGCATCGGTTAACGGTGAACGCCCGGCCAATTTAATCGCGACGATGTTGACGCCTGCTGGGCCCATGCTGACGGGAGGAGGACAATGGGCCTGATGCTGCGTTTTGAAGGGGAGGGGCGGTCCGATACGGGCCGGGTGCGCGACCATAATGAAGACAGCCTGCTGTGTCGGCCTAAGGATGGGCTGTGGGTGGTGGCAGATGGTATGGGCGGGCATGAACGCGGCGAATGGGCCTCTGCCGTGGTGACCGAAACACTGGCTGCCGTACAGTTCGGTTTTGACGATGATTTTGACAAGCGCCTCGCGCGCATCTCTGGCGCGATCCACGCCGCCAATAAGCGCATTTATGATGAGGGCACAGCGCGCCATGCCAGGTTTGGCACCACCGTGGTCGCGCTGCTGCTGTACGGCGGGCGTTTTGGCGTGGTTTGGGCAGGGGATAGCCGGGCCTATGTGCTGCGCCGTGGCGTTCTCCACCAACTGACGGTCGATCATACTGAAGTGCAGCGGCTGCTCGACCTGGGCATGTTGCAGCCGCAAGAGGCGCGGGGTCACCCGATGGGGCATTTGCTGGCGCGCGCGATTGGCGTGATGGATGCCGTGGCCGTCGATGCGATCACAGATGATGTTCTGTCGGGGGATCGCTTCTTGCTGTGCAGCGACGGGCTGACCGGTGTGATCCAACCGGATGAACTGCAGAATCTGGTTGGTTCAGGTGCTATCGCCAGCGTTGCTGATCGGCTGATCGAGCGGACGTTGGCGGGCGGTGCGCCCGATAATGTTACCATTGCGCTGGTCGATGCGCGCGAGGCGACACGGTTGATGATCGGCGACCCGGCGGGATCCTTGCGATGAACGAAGATAAAAAGCCCGAGGGCGAAGAGCCGCGCACGATCTTCAGTCCCAATCCCAGTTCCAACCCCAATCCCAGTCCCGGCTCTGGTCCCGGACCAGCTGCGGCAGTGAATGCGGCGGATGATCAACCGGCCTGGGGAGCACGCCGTCCGTCAGCGCCAGAGCCAGAGCCAGTTCCCGCAGCACCCCCCGAAGCTGCTGCCACACCGCAGCCAGAGGCCTTTATTGGCTCTGATCGGACCTTCATCCCCAGCGCCCCGCGCAGCGATGGACGATCAATCGCGGTTGGCGACGTGCTCAACAGCATTTTCGAGGTAAAACGCTTCATCGCCCGCGGGGGCATGGGCGAGGTGTTTGAGGGCATCAACGTCTCGTCGGATGAGCGTGTCGCAATCAAGGTGATGCTGCCGTCACTCGCTGCCGATCCCAATGTGCAGGCGATGTTCCGCAAGGAAGCCAAAACCCTGACGCGGCTCGCCCACCCGGCGCTGGTGCAATACCGCGTGCTCGCGCAGGAGCCGCAGCTCGGTGTATTGTACATCGTCACCGAATTTATCGACGGTACCAACCTGTCCGACATGCTCGGCCAGATGAAGGTATCAGCCAGCGAACTGCGCGGGCTCGCGCGGCGGCTGGCAACTGGGCTGAAGGCAGCGCACGCACTTGATGCCATCCACCGCGACATTTCGCCAGACAATGTGCTGCTGGAAGGCGGCAAGCTTGATCAGGCAAAGATCATCGATTTCGGCATCGCCAAGGATTTGGACGTCAGCGCCAAGACCATCGTCGGCGATGGTTTCGCTGGAAAGCTGAACTATGTCGCGCCCGAACAGCTGGGTGATTTCGGGCGCGATGTGGGCCCGTGGAGCGACGTGTACAGCTTGGGTCTGGTGCTGCTCGCTGTATCACAGGGTCGCGATACCGATATGGGCGCGACCCTGGTCGACGCGGTTGATCGCCGCCGCGCCGGGCCTGATCTGTCGCCCGTGCCAGGGGATATGCGTCCGGTGATCGCCGCAATGCTTGCGCCAGATCCGGCGAACCGGCTGCGATCAATGGACGCGGTGATTGAGGCGCTGGATCGCGGGATTGCAGTCCCAGCACCGCCGCCCCCCCCGCCCCCGCCTGCCGCAAAGCAGGCCAAAGCCGCGAGTGCGCCGCGCGAAGACAAGGGCGGCAGTCGCAACCAGATGATGTTGATTGGCGGCGGCGTGGCTGCATTGCTGGTGCTGATCGTCGCGGTGTGGCTGGCGATCGGCGGATCGGGCAAGCCCGGCGCATCCCCGACTATTGCCGGGGCGGATGGTGCGGCGGGTTCGGCCGCATCCACGGCGCTTGCATCGGCACTGCCGAGCATTCCATGCGCTTGGGTCGACGTTGCAGAATTGAAGCCCGATGGCGCGGACGTTGACGTAATGATGCGCGGCGCGGCACGCGATCCAGCAAGTGCGCAAGGTGCCATCTCCCGCGCGCTATCGGACGTGGGGATTTCGCCGAAATCGATTGATTTCAAAGATGTTGCGCTGGCCCCAGCCGATATGTGCTTGGCACTTGACGCTTTGCGTCTATTTCGAGACCGCAATGCAGAAGCATTGACGGTCGATCAACCTAAGTTCGAACTTGCGATGGACCCAACGCAGGGCAAAACCGTCGTTGACACCATGATCACCATTAAACGCGGGACCGCCGGCGAAATCGCGATCTTTGGCATGGAGCCGACGGGGGAAATCGACAAGATCAACGGCCTTGAAAGCCGCGCCGCACTCGATGAAATCGCCGCCAGCAACCCCGATCGATTCGAACGAACCGGCGACAGCTACCGCGCGAAACTTCAAACCGACCATGCTGGCCTGTCCGGCATTCTGCGGGTGCAATCAAGCGCTGCGCTAAGCGACGCCGACAAGGCGCTGCTAACGTTGCAACCGGCCGAACGCGGCGTCGACTGGACGTCAAAGATTGCCGCAGCAGCAAAGGCGGGCGACTGGCAAATCGACATGGTCTGGTATCGCACCGTCGACGAAATTCCGGGGTGATGACCCGCTTGGGCGAATGCTGTCAGTCGGATGCGAGCCGGTCGCTCCACGCCGCCGTCTGGTTTCCCAGCGAGAGAGTTGTCCCGCGAGCGACTGCCAATCCGCCAGCGCAGTTGACCGGCGTTCTTTGCAGGTCTGGCGGTCAACAATGTGGCGTTCGAGATTGATGTGATTGCGGATGTTGGCGTGGACCTAGGCGAGCTATGTCGCTTAAGTGTCTTCGTCATAAACCGGTGGGCTGCTTCTTTATCCCTGGTTTTGGTGATGTAACTCTCGGGAATCTGGCCTGCGAACATCGGGCCGAACCTGTTCCTCCAGAACTGCACGGTCTCGTGGCAAATGTCGATTCCGCGCTCAAAAAGCAGGTCCTTGACGTGTTGCATCGACAGCGGGCCGCGCACGTGCTTCAGCACCACGAGGTGGGGCAATTGGGGCGATCAATTGAAACATCGAAACGCGCTGGCAGCTTTGCTGGGGTGTGGCATGAACGATGCCAAGCGGACCTGCCCTAAGGAACCGTGCACCTGGTCTGACAGTGGCGCGATCTGGAACGAGGAATGGTCACCTCATCAGTGCCGGAAGTTGGCAAATCCTACCACTAAGATGTCTGCATCATACAAAAGAGAGCGTGGGCAGAATAATCTTCAAATCATGCTATAATACAACACCGAACGAAAATGACGATCGCCATCTAAACGCACGATTACTCTGGCATTATGCGGTGGTTTCTCCTGGCGATCCAGATAATGATTGGCGATCTTTGTCTCGTAATTCACGGTTGGCTCTGAATAATGAACAGTCTTCATCTTCTTGGCGATATCCCATACATATCTATCCCCAATCACAGATTCAGCGCGGTCCTTCCAGCCCCAAGCTGCGGCCAAAATTGGAATAGCTTCGCGCATGACAAGATAGCAGTTCGTGTCGCAAAAATCGCGGCCGTTAGATTCAGTGCACACCCCAAGAAGAGAACCATCTTGCCGCGTTAAATTACGGGTAGTAGTAACAACGGATACCATTTCGCGAGCGGCAATTTCGAGCAACCGCTCAATATGAAACGCTTCTAGCCAACAGTCGCCGTCAAGCCAGCATATGCCATCATAGCCCTGGGCGTAAGCCGATGCAGTGCCGATCAACCTAGGCGTATCTCCCCAATCATCATGCGTCTTTGGGAGTCTTATGTGCTGCACATATTCGGGCACCGAGAGTTCCCGCCCGTCGCCAACAAGAATGTGCGTGCAGGCATGGGTTTGCCCGGCGACACTATCAATACAGCGGTTGAGGGTCGCTGCGCTTTCGCTGCTGTAGGGGGTGATGACCGCGATGCGCATGCTGTTATATAACTGCAGGTTCGCCAGCGGCAGTAATTATTGTGGCTTCCCACAAAATTTGGGCCTTTTTGATCCTTAGCGTGATCGTTGCCCCTTTGCTCGAATTCTGGCTCAAAACCGTGCCAAAATCGCATGCCAAAATCAGGTCAGGGGCGCAATGTCTGAGCGTGAGGCTCGGCTTCGCCGTCGGCAGTGGCACCTAGCAAGGCAAGGTGCTGAAGCGACCCTCGAAAGGTGTATGTCCCTGTATGACTTAGTTCGAAATGGGGGGTCATCCACACTTGCATCCCTGCGTTACGAACGTTGCGACAGAAAAAATAGTCCTCCGATAGATAGCGGCGGGAAACCGGATCAATTTCGCAGTCGAAAAAAAGATGGACAGGCCGACCACCATCGAAATGGTCATTCCGTTTGTGATCTGGGGTAAAAGACAAATTAGGTGTGGCCGCCTGAACTCGCTCAAACGTCTCACGACGAATCATCATAAACCCGGTCCCAGCACCCGCAACTTCAAAAGGAGCATCCATTGCGATCGTTGTAACGCCTTCTGGCAGATTCAAAACATAGTCGCCGACATAGTTTTCAAGATTGCTGGGGTTTTTATCGGCAAAACCCTTATTAGTTGCGATGACAATATTCTCCCAGGAAATTACCTTTTTGGGATAGGGAGCGGCCAAAACATCATAGGGGCTATCATCGTCCATCATGTTGAGCATTATGATGACGTCATCAGGTATAAACCCTATGTCCGCATCGATGAACAGCAGGTGAGTACAATCAGACCTAAGAAACTCATCGACGCAATAGGAGCGAGCCCGGGTTATAAGGGATTCATTAAAAATGAAGAAATGTTCCATGTGAAATTGAAATTCTTTAATACGGCCTGCTAACTTGACGAGGCTTGAACAATACTGCCCAGTGCATTGGCCGCCATACATTGGCGTGGCAATGAACAGATTTTTTTTGCGAATTTCGGCGAGGTCGATACTAAAATTCACTTAGACTGCACCTGACGTGTTAAATAAAATATTATTCATACCGAAAATTTTTTGCCTTTGTTGTTTGTAAAATATGCAAAATTTCTCGAGAGTTATAAAATTTATAGAAAAATCAAAACCATTGATTTGAATCGCACTGTGAATTTTGAAAATATCATATTTATCATTGAATATTATTTGAAACTGTCTCGCGCGGCGTTTTCGCCGAGCTTGCAATCATGCCGCCGAGCCGATCTGTAACCGGTCCCGACCGGGTGGTCTGCGTCGATTGTTAGTGCATTCTCGCCTCCGTTGCCACTGCCGCCTTGCGGCGCTGCTGTGTGGTCCAGCTCCTCGATCGAATGTGCGTCATCACCAGAAGGCTGCTTTCAGTCTAACGCGAACTCGTCGTTGCACGATGGACGTCGGCCTTTGAGTTTCGCGGTCGGCTGACGGGCGCTTGCCAATCGGCCAGCCCGGCTGACCGGCGTTCCTTGAAGGTCTTGCGGTCGACAATGTGGCGTTTGAGATTTAAGTGGTTGTGGATATTGGCGTGGACCTAGTGGATTGATTCCAACGTTTGGAACCCTCGGTTTCGTGCGGCGATGATGTTGTCTGGATTGGCTCTCCAGACGAAGGGCTTGGGGTCGGCGGCGTTGTATTCGCGGATGAAGCGATTGATGGCTGCTTGGAGATCGACGACGGAATGGAAGACGCCGTTCTTGAGCCGCCGCCGGGTCAGCTTGGCGAAGAAGCCCTCGACGGCATTGAGCCATGAGCATGAGGTCGGCGTGAAGTGGAAAGTCCAGCGCGGATGGCGCGCAAGCCATTCTTGGACCTTGTCCTTTTTATGTGCGGCATAGTTGTCGAGGATTACATGGATCGCCTTGTCAGCCGATACTTCACGCTCGATGCGGTTGAGGAAGCGGATGAACTCCTGATGG
>JBBSCC010000032.1:0-19487 GCA_038250735.1 Sphingomonadales bacterium | reverse complement strand
GCAGGTGCCGTTCTATTCCGTTTGTTTGCTTGTGTCTGTTTTTTCCGTTGTGGTGTTTTGTTGTGTTTTTTATTATCTGATTTCAGTCCCCCTGCTGATGGGGTGGGGGGGCGGGTTGGTGCCCCCCCCGCGTCGAGCGCCACCGCGATGGTCGATAGGACGCCTTCTAGATTTTCCATAACGTCGGCATTGTCGAACCGTATAACGCGATATCCGCGCCGTTCCAGAAAAGCTGTGCGCCTTTCATCGTAATGTTCCGTCATCGCGTGCGTATCGCCGTCAATCTCGATGATCAGCTTTCGTGATCTTGCCACGAAATCGGCGATATATGGATCGATCACGGTTTGATGCACGAACTTTACATGCGCAAAACGCTTGGCGCGCAGGCTGTACCATAAACGAGCCTCCGCTGGGGTGGGGTTGCTGCGCATCGCTTTTGCACGTGTCAACAACAGCTCATCGGTTTTCGGCACAGCCCCTCTCCCCGACCCTCTCCCCGGGGGGGAGAGGGAGAAATGTCTAAAACGCCAGCGCCATCACCGTCTTCACGCCGGGCAGCGCGCGGACGTTGGCGATGAGGGCGGGGGTCACGGGCTCGTCGAGCGACAGCAGCACGATTGCCTCCCCCCCTGCAGTGCGACGGCCAAGGTGAAAGGTGCCGATGTTGACGCCCGATTCGCCCAGCGTCGTGCCTAGCCGACCGATAAAGCCCGGCGCATCCTCGTTCACCACATACAGCATGTACCCGGCCAGATCGGCCTCTACCTTGATGCCGAACAGTTCGACCAGGCGCGGCGCGGCATCGCCGAACAGCGTGCCGGCAACCGATTTGTCACCCGCATCGGTCTTCACCGTCACACGCACCAGCGTGTGATAATCGCCTTCGCGATCATGGCGGATTTCGCGCACATCAATGCCGCGTTCCTTGGCGAGGAAGGGCGCGTTGACCATGTTCACGATGTCCGAATGCACGCGCATCATGCCGGCCAGCACCGCGCTGGTGATGGGTTTCTGGTTGAGCTGCGCGGCGGCGCCCTCAACTTCCACCGAAATGCCGGAAAGCGCGCCGTGCGCCAACTGGCCAACCAGCGACCCGAGCTTTTCCGCCAGCGCCATATAGGGCTTCAATTTCGGCGCTTCCTCCGCCGACAGGCTAGGCACGTTCAGCGCGTTGGTGATGCCCCCGGTGACTAGAAAATCGGCCATCTGCTCGGCGACCTGCAGTGCCACATTGACCTGAGCTTCGGTGGTCGATGCCCCCAGATGCGGGGTGGAAACAAAGCCCGGCGTGCCGAACAGCGGCGATGCCGTGGCAGGCTCGGTCTGGAACACATCCAGCGCCGCACCCGCGATATGGCCCGAATCGAGGCCCGCCTTCAGCGCTGCCTCATCAATCAATCCACCGCGCGCGCAATTGATGATACGCACGCCCTTTTTGGTCTTGGCGAGGTTTTCCGCCGACAGGATGTTGCGGGTCTGGTCGGTCAGCGGCGTGTGGAGCGTGATGAAATCGGCGCGCGCGAGCAGATCATCGATCGTCACCTTTTCCACGCCCATTTCCAGCGCGCGCTCCGGCGTCAGGAAGGGATCATAGGCGATGACCTTCATCTTCAGGCCAAGCGCGCGGTCCGCGACGATGGAGCCAATATTGCCCGCACCGATCAGCCCCAGCGTCTTGCTGGTCAGCTCCACGCCCATGAAGCGGTTCTTTTCCCACTTGCCCGCCTGGGTGCTGGCATCCGCCTCTGGCAATTGGCGGGCGAGTGCGAACATCAGCGCAATGGCGTGTTCAGCGGTGGTGATCGAATTGCCGAACGGGGTGTTCATCACCACCACGCCCTTGGCCGATGCGGCGGGGATATCGACATTGTCGACGCCAATCCCGGCGCGGCCGATGACTTTCAAATTGGTGGCGTGCTCCAGGATCGCCTTGGTCACCTTGGTCGAGCTGCGGATGGCGAGACCGTCATATTGGCCGATAATCGCCATCAGCTCTTCGGGCGTCTTACCGGTGATTTCGTCGACCTCCACGCCGCGTGCGCGGAAAATGGCGGCGGCATTGGGGTCCATTTTGTCAGAGATCAGGACTTTAGGCATGGGATGGTTTTCCTTGTTAAGTCCGTCACCCCCGCGAAGGCGGGGGTCCAGCTTTCTCGGCAATGGTGGGAAAGAGGCTGGATCCCCGCCTGCGCGGGGATGACGGTGAATGAAGTTGGTTTGTTGTGGGAGGGCGCTCAGCCAGCCTTGGCCACCGCATAGGCCCAGTCGAGCCACGGCCCGAGGGCCACGATATCGGCGGTGTCGACCGTCGCGCCGCACCAGATGCGCAGGCCCGGCGGGGCGTCGCGGTATCCCGCCACGTCAAACGCCGCGCCTTCTTTTTCCAGCGCACCTGCCATTTTTTTGATGAACGCCTCGTCCGCGCCCGCCACCGTCAGGCAGACGCTGGTTTTGGAGCGTGTCGCCGGATCAGCGGCAAGGTGCCCCAGCCAGTCGCGTTCCGCCACAATCGCATCAAGCGCGGCGGCATTGGCATCGCTGCGCGCCATCAGCCCGGAAAGGCCACCCAGCGTCTCGGCCCATTCGAGTGCGAAGATCACGTCTTCCACCGCCAGCATCGACGGGGTGTTGATCGTCTCGCCCTTGAAAACGCCCTCTGCCAGCGCGCCCTTTGACACCAGCCGGAAAATCTTGGGCAGCGGCCAGGCGGGGGTATAGCTGGTCAGCCGTTCCACCGCGCGCGGGCCAAGGATGAGAATGCCGTGCGCGCCTTCGCCGCCCAGCACTTTCTGCCAGGAAAAGGTCGTCACATCGAGCTTGTCCCACGGCATGTCATACGCAAACACCGCGCTGGTCGCGTCGGCAAAGGTCAGCCCTTCGCGGGTATCGCTGATCCAGTCGCCATTCGGCACGCGCACGCCGCTGGTGGTGCCGTTCCAGGTGAACAGCACGTCATGGCTTTGGTCGATGGTGGAAAGATCGGGCAGCTGGCCATAATCGGCCTGCAAAACGGTGGGGTTCAGCTTGAGTTGTTTTACCGCATCGGTAACCCAGCCCTCGCCAAAGCTTTCCCAGGCGACAGCGGTAACGGGCCGCGCGCCCAGCATCGTCCACATCGCCATTTCATAGGCGCCGGTATCGGATGCAGGCACGATGCCGATCCGGTGGGTATCAGGCACGCCCAGAATTTTGCGGGTCAGGTCAATCGCGTGCTGCAACCGCGCCTTGCCGATTTTGGAGCGGTGCGAACGCCCCAGCGATTCGGTCGCCAGCTTGGCCGCATCCCAGCCCGGCGGCTTGGCGCACGGACCCGATGAGAAAAACGGGCGCGCCGGTTTTGTGGGGGGTTTGGGGGGGGTGGACGCAGTGGTGGCGTCGATAACGGCAGAATCAGTCATGTCAGTCTCTCCTCACAGAGAGCACGCGCGGCGTTGGGACCGCGTGGCCCACTTACCGCCCTAGCGACGTGGCCGGGCCTGTCAATACGACCCTGGGAAAGATATCGCGTGATTGCCATTCAGGGATTTGCCACTGGCCACAGTTGCGGTAGGGCGAATCAATGAATGATCCAAAAGTGCCCGCCCGTGTCTTTGCGCCCGCTGCCGAAGATGCCGAAACCGCCAAAGGCCAGGTTTCAACCCCGCAAACCGAACATCCGGCCTATAGCCTTGCCTTTCAGGATATGGACTTCTTGTTGCGCGAAGATTTGCGCCCGGTGCGGTTCCAACTTGAATTGCTGAAACCCGAACTGGTGTTTCAAGAAGCCAATATTGGGTCGACCTTTGTTTTTTACGGTTCGGCGCGCATCCCAGAGCCGGCAAAGGCGCAGGCGCTGCTCGACCGGGCTGAAACGGATGAGGCGCGCAAGGTGGCGGAGAGCCTGGTCGCCAAATCGCATTATTATGATGTTGCCCGCGAACTGGCCCGATTGGTGAGCGAATGCCCGCGCGATGATGATGGCAAGCGGCAATTTGTTGTTTGTTCTGGTGGCGGGCCGTCGATCATGGAAGCGGCGAATCGTGGTGCTGCCGATATGGGGGCCGAATCAATCGGGCTGAACATCGTGCTGCCACACGAACAGGCCCCCAATCCTTACGTCACGCCTTCGTTAAGCCTGCAATTCCACTATTTTGCGCTCAGAAAGATGCATTTCCTGCTCCATGCGCGTGCTTTGGCGGCATTTCCGGGCGGTTTCGGCACATTTGACGAGCTGTTCGAGCTGCTGACGCTGATCCAGACCGGCAAGATCAAGCCGATTCCCGTGCTGCTGTTCGGCCGTGAATTCTGGAACCGCGTGGTGAATTTTGAAGCGCTGGTGGAAGAAGGCGTGGTCTCTGCGCGCGACCTGAGCATCTTCACCTTCGTCGAAACCGCGCAGGAAGCGTGGGACGTCGTCCGCAACTTTTACCGCGAGACGCCGGACTCTAAGGGGTAACTTGGAATAAACTGACACTGCTAGTTTGCGCTCGCAGGTGCCAAAATCACGCTTTTCGGCGGCGTAAGCCCTGCTAGGACTATTGGCGTACTATCTAAGGGGCCCGAACCAACATCGTGCGAATTTTGTTTGCCGTTAGCACAGCGAGCCCGACTCCAGCTACCCACGCGAGCAGAGGGGAATTACCCATCCCTATGCCTAGCATCAGTAACAAAGGGCCAAGTTGCAAATGATAAACGCTGGCCAATCTGTCGAGGTTGTTGATTCGATTTACCATTGGCCTTTTATTATCGGAATTCTGCCTTGCTTCGCAAGTGCAATAGCAACCACGTAATTGGTCGATTGATCGCTAACCGGATTGCCCACGATCGTCATCGCGGGGTCACTCAGCAGCAGGCGCTGCCTCATTGCCCTCGGCCAAAGCCGGATCATCAGGCGTTGTCAGCGTGTTGGCGGCGGCGGCGGCGGGAACGGGGGGCAGCGGCAGGTTTGATCCTTGCGCGTTCAGCCACACGATCACATTGGCGCGGTCCTGCGGATTGGCGAGGCCGGCAAAGCTCATCTTGGTGCCCGATGCAAACTTGCGCGGGTTGGTGAGCCATTCATTCATTGCGGCAAAATCCCAGTTGCCGCCCTTTGCGGCCAGCACGTCGGAATAGGCGAAACCGGCATGTTTGGCGATTGGCTTGCCGACAATGCCCCACAAATTGGGGCCGATGCCGTTCGCGCCGCCTTCAGCCGCGTTGTGGCATGATCCGCATTTCTTGAACACTTCGGCACCCTTGGCGAGATCGGCAGAGGCCATCATCACTTCAATCGGCATGTCGGGGACGGCAGGGCCATCGGCGCTGGCTTCAACGGCACCTTCGATTGGATAGCCGGGCTTCTCAAGCGGCTCATGCTTGAAGATAAGGCTGCCCGCCATGCCAAAGCCCAGTGCCACAAACACGGCAGCCAGAACCCAGCCTGCAATCGTATTGGTCCGAATATCCATTTGGGAAAAGCGCCTCTTGTAAAACTTGGCCCCCTTTAGGTTCGCAAGTGCAGCACCGCAAGCGCGCTTGCCGATTGACGTCCGCGTCGATAGGCGCGGCCCCCATGGAAAATTTTGCCGCACCCGCCCGCCCTATCGTGGCGCGCATGACCGCCGATGCCGCCCTGCACCCCAGCCGCGCCGTCGCCTTTCAGGGCGCACCGGGCGCAAATTCGCACGTGGCAGCGGTGCAAGCTTTTCCTGATGGCCTGCCGCTTCCCTGTTTCGACTTTGCCGATGCAATAGAGGCGGTCCAGGACGGGCGGGCCGATTGCGCAATCATTCCCATCGAAAATTCGCTGCATGGCCGGGTGGCGGACATGCATTTTCTGCTCCCCGAATCGGGGCTGGTGATTACCGGCGAGCATTTTCTGCCGATTCGCCACGCGCTGATGGGCGTCGGATCGCGGGAGGATGTGCGCGAGGCGATGAGCCACCCCCAGGCGCTGGGCCAATGCCGCCACTGGCTGCGCGATCACGGCATTGCGCCTGTTGCCTATCCCGATACCGCAGGCGCAGCGGCGGTGGTGGCGGAGCGCGCTGACCCGGCGATTGCCGCTTTGGCACCCCCCGGCGCTGCCGCCATTTACGGCCTGAACCTGTTGGCGGAAGATATCGCCGATGCCGATCACAACACGACGCGGTTTGTGGTGCTGGCCCGTGGGGGTCAGCCGGTTGCCGGCGATGGCCCGTTCATGACCACGCTGATCTTTGAGGTGAAGAATGTGCCCGCCGCGCTGTACAAGGCGCTGGGCGGCTTTGCGACCAACGGCGTCAACATGACCAAGCTGGAAAGCTATCAACGCGGCGGCAGCTTTGCCGCGACTGAATTTTATGCCGATATCGTGGGAGCGCCCGGCGATGCGGCACTTGATCGCGCGCTAGAGGAACTGGGGTTCCACACGAAATGGGTGCGGGTGTTGGGCACATACCGCCAGGCGCGCGCGCGGGGATAGCGATCAGTTTTTTCGCGCAGAGGCGCAGAGGACGCAGAGACTGTGGCGCTGCTGGGCAGCGCGGCTTCGCTCCAACTTGGCAATGAAAACGGCTTCGCCGAACAGCCATTTGTGATCACAAGCTTCAATCCGCCGAACGACAGCCTCTGCGCCTCAGCGCCTCTGCGCGAACCAATTGCTTGCTCGCAAGCTGTTACCCAGCCGCCCACGCGCTCAACAGCGTATGCGCAATCGCATAGGGCGGCGGCGCGATGAAGGGGCCGGGTTCGCCCGCGAGCACTGCCTGCACCACTGCGCGCTCCACCCAGATCGCGTCTTCCAGCTCGTTGGTGTCGAGCGTGATCACATCGTCCGTTGCATCGGCCACACACGCCATCATCAGCGATGACGGGAACGGCCAAGGCTGGCTGGCGATGTAGCGCACGTTGGATACGCGGATGCCCGCTTCTTCAAAAATCTCGCGCGTCACCGCTTCTTCCATCGATTCGCCGGGTTCCAGAAAACCGGCGAGCGCCGAGTAACGTCCGGCGGGCCAGGCGGGCTGGCGGCCGAGCAGCGCGCGGCCATCATGTTCGGCGATCATGATCACGACGGGATCGACCCGGGGAAAATGTTCGGCCTGGCAATTGCCGCACTGGCGCGCCCACCCCGCGCGGAACAAGGTGGTCGGCGTGCCGCAATTGGCGCAAAACTGGTGGCGGCTATGCCAATCGAGCAGGCTGCGCGCAGCGGCATAGGTGGCCGCTTCGCCCGGCGCGAATTGATCGAGCATCGCGAACAACCGCATTGAACGCCCCAGCGGCGCGCGCATGCCCGGCTGGAACGCCGCAAAATGCGGGCGATCACCGTCCAGCCCCAGCAGGATCAGTTCGGCATTGTCAGGCAGATCGGCCAGGCTGCCCCAGGCGAGCATGCCGTCACCCGTCAAGCTTGGCTCAAAATTATCGAGCTTCAGCACGCGGGCGCGCCAATCAGCGGTTACCGCCGCCAGCGCATCCGCATCATGGCGCAGCCGATCAGCGCGGTCGAGCAAACCGCCTGTAAACCCGGGGATCATCGCCGCGCCGCTTATTGTGCGAGATCGGTATAGAGCGCCTTGGTGAAATCACGCCGCAGCGGCCATTTTTCGCCCGGCAGGTAATTGACCATCACTGTCGCGCGCAGCTTGCGGGCAGGATCAACCCAGGCAATCGTGCCAGCCGCACCGCCCCAGCCATAGGTGCCCTTGGAAGGGCCGCCGGGGATGTCGACCAGATACACCGAACCACCCGCACCAAAGCCCTGCATCGGCCCCGATGCGCCGCCGGTATTCGCCACCGCGCCGCCATAACGCACGCCCTCTGGCAACAGGTTCGACATCGCCAATGCTACCGTTGCAGGCTTCATCAGCCGTTTGCCGTCCAGCGTGCCGCCATTTTGCAGCATGTGCAGGAACCGGTCATAATCATGCGCTGACATCACCAGCCCGGCACCGCCATAAGGGAAGCTGGGCGGCGTCAGGAAGATGGAGGTTGCACCGGGATCCAGCGGCACGCGGTTCGCGCCAACCCAGGTATAGCCGGTCACCAGCCGCGCAGCATCATTGCCGGGCACCGTGAAATAGCTCGAATTCATCTTCAGCGGCGTGAAGATGTGCTTTTGCAGATAGGTTTCAAACGGCATGCCGCTGGCCACTTCCACCACGCGGCCCAGCACGTCGAGCCCGATCGAATAGCTCCATTTGGTGCCCGGTTCTGCGATCAGCGGCAATTTGCCGACGCGGTCAGCGAATTCGGCCAGGCTCTTGGGCCGCACCAGCCGCAGCTGCGCCTCTACCTGCGCATTGGCGCTGAACGGGGTGATGCCCTGGCGTTCATATTCCTTCAGCAAAGGGCCGGTGGTGATGATGGTGTACCCCAGCCCGGCGGTGTGGGTCATCAAATGGCGGATTGTGATTGCCGTTGTGGCTGGGCGGGCGGTGAGATCCTTGGTGGGATCGGCCAGCACAGTCATATTCTTGAACGACGGGATGAAATCCGAGACTGGCTGGTCGAGCTTTAGCTTGCCCTGTTCGATCAGCATCATCGCCGCCATCGCGGTAATCGGCTTGGTCATCGAATAGACGCGCCACAGCGAATTTTCATCGGCCTTGGCGGCGCCCGCATCGCTGGCAATGGTGCCCGCTGCGATCACCGTTGGGGCAGAATCGCCGCGCCCCACGGTGGCGACTACGCCCGGCGTCTTGTCTGTTGCAGGATAGCTGTCGATCAGCGCGGTGGATTGGGTAAGCGGTGCGCGTTCCATCACCGTTGGCGTGGGCTGGCGCTGTGCCTCGCCAGCAAAGGCCGCCCCTGCCGTCATCGCGAGCAGCGCTGTGCCAAAAGCCAGGTTCCGGGTCGTCAACGCCATGCTCGTCTCCATCATCATGCTTGTCCTAACCGGGCCGCCCCAACCCCACGGCTTTGGCGAACACGGTGGGCAGTCCTGCCGAATCAAGGGCGTTAATCGCCCACCACTCGCTGTCTGCCGTGGCTTCATGCCCCTCGGCGCGCCCGCTCGCAAGCGACAGTTCGAGCGTGAAATGGGTAAACACGTGGGTGATCCGCCCGTCAGCGATCTGCCAGTCGATCCCGGGCAGCGGCGCGCCGTTCAATCCCGGTGGCGTGTCCGTCCACGGGCCGGTCGGCAACGCGCGCATGCCGCCCAGCAATCCCTTGGCTGGGCGGCGAACCAGCAGGACATTGCCGTCGCGCTCCAGCCAGAACACGGTGCCGAACCGGTGGGGTTTGGCCTTTTTGGCCAGCTTGACGGGATAGGCGGTGGGCGCGCCCCGTGCCGTCGCCTGACAATGCGGGCGGAGCGGGCATAGCAGGCACTGGGTGGCGCGCGGGCCGCAGAGGCTCGATCCAAGGTCCATCATGGCCTGCGCGAAATCCCCGGCGCGATGGGGTGGCGTGATCTGGTCGGTAGCCTGGCGGATCAGCGCTTTGGCGGCGGGCAGGGGCGTGTCGATCGCAAATAGCCGGGCCACCACGCGCTCAACATTGCCGTCCACCACCACCGCCCGCTTGCCAAAGGCAATCGCGGTGATGGCAGCCGCTGTATAGTCGCCAATGCCGGGCAGCGCGCGCAGGGCCGCCTCGTCCTCCGGGAAAGCGCCGCCATGATCGCGCACCACCGCCCGCGCGCACGCCAGCAGATTGCGGGCACGCGCATAATAACCAAGCCCCGCCCATGCCGCCATCAGATCGGCATCGGGCGTGGCTGCCAAATCGTGCACCGTCGGCCAGCGCGCGACGAATTCGGCAAAGCGCGGCTTCACGGTTGCAACCGTCGTCTGCTGCAACATGATTTCGGACAGCGACACCCGGTATGGATCGGCCCGCTCCCCCGGGCGGCTGCGCCACGGCAAGTCGCGGGCATGGCCATCATACCAGCCGAGCAGGGCAGCGGCGATGCTTTGATGATCGGAGAGCTTGGCGTCCACCGCGTCGCTATGGCATGGGGGCCGATATGAGCAACAGCGACGTTTCACATCCCCCGACCGTAGCGAAGCCCAAAAAGGCCAAGGCAGCGGTGGAGGCCAAGCCGAGCGCGAATCGCGGCGGGCCTGCACGGGCAGTGGCTGATCTGTTGCCTGATGTGGGCGGGGCAGCGTTTCGGCGGTTCGGTTTTGTGCAAAGTGCCGTCGTCAGCCGCTGGGCCGAAATCGTCGGGCCACGTTATGCCGCTGTATCGGCGCCCGAATCGATCAAGTTTCCGCACGGCAAACGGGCAGAAGGTACGCTGGCATTGGTGGTGCGCGGCGCGCATGGCCCGATGATGCAGCACATCACGCCCGAGATCATTGAGCGGGTGAACCGGTTCTTTGGCTATGCCGCCATTGTGAAGGTCACGATTCGCAGCGGCGATGTGCCCGCGCCGCCAGCCCGCAAGGCACCCCCGTCGATCCGGGCGGTGCCGGTCGAACTGGGTGACAGCCTGCGCGCGATTGCCGATCCTGAATTCAAGGCGGTGCTGGAGGCATTGGCGGCAGGCGTCGCCGCCACGCGCGGCCCGCCCATGATCGAACCACCGGAGCCAGCCGAATGAACCGCCTGATCATTGCCGCTGGGCTCGGCCTGCTGGGCTTGTCGGGGCTTGGCTTGGCGGGCAGCGCGCTGGCATCACCGCCGGTCAAGACAGCTGCAAAGACCCAGGCAAAGGCAAAAGCACCGGCAAAACCTGCCGCTGTCGCCCGCGACTGGACGACGACCGTGGCGACAACGGCTGCCGGCAATGTCATCCTTGGCAACCCGCAGGCGCGGGTAAAGGTGATCGAGTATCTAAGCTTCACATGCAGCCACTGTGCCGAATTTTCCGCCGAATCAGCGGCGGTGCTGAAGGGGCAGTTCATCCGGTCCGGGTCGACATCGATCGAATATCGCCCGATTTCGCGCGACTTGCTTGATCTGGGCGCGACCTTGCTGGTGCGGTGCGCGGGCGGCAGGGGTTTTGCGGACGGCGCGGAGGAAATTTTTGCGCGGCAGAACGAGTGGCTGGCGCTTGGTATTGGCTTTATGGAGCGCGACGCAAAGCGCTTTCAACTTGATACACCGCTGGAACAGGTGCGGGCCGGGGCGCAGGCGAGCGGGTTGATTGATCTGATGCGCACACACGGGCTGACGACCGCACGAATCAATGCCTGTTTTGCGGACAAAACGATCCTTGCCAAGATGCTTGCCAATGGCGAAGCCGCAAGCAAGGTGATCAAGGGTACGCCGTCGATCGTGATCAACGGCGTGCCGACTGCTGAATTTGTCTGGGAAAAGGTGGAGCCCTTGCTGCGTGCCAAGGGGGCCCATTGATTTCCCGTCGCCGCTATCCCGCCCCCAACGGGCAAGTTTGACCAAGGAGTATCGTGTGATGAAGCTGCGTTTGATGCTTGCCGTTCTGCCCGCTTTGGCCCTTGCCGGGTGCAACAAGGAAGCGGGCGGCACCGTTTCTGCCCCGTCGGCAACCGTTGCGGCGGTGGCCGCTCCCGCGGGAAAGGCCTGGACCGATGTCGTATCGCGCACGCCAGAGGGCGGCTTTCGCATGGGCAATCCCGATGCGCCCATCAAGGTGATCGAATATGGATCGCGCACCTGCCCGACTTGCGCCAATTTTGACCGCAACGGCCTGCCGCTGTTTAAGGCAGGGCCGATCACGGCGGGCAAGGTTTCGTATGAATTCCGCGATTTTCCGCTGCATCCCTATGATCTGGGGCCGTTGCTGCTGGGGCACTGTGTGGATGATGCCGCCCTGTTCCCGATGCTCGATCAGATGATGCTCGAACAGCAGCGCCTGTTGTCGCCGCTGTCCACCCTGCCGCAGGAAATGTTTGCCAAGGTGCAGGCCATGGATCCGCTGCAGGCAGCGACCTTCTGGGTTGAAACGCTGGGCTATATCGATTTCGTGAAGCAGCGCGGCTTGCCAGAGGCAAAGGCGCGGGCCTGCCTGGCCGACAAGGCAGCGGTCGACAAGGTTGCGCTCAATCTGCAGGCGGCGGACACCCAGTATAAGATTTCGGGCACGCCGACCTTCATCGTCAACGGCAAGATTGCTGACGGCGTGCTCGACTGGCCGGGGCTGGAAAAAGCGCTGAAGGCCGCCGGGGCCTGACCGGGGCGTTCGACTAGGGGAGGCAACCAGCAGCGTGCAGATCAAGCGGCTTCGACTGACGGGCTTTAAAAGCTTTGTCGATCCCGCCGATCTGCGGATTGAACCGGGGCTGACCGGGATTGTCGGCCCCAATGGCTGCGGCAAATCGAACCTGCTCGAAGCATTGCGCTGGACGATGGGCGAAAACAGCGCAAAATCGATGCGCGGTGCCGGGATGGAAGACGTAATCTTCGCCGGCACCGCCACTCGCCCCCAGCGCGACTTTGCCGAGGTGTCGATCCTTCTCGATGGCGCGGGTGACGGCACCACCGCCGGCGACGAAACCGAAATCGTCCGCCGGATTGAGCGCGGCGCAGGCTCTGCCTACCGCATCAATGGCCGCGATGTGCGCGCAAAGGACGTGTCGCTGCTGTTCGCCGATGCAGCGACCGGCGCACATTCGCCCGCTTTGGTCAGCCAGGGCCGGATCAGCGCGGTTATCGCCGCGCGCCCGGCTGAACGCCGCGCGATGCTGGAAGAAGCCGCCGGAATCGCCGGGCTGCATGTGCGCCGCAAGGACGCCGAGCAGAAACTGCGCGCAACCGAGGCGAACCTCGCCAAGCTTGATGAGCTGATCGGCGAGCAGGAAGCGCGTGCCGCCGCGCTTCGCCGCCAAGCCAAGCAGGCCGAACGTTACCGCGCACTCTCCGATCAGATCCGCGTCGCCGAAGCGCGGATGATCTTTGCCCGCTGGCGTGATGCCGCTGCTGCTGCTGATGCGGCCCGCGCCGAAGCCACCGCCGCCGAAGCCCGTGTCGCGCAGGCTGCAGAGGGGCAGCGCGCCGCCGCTGCCTATCAGGCACAGGCCACCGATACGCTGGCGGCCGCGCGGGCTGCTTCGCTTTCAGCCCGCGACCGGGCGAGTGAGGCCGGGCACCAACTCGCCACCTTGCGCACCGAACGCACCACCGTTGATCGCCGCATCGCCGAACTGGCCGAGGCGCAGGCGCGGATCGTGAGCGACCGTGAGCGCGAAGGCGCGCTGGCGCATGACGCGGCGGACGCGCTTGCCCGGATCGCCGAGGAAGCCGTGCAGATCGACGCGCGGCTGGCGGGTGCCACCGCGCGCCAGCCCGCGCTGGAGGCGGCGCTGGCGGATGCCGAGCGGGTTGGCCGCGATGCCGATGTGGCGCTGGCGCAGGCGCTGGCGGCACAGGCGAGCGAAGCGGCGGAGGCGCGGGTGGCGCAGGCCGCGCTTGCCGCCGCAACTGCGCGGCTGGACCGGGCAACCCGCGATGCCGACCGGGTGGCCGCAGAAGCGCGCGCGCTAGGCGATAGCGCGCCGTTATTGGCCCAGCGCACCGCCGCCGCAGACGCGCGCGTGCAGGCGCTGCGCCACGCCGAATCGGCCCGCGCTGCGCTGGCCAACGCCGACGCGACTGAGCGCGCCGCGATCGACACGCGCGATCGTGCCCAATCCGCCCGCGCCAGCGCCCATGCCGAACTCGCCGCCATCGACAGCGAAAGCGCCGCGCTGGCCAAGGCGACCCGCAGCACGGGGAAGGACCGGGTGCTCGATCAGCTTCGGCCTGATCCGGGCTACGAACGCGCATTGGCGGCCGCACTGGGCGATGATTTGGAGGCGGGGCTTGATCCGGCAGCCGAGCATTATTGGGGGGGCGCCACCGCGCTGCCGGTCGATCCCGGCGTGGCGCCCGGCACCGTATCCCTCGCGCGCCACGTTGCTGCCCCTGCCGCGCTCGCCCGGCGGCTGGCGCAAGTGCTGGTGGCCGATCGCGATGACGGCCAGCCTCTGGCGGTTGGCCAGCGGCTGGTGACGTTATCGGGGGTGCTGCGGCGCTGGGATGGGTTTATCGCCAAATCGGGGGGGGCAGCGGCGGCGGAGCGGCTTGAACGGATGAACCGCCTGCGCGCGCTGGAACAGCTTCGCGGCCCCGCCGTGCGCGCGGTGGAGGAAGCGGATAGCGAGCTTGCCCGCATCGACCAGTCAATCGCCGATTCGCGCCGCGCCGCCGCGGATGCGCGCCGCCTGCTGGAGGCCGCCGATGCCAGCGCGCGCGAAGCGGCACGCGCAGAGGACCGCGCCACCGCCGCGATTGAGCGGATAGAGGCGCAAGCCGCCGATCTCGACAGCCGCCGCCAACGCATCGCCGCCGAACAGGATGAGGCACGCACGGAGGTGGACCGCGCCCGCACGCTGAACGCCACCCTGCCCGATGGCCGCGAAACCCGCGATCAGGTCGCCGCACTGCAATGCGAAGCGGATCAGCGGCGCACCGCCGTGGCGCAGGCGCGCGCTGACCGCGCAACGCTGGACCGCGATCTGGCGGTTGATCGTGAACGGCTGGCGACCGGCCAGGCCGATGCCCGCAACTGGCGCGCGCGGGCGGGCGAGGCGGCGCGGCGCATCGCCGATATGGCCAAGCGCGCGGAGCAATTGGCGGAGGACGCCGCGATCCTTGCCGTCCGCCCCGCCATCCTCGATCGGCAAATCGCCGAGCTTGAGGCGACGCATCAGGCCGCGCGGGCCGAAGCAGAGGCCGCCCACACCGCCGAACGCCAAGGCGAGGCGGCGCTGCGCACGATAGAGGAAACCGCCCGCCAGGCCGCCGAGCTATTGTCGCAAGCGCGCGAGGCACGGGCAGGGGCGGCGGCGCGCGCCGAAAATCAGGAACTGCGCCGGGTTGAAATGGGTCGGCTATCAGGCGAGCGGTTTGAATGTCCGCCGCCCGTGCTGCCCGAACGGGTGGGCTTTCGCGCCGACGACATCCGCACCCCCGCCGACGAATCGCAACGCCACGAACGGTTGAGCGTGGAGCGCGAACGGATTGGGCCGGTTAATCTGGTCGCCGAAACCGAACTCGCCGAACTGGAAGCCGCCAGCACCACCAATGCGGCGGAGCGGGATGAGCTGGGCCAGGCCGTCAACCGGCTGCGCGGCTCCATCGGCACGCTGAACCGCGAGGGGCGCCAGCGGTTGCTCGCCGCGTTTC
This sequence comes from Sphingomonadales bacterium, assembly GCA_038250735.1. Classification (GTDB taxonomy): domain Bacteria; phylum Pseudomonadota; class Alphaproteobacteria; order Sphingomonadales; family Sphingomonadaceae; genus Sphingomonas. The sequence goes on along the minus strand of JBBSCC010000032.1, from coordinate 4,448 downwards.
AGGCGGTGGACGGGCATTTCCGGCGGCTGTTCACCACCTTGTTCAACGGCGGCAGCGCGCACCTGGAACTGATCGATTCGGATGATCCGCTGGAGGCGGGCCTCGAAATCATGGCTCAGCCGCCCGGCAAGAAACTGCAATCGCTCACGCTGCTATCGGGCGGCGAGCAGGCTCTGACGGCCGTCGCGCTGATCTTCGGCCTGTTCCTCACCAACCCCGCGCCCATCTGCGTGCTCGACGAAGTCGATGCCCCGCTGGACGACGCCAACATCGAACGCTTCTGCGACCTGCTCGACCGCATGACCCAGGAAACCCGCACCCGCTACCTCATCGTCACCCATAATGCGGTGACGATGAGCCGCATGCACCGGTTATTCGGCGTGACGATGATTGAACAGGGCGTGAGCAGGCTAGTGTCGGTCGATTTGGGCGGCGCTGTGGGGTTGCTGGGGTAGGCCCATGTTGCGGAAGTAAGTGCTTCCGCAGGGCCTTCACTCGTCCACTTTGGCCGCCGCGTCTGCTGCGGTAAGACTTTTTTTCAGCCGCCGACGTATCTCGGAACGTTGCGATATGGCGCGGACACTGGGATCGCTGTCATATAGCGCACGTAAGACGCCAAAATCCCAATCGGTAAGGGTGACGGGTACCGGGCTGCCGAACGGCGTTTCAAGTATCTTTAGGATGGTTGGCGCCGTTGATTTTTCCAACTGTTCAGGATCAGTGCGAATTAGTGTTCGCATCACCGCATAATCGGCAAGTTGGGTGGTAGTTAGCCCCTCCAGGGCGCGGCTTTCGACAACGACAAACGCTGCGGCAAATTGAAGGCGTACCGGCGACCTGATCCGGCTGGGGGATCGAAAAGTTTCGTTGACGCCGGCGCCCGAGGCGAAATCAGACGGGAGTTCCTGACCGTCGGCATCGATCTTCCGGCCCTTTAGGTGCCAGGCAATGGCCGGGAGCGGCAAATCGGCCAGCGCCAATCGTTCCTTCGTGGTGAAATCGTCAAAAAACTCTGGATTTTGTTTGTAGAGCGCCGTGAGCAACATTTTTTTGTCGTTCGTCACTGCAATCAGCACATTGCCTCGACACTTTTGGCCCGCCAGGTGAATCCCTGCGGCCTCTGAGACCTTTCGAAAACGGGCGATGACCTGCGCCTTTTGGGTTGGCGAAACGCCAATGACGATCGGACACACGACAAATTCAAATCGACTTAGCTGGCCGTCCACCCCGCCCGGGGCATTGGTGAAAGCGCCGACGAATTCGGCAATCGTTTTATCGATCTCCTTCTCGTTCGACCGCACACCATTGACAATGATGGGATCCTCTTGCGGCGGCACGGCAGCGGCGGCCTGTGCGGGCGTCGGAGACGAATCCTGCGGGGACACCGGAGCGGGTAAGGCAGGCGCATTTTTTGCGGCCGCAGCGCCGTGAACAATAAGTGCCGCAATCAGCAGCCCAAGGGTGCAAGCACGATTCATTCTATGGACCTCCAGCATGCTCTGCCGCGTACTTCATAAAACACTGGGTTGCCAGCACCCTTACTGCTCTCGCGTCGTCTGCGATTTGGCCGAGTAGCAATCTCATCCTCAATCGGGCCATGACCACAAATCGTCGAAATATTTCCATTGAGGACAATGCGTTACCATAACGCCTGCACCTGCATTTCGCAAGGATGCGGCATATCGGTTTAGGCACCATTGTCAGGCGATATTGTCAGGCGGCGGATGGGCATTTCCGGCGGCTGTTCACTACAGTGTTCATGCGCTGATCTTTGGCCTGTTCCTCACCAACCCCGCGCCCATCTGTGTGCTCGACGAAGTCGATGCCCCGCTGGACGACGCCAATATCGAACGCTTCTGCGACCTGCTCGACCGCATGACCCAGGAAACCCGCACCCGCTACCTCATCGTCACCCACAACGCGGTGACGATGAGCCGCATGCACCGGCTATTCGGCGTGACGATGATCGAACAGGGCGTGAGCAGGCTGGTGTTGGTGGATTTGGGGGGAGCCGTAGGGTTGTTGGCGGCTTGAGGGGGGGGGTGCACCCCCCCACAAGCCGTCCGGTCAGGCCATAGTAACCGGCAACTGCAGAAATATTTTTCCCGAAGGTGACGCAGGCGGCATTGCGCCACCACGGATATTCACTTGCAGCGACGGCAGGATCAGCGTCGGCGGCGCGAGCGTTTTGTCGCGGGCTTCGCGCATTGCAACGAAGGCGTCTTCGCTCGTGCCGTCATGCACATGGATGTTTTCTAAAGCCTCCGCTGCCACGCTGGTCTCCCAGCGATATTCGCTCCGCCCGGCGGGCAGATAATCATGGCCGACAAAGATCCGCGTTGCGGCGGGCAAGGCTAGGATGCGGCGGATCGATTGGTACAGAGTACGGGCATCGCCACCCGGAAAATCGGCGCGTGCGGTGCCGTAATCGGGCATGAACAACGTATCGCCAACAAACGCCGCATCGCCAATCAAATAGGTATTGCAGGCGGGCGTATGCCCGGGTGTGTGCAGCACGCTGATCGTTAATGCACCCAGTGGTAGCGTGCCGCCCTCATCCAGCAGCATGTCGAACTGGCTGCCATCGGTGGTCACGTCATCGGCGTCGAACATTGGCGCAAACACCTGTTGCACCTGGGTGATGGCCGCGCCGATCACCAGCCGTGCGCCGGTTATGCGGCGGATATAATCCCCCGCTGACAGATGATCGGCATGGGCATGGGTTTCCAGCACATAAGCCAGGGTCAGCCCCTGATCGGCGATCGCCTTCAGCACTGCCTGGGCTGATTGCGTGGAAAGCTTGCCGCCCTTGGGCTCGAAATCGAGCACGGGATCAATGATCGCGGCAATCTTGGTGGTGGTGTCGATCACGAGATGCGTTGCGGTGAAGGTCGCGGGATCGAAAAATGTCTGGACGGTCGGGTTCATGATGCAAACTCCTATGATGCAATATATAAGCACTTGCTAAATTAGAATCAACGAATATATTCTACCCATGATCGATCCAGCGACCTTTGACATCACCCGATTTGAGGAAAACGCCGCCGCCGCCGCCCGGTTGCTCCGCGCGCTCGCGAATGAGCGGCGGTTGATGATCCTGTGCCAGCTATCCGGCGGCGAACAATCGGTCGGCGAATTGCAGCCACTGATCGGGCTCTCGCAATCGGCGCTGTCTCAGCATTTGTCCGTGCTGCGCAGCGACGGACTGGTCGCCACCCGCCGCGACGGCCTGTCGATCTATTATCGCATTGCCGATCCTGCCGCCGCGCAGGTGATGGCCACGCTTGCCGCCATTTACTGTTCCGATGATGTGGAGACATCCAATGCCCAAGTCCCTGATCGCGCTGAAGCCTGAAGTCGTCGAACAGCGAGTTCGCCAGGGCCATGCCCTGTTGATCGATATCCGCGAGGATGATGAATTCGCCCGCCGCCATATTCCCGGTGCGCTGTCGCGCCCGCTGTCGCGGTTCGACGCGGTGGCGCTGCCGGAAATGGCGGGCACCGACGTGATCTTCACCTGCCGATCAGGCATGCGCACCACCGCCAATGCTGATCGGCTGGCGGGTCCGGTCGGCGGCAATGCCTATGTGCTCGAAGGCGGGCTGGACGGGTGGACGCAGGCGGGGCTGCCGGTCGAGGCCAATCGCAAGGCCCCGCTGGAAATGATGCGCCAGGTGCAGATCGTTGCTGGGTCGCTGGTGTTGCTGGGTGCGGTGCTTGGCTGGCTGGTCTCACCGGTGTTCTTCGCGCTATCGGCCTTTGTCGGTGCCGGGCTTACTTTTGCGGGTATCAGCGGCTTTTGCGGCATGGCCCGCTTGCTCGGCCTGCTGCCGTGGAATCGCCCGGTCGCGGTTTAGATGATGGACATCGCCGGCATATCCTATCCCGCCGCAGTCATTGGTGGTGCCGTTATCGGCCTGTTGCTGTCAGTGTTTGGCGGCGGCGGATCTGTGCTGGCGACGCCCTTGCTGCTGTACGTCGTCGGTGTGCGCGATCCGCATGTCGCCATCGGCACCTCGGCGGCGGCTGTGGCCGTCAACGCCGCTGTTGGCCTGTTGGTGCAGGCCCGCGCGGGCCGCGTGAAATGGCCATGCGCGCTGGTATTCGGCGGGGCGGGGCTGATCGGCTCGCTCGTCGGCGCTGATATTGCCAAGCAGATCGATGGCAGCCAGCTGCTTATCTGGTTCGCAGCCGCAATGGCGCTGGTCGGCGGATCAATGCTGATCCCGCGTAAGTCAGACGGCGATGCCCAGGTGCGATTGACGACCGCGTTGACATTGAAGCTTGCCCCCGTCGGCGCAGTGACCGGGCTGGCCGCCGGTTTTTTCGGCATTGGCGGCGGATTTCTGATCGTGCCGGGCTTGATGGCGGCAACCGGCATGACCCTCGCCAATGCCGCGGCATCGTCGCTGGTGTCCGTGGTCGTCTTCGGCGCGGCAACCAGTGCG
>JBBSCC010000031.1:0-19630 GCA_038250735.1 Sphingomonadales bacterium | reverse complement strand
TTGCTGCTGGCGCCTGTTGGGCTGATGCGCTGGTACCGGCAGCCGGGGCACCGGCCAATGGTCGTCATGGTGTTGGCGGTGGTGGCCATCATTTTGCTGATCAACGCGAGCTATTTTTACTGGGATGGCGGCTTTTCAACCGGGCCGCGCCATTCGGTGCCTGCGCTGCCGCTGCTCGCGCTGGGGCTGGCCCCACTCTATGCGACGCTGGAAACGGCCCGCGCCCGCGCCGCGATGCTGGTGTTGCTAGGCCTGTCGATTGCGGTGAACCTCATGATCGCCGCAACAGAGATTACCGTCCCCGATACCGCGCCATTCCCGTTGTGGCGGCCGATGTTGGTGGAGGATGTGGCCAATGGCTATTTTCGCGATTTGCCGGGGCAATTTTGGGGCTGGTCGCCCTGGGCGGGTGTGGCGCTGTATCTGGTGCTGGCGACCGCGATGGGTGCTGCACTGATCATCGCCGCCCGCGCCGTCACGCGCGATGACGCCGGTTGCCACCATAGCAAGATGACTTCAGCCTGATCCGCCAACCCAACCGTTCGTCCCGAGCGCAATCGAGGGGCGTGCAGCAGGTTCAGCGCTTGTGGCATGTTTCTCGACTTCGCTCGAAACGAACGGACTGGAAACCGGATCAACTTACGTCATTTAACTCCACCACAAAAAAAGCTTCCCATCCGGTGCGTGTTCGCGCAATCGGCGGGCCATGGTTGAACATATTCTTGGCATATTGGCGGGCTTCACCATCTGGGTGATATCCAGCGGCGGCTACCTGGGCATCGTGTTGCTGATGGCGATTGAATCGGCGTGTATTCCGTTGCCGTCTGAAATCATCATGCCCTTTGCCGGCTATCTGGTGTCGACGGGCCAGTTCAACCTGTATCTGGCGGCGACGGCGGGGGCGATTGGGTGCAATCTTGGCTCTATTCCGGCGTATGAAGTGGGCAAGCGCGGCGGTCGCCCGGCCTTTTTGCGCTGGGGCAAATATGTGTTGATCGGTCCCGGCGAGATTGACGCGGCTGACCGGTTCTTCAACAAATACGGCAACAGCGCGGTGTTGATCGGGCGGTTATTGCCCGTCATCCGGTCGTTCATCGCCTTTCCGGCAGGCGTCGCGCGGATGCCGTTGCCGCAATTCCACCTCTACACCTTTATCGGTTCATGGCCGTGGTGCTTCGGGCTGGCCTATGTCGGCATGGTGCTGGGCGATCAGTGGAACAACAGCCCGTGGATGAAGGCGGCGTTCCACAGTGCCGATCTGGTGATTGGCGTGGTGATTGTCGTCACCGTCGCCTGGTATGTGCGCCACAAGCTGAAGGGCCTGAAACATCACCCCTGACGGATAAGGGAAGCGGCAGCGGCGGTCATGCGCTGGCGGCTGTCCGCCCGGCGATCTGCGGTGAGGGCCTGATATCGCGCCAGTATTTCCGGTCCAGCACCGGCGGGTGAGCCAGCGCTGAAGGGCGGGGCGGGGTCATATTCCAGGCTTAGCTGCACCAGCCGGGCATGGTCTTCTCCCCGGATTGCCGCACTCAGCGCCAGCGCGAAATCGATGCCCGCCGTCACCCCGCCGCCCGTCACCCGGTTGCGATCGAAAACAATGCGTTCCTGCACCGGGATCGCCCCGAATGGTGCGAGCATATCGTGCGATGCCCAGTGGGTGGTCGCGCGGTATCCGGTCAGCAGCCCCGCCGCGCCCAGGATCAGCGATCCCGTACATACGCTTGTCACCCATTGCGCCCCGGCTGCTGCTTGCCTGACCCATGCGAGCGTTTGTTCATCCTCCACCACATCTGCTGTACCGAACCCGCCGGGGATGCACACGATATCGGGTTGGCGGGCGCTGGCGAAATCGGCGGTGGGCAACAGCGAAAAACCGGCGTCGGTCGGCACGGGATCAAGGCTGCGGGCGACCAGATCAATCGTGGCGTTGCCCAGCCGTGACAGCACCTGCGCAGGCCCGGTTAGGTCGAGCTGCGTCACATCGGGGAACAACAGGAATGCGACATGGATCGGCGATAATTCGGGCATGCAAACCTCCAGCGGTGGTTGTTGATGCCCAGGCGATGCGGCGCGGATGCCATGCGCTCCCCGGTGGTGCTCCACCCGATCGCCAGTTACGCATGTGGGCAAAGTTTAGGCCCAATCGCGCTGGAGCTCAATCGCCAATCGCGCTGGCGGCGTGGGTTACGCGGACTTGTGAAAGGGCAGAGCGAGTAGCCAACCCATCCCCGTCACCCGCTTGGCCTGCGTGTCGGCCAGGCCAATGGCGAAGGGTTTGGGCACCGGCGGCTCGGCGTGATAACTGCCCAGCAAGCGATCCCAGATGCTCAGCATATTGCCATAATTGCTGTCATGCTGCGCCCGCACGGTTGCATGGTGGCGAACATGCATGGTCGGGGTGACGATTATGGGCTGCACCCAGCGTTCGATGCGCGGCGGCAGCGCGATATTGGCGTGGTTGAACAGCGCCATCGTTGATAGCAATGTTTCGTGGATGATCACCGCGATTACCGGCGCGCCGATCAGCGCCGCGGCTGCCGCCTTGTATAGCGTTGACAGCAAAATTTCGGCGGGGTGGAAACGCAGTGCAGTCGTCACATCCAGATCATGGTCGTGGTGATGAACGGCGTGGAGCCGCCACAGCACCGGCCAGCGGTGCATTGCCCGGTGCTGACCATAAATCGCCAGATCGAGCAGCAGGATCGCAACCATGATCGCCCAAATACCCGGCAGCGGCACGGTGTGCAGCAAGCCAAAGCCATGGTTCGCCGCCCAGGCCGCTGCGCCAGCCCCGGCCAGCGCGGGCGTGATCCGAACCAGCGCGGCGGGCACGGCGGCGCTTAACAGGCCAAGTCCTGCATGCGACGCCCAGCGGTCGCGCTGACGGGTTCGCCACGCCCGGTGCGGAAAGCGGTGCTCCAGCAGTGCCAGCGCCGCCAGCATGGCGGCGAAAATGGCAAGCCGGATCAGGCCGATTGTCACCCCGGTTCCTTTAGCAAGGTGACGGCGGCGGCGATCCGCCCGAATACGGTCAGCGTGCAGATAGCGGCATAGCCATAGGCTAGCAGCGAAAACCACGCGGGCACCAATGCCGCCAAGGCCAGCACGACGATCGTCTCGGTCCCCTCTGCCAGCCCGCCAAGGTAGAAAAAGCTTTTCTTGCCCTGTGCGCTCGTCTCCAGTCCGCGTTCAGCGGCCAGCACGGCAAACCCCAGAAAGCTGGTCGCCGCGAGCAGGAACCCGCCGAGCAAGCACGCGGCGGGCAGTGCCCATTCGGGCCGCGCAAAGGCAAAGCCAATCGGGATGGCGGTGTAAAAGGCGTAATCGCAGATCACATCCAGATAACCGCCAAGCGGGGTGCTCCGCGTCTGCCGCGCGACCGGTCCGTCCAGCCCATCGCTCAACCGGCTGAACAGGATCAGGCCGAACGCCGCAGCGAATTGGCCAAAGGCGATCGCCACTCCGGCAGCAACCCCTGCCAGCGCACCAGTGATGCTAAGCGCGTTGGCGGTCGCCCCCATTTTCGCCAGCCGTGCGGCAATCCGGTTCAGCGGCGGATCGATCAGCGGGCGAATGCGTGCATCAAACATGGCCCGCTTTAGCCCATTACGCCGAAATCGTCAGCACACCGATGACGGCGCCCACCATCATCGTCGCCAGATTACCGGCAAACCAGCTTTTGAAGCCAAGCGCGGCAATTTCGCCCCGTCGGGCCGGGCACAATGTCGACAGCGTCGATACGCCCAGCCCGATGCTCGCCAGATTGGCAAAGCCGCACAGCGCATACAGCGTAACCAGCTTGCCGCGCGGCGACAGCGCATCGGGGCCAAGTGCGGCCATTTGCTGATAGGCGACATATTCGTTCAGGATCGCCTTGGTCCCCATCAGCGATCCAGCGGTCTGCGCATCGGCCCAGGGCACGCCCAGCAGCCACATCAACGGCGCGAATATCCACCCAAACAGGCGCTGCAGGGTAAGGGGAGCACCCCAGATATCGGGAGCAAGCCCCAGCACGCTATCCGTCAGCGCGACTAGCGCAAACACTACGATCAGCACAGCGATGATCGCCAGAAACAGCTGTAATCCGTCCATCGTGCCACGAATGATGGCGTCGATGCTGTTGTCGTAGGTCAAATCCTGATCGGTGCGGTCAGCAGGCGTTGCCTCTTCCCCCGGCACCAGCAGCCGCGCGATCAGCAATGATGCGGGCAGGCAGATCAGCGATGCGGTGATGATATGGCCAAACGCGTTGTCGACCACCAGCTTCAGCGTCTGGCTATACAGCACCAGCACCACGCCCGACACGGTCGACATGCCCAGCACCATGATCGCGAACAGCTCTGCGCGGCTCATATGGATCAGATAGGCACGGATGATCAGCGGGGCCTCAACCACGCCCAAAAACACATTGCCCCCGGCGTTCAGCGCGACAGCTCCGCCAATGCCCAGGGTGCGTTCGAGCATCCAACCCAGCCCCTTCGCCACCGCCTTCAGCACGCCCCAATGCCACAACAGCGCCGCCAGCGCCGACGTGACGATGACGAGCGGCAGGATTTGAAACGCGATGATGAACGGCTGCGGCGCGCCGGGCTTCACTGCAAAGGGCTGGTCCCCGCCCGCCAGATACCCAAAGATATAGCGTGAGCCCTTGTCGGTGGCGGCTTGCAATACGCTAAGCCCGTCATTGGCGACACTCAGTGCCGCCCAGACCGGGGGGGCCTTGATCAGCACCACCGCCAGCGCGAATTGCAGGCCAATTGCGCCTGCAATCCAGCGCCAGCCGGGCAGCGCCCCGCGCCGCTCGCTGAGCGCCGCGCAGACGATAATGATCACCAACAGGCCAACTAGGCTGCGGGCGTTGGGCAGCAGGCCAGCTTCCATCAAAACGCCCAGCTTGCCCCGAACTGGAACTGGCGCGGTGGGCCGGCATTGCGCTGAACAAACGGCACGCCGCCGCCAAACTGCACCTGGTTCGACGTGCTTGCCGCATTGGCAAAGCCCGACAGGTTGTTGGCGTTGAACACGTTGAAGATATCCGCCGAAATGGTCAGCCCGCGGTTCAGGATCGGCACCTGATAACGAAAGCCCAGATCAACGGTGCGCGACCAGCCGAGCCGCTCGGAATTGCGTGTTTCGCCGGGATAGCGATTGGCATTGCCGACATATTGCTGCCCGAATGAAAAGCCGCTGCCGTTCAAATCCTGCGTGCCGAACAGGCTGGCATCAGGCACCAGATTGACCGGCTGGCCCGATTGGAACAGCCCCGTTGCAGTGAAGGTGAAGCCTTCAAACGGAAAGAGATAGGCGGTGGCGGACAGCACGTGGCGGCGATCATTTACTGACGGGCCGTATTCATTGGCGAAATCATTGCCGTTCGATGCGCGGAAGTTGATATCATCTGTGTCGTTGCGCAGCCGTGCGAGCGTGTAGCTCAACCGGCCCGCAAACCAGTCGCTGCCCTTTTCCTTGATCAGCTGCACGTTCAGTGCCTGATATTCGGATGTGCCGCCGGTTTCCGATGTGGTGATCTGGCGTGCACCGCCAGCGACGGGGGCGACCGGACGAGTGGCATCTGCGGCTGCCTGGCTGCGCACCAGCCCCAGGCTTTGCGCCAGCGCCAGCCGCGCCGCATTGGTGGGCGCACCGCGCAGCAGCGCGATGTTCGACGCCGTTAGCGCCGCCGCATTGGGGGTGAACGGTGTTGCCGCATTCAGATCGCGCAGCCGCACCAGATTATACGACCGGTTATAAATCAGATCGACTTTGGCGGTAATGTTGGTCGCCACTTCGCGCTGATACCCGACCGTCAACTGCAAGCTATAAGGATTGTCATAGCCATTGGGGTTGCGGATGCGGATTTCGTCGCTTGATGTGGAGTTGCGCAAAGCCGCGACGCTTGCAGCGGGCGGGCAGGCGGCGACCGTCGCGCAGGCGGGGTTGACCGTCAGATTGCCGTCAAAGGTGGCCGCTGCGACATTAAAACCTGCGGGCAGGCGGCCAGCGGCGACCAATGCGTTGAGCTGGCCGATAAACGCCGGGCTGGTGGTGCTGCGCTGGAGCGCGTCAGAGATAATGGCATAGGGGATTTTATCGTAATACAGCCCCACGCCAAACCGGATCGCGGATTTGGCGTCAGGCTGGTAATTCACCGCAAAGCGCGGCGCGATGTTGTTGAAATCACCGCCAGCGCCGCCCTGTGCGGACAGCGAGTCATAGTCATAACGCAGGCCAAATGTTGCCGTCAGGTTCGGGCGAATCTGCCATTCATCCTCGACATAGCCATTCACCTGGGTTTGGCCGACGCCAAAGGTCGCCGGGCGAATTTCAACCCCGTAACTGGTGACAACCGGGTTCAGCGCCAAAATATCCTGCGCGCCCAATGCCAGCCCGCGCGGGCGCAGCGTGTTAAGCTGCGCTTGGGTCAGCTGGACGGTGAAGTTGCCATTGGGGTTGCCGCCGCCTGCCAGCGAGAAATCGCTATGGAGCAGTTCGCCGCCAATTTTCAGCCGGTGATCGCCCAGGTCGAGCGTGAACTTGTGCTGCGTCTGATAGGTGTTTTCTTTTTCGTCGAATACAAAGCCTGAATCGCCCACAACGGCGACCGCCAGGCCATTGGGGCCAAGCGCTGCGACCTGCGGGCCACCGGCGCGATCGCGGGCATAATCCCAGTCGAACCGGCTATATTGGAAGCTGCCCTGATAGGTCAGCCGGTCACCGTTATAGACAGCGGTCAACGCCGCGAGCGCTGACTTGCGTTCCTCAAACGATCCCGCCGACGGGAAGGTCACGTTGCCGCCGCCCAGGCTGCCGCCCGGACGTTCGACCGATACATCGCCATAGTTGAAACGGAAATTGAGTGACCAATCTTCGGTCAGCTTGTGATCAATCCGCAGCGAGCCGAGATAGAAGTTATTGCGCCCGCGCACATTGCCCAGGATGCCCAATTGCGGCGAATCCACCAGATTATCATTGATGTCGCGGGTATATTCCAGTGCGGCGTAGAAAAACGTCCGGTCCTTGGCGATCGGGCCGCTGATCGCGCCACCCGCCTGGATGCGGCTAAAACTGTCGCCCACCGGATTGCCGGTCAGGTCACGGCGCGGAAAGGGGGAGGCCGAATCGACGGGGCGGCCGGGGCGGTACAGCACATAGCTTTCGCCCTTCAGATCATTGCCGCCGCCTTTTGACGTGACGTTGACAATGCCGTTGGTGGTGCGCCCGAATTCAGCCGAATAATTGTTCGACAGCACGGTGACGCTGGCAGCGGCGCTGAGCGGGGTGGGGAATTTCTGCCCGCCCAGAAAATTCTCATTATTGTCCAGGCCGTCGATCAGATAATTGGTAAACAGCCCGTTCGCGCCGTTGATGGATACCGTGGGGGCTTCGGGGAAAAAGCCGGTTGACGGCACAACGTTGGGCAGCCGGATCAATGCGGAAACAACGTCGCGGCCTTCAATTGGCAGGTCGCTGAGTTCCTTGGTTGAAAGCGTGCCGGAAACTTCAGCGTTCACGGTGTTGATCCCGGCAGTGGCGCGTGCACCAACCACGGTGATTGCGGCCTGGGTTTCGCCGCGCCGCAACGTTACCGACTGGGTGAAGTTTGAGCGGAGCGCCAGCGGCGTTGATCCCGCCGTCGCATCGCCATCTGCCAGCCGAACCGAATAGTCACCGGCAGTCGACAGGCCGTTGAGGATAATCTGGCCCTGGCCATCGGTTTTCAGGGTGCGATCATAGCCGATTGACGGGTTGGACACGATGACATCAACGTCCGCGGCGGGCGCGCCGCTGGCCTCGTCAACCACCGTCACTTTCAACCCGGCCTGCTGCGCATGGGCAGGGCTGCTTACCACCATTACCGCTGCAATTGCTGCCGAAGCGCCCAAAATTCCCCGAAAACCCGTCATCAAAACCCCCATTTACTCATCAATTTACGATAGCCCCGTAGCTGCAGTTACCCAAACCACTGCAGCAGGCGGACAATTTTACGCGTTCGGTCACTGAACAGGCTTGCCGTGAACGCAGAACTGGCGAGCCGCTTATTGATTTCCGCATAGGTCGGATAGGGGGCGATTATCCCGGTTAGCTGGCGCAGGCCAAGCTTTGCGGTGATCGCCAGCGTCCATGTCTGGATCAGTTCGCCCGCATTCGGCCCGACAATCGATGCGCCTGCAACCTTGCCCTTGACCAGCACCACCTTGGCCATCCCCTCGGTCCGCTTGTCGGCCTGGGCACGGTCATTCTCGGCAAAGCTCCAATGGAGCACGCGCACGGCGTCGCCATGCTCGGCGCGCGCTGCCGCCTCGGTCAGCCCCACTTGCGCGAGCTCAGGATCGGTAAAGGTTACCCAGGGGAGAGCAGCGTAATTCACCTTGGCAGGAACGTGGAACAGCGCGTTCTGGATGACGATGCCGGCTTCATAACCGGCCGTGTGGGTAAATTGCGGCCCAACGCGGCAATCGCCGATGGCAAAAATGCGCTTGTTGCTGGTGCGGCGACGCGGATCGACCACAATGCCCTTGGGCGAATACTCCACCCCTGCGGCTTCCAGTCCCAGCCCGTCAACCGTGGGCTTGCGCCCCGCCGCGACCAGCAGATGCGATCCGGCGATCACCTGCCCGTCGCCCAGCATCAGGCGCACCTGCCCGTCGGCCTGGTCGATCCGGTCAATCGTTGCGCGCTCGTGCAGCGCAATGCCTTCGCCTACCAGCGCGGCGCGCACGATTGCCACCAGATCGGCATCGTCGCGCGGCAGGATGGGTCCGACATCGACAATCGACACCGCACAGCCAAGCCGCCGGTGCGCCTGCGCCATTTCACAGCCAATCGCGCCGCCGCCGATGATGATCAGATGATCGGGCCGATCCCGCAGCCCGAAAATCGTCTCGTTGGTCATAAACGGTACATCGGACAGGCCGGGGATGGGCGGCACGCCCGCCCGGCTGCCGGTGGCGATGACAAAGCGGCGCGCGCGGATTTTGCGCCCGCCTGCGTCCACGGTGCGGCGATCGATGAACCGGCCTGCCGCACGGATCACGGTGCAGCCAAGCTGCTCAAACCGTTCCTGGCTGTCATTAGGCTCAATCGCGGCGATAACACCTGCAACATGATCCTTCACCGCGCCAAAATCGATCTGCGGTGCGGCATAGTGAACGCCGAACTGCGCCGCATTTTCGCCCGCATGTGCTGCCTTGCCCGCCGCGAGCAACGCTTTTGACGGCACGCACCCGCTGTTCAGGCAATCGCCGCCCATCGCGTGCGGTTCAAGCAGCGCGACTTTCAACCCAAGCTGCGCGGCACCTGCAGCAACGGATAACCCGCCTGAGCCAGCACCGATGATGCACAGATCAAATTTCTCGATCACGCGACCGGTTCCTTCTTGAATCGATTGTACAGGATCGGGATCAGCGACAGCGCGGCCAAGCCAATGATCGGCCCAATCACCTCTGGTTTCAGCAGCGCACCGCGCAGGTTCAAATCGCCGCCCGCCGCCAAAATCGATCCGGCGCCTGCCCCGATTGAGGCATAGACAAAGGTGCCCGGGATGATGCCGATGCCGGTTGCCAGCACATAATCACGCAGCTTCACGCCAAACAGCGCGGGCACGATGTTGACCAGCCAGAACGGCGCGACGGGCAACAGGCGCAGCAGCATCAAATAGCTGAACGCGTTTTTCTGAAACCCATCGGCCAGTTTCTCGCCCCAACTGCCGATGCGGTTGCGCAAATCGTCACCCGATGCGTTGCGCGCGATCAGGAACACAATCGTCGCGCCCATTGTCGCGCCCACCACGACCAGGCTGCCCCCAACCACGGTGCCGAACAGTAACCCCGCGGCAATCGTCAACAGGCTGGCACCGGGGAAGGATATCGCCACCAGCGCGGCATAAATCGCGACCAGCGCCAATGCAGAGATCACCGGACTTGCCGCCACGAAATCGACCAGCGCCTGCCGGTTATCACGCAGCGCATCCAGCGTGACATAGCGCTGTCCGCCAGCCGCGAAAAACGCAATCGCCAGCAGCACCAGCACCACCAAGGGGCCAAATCGTTTCAGCATCGTTTCATTCCTTGAACACGGGTCTTACCGGTTTTCGTTGATCGACCAATCATAATCATAACTGTCGATGGTCGTGCGCCCGGCCAGTAGTTTGGCGGCATCGGCATCGGCATAGCGGCGTGCAAAGGCCAGCACGCCGGCGGGGCCACCAAAGTCGCTGCCATACCAATCAAAAATTCGTGATGCGACCAGCGCCTTGCCCTTGGCCTGGAACCCGCGCGGCGAATTGACATAGGCGCGCGCCGCCACATCAAGCTGGGCGTCAAGATTACCCGCCTCATATGCTGTCAGTGCCAGGTTCGGGCAGCCCACCGATGCGCAGTTGACCGCGAAATGGGTGCGCGGATCCTTGAAGATGGGGCGTAAAATGCCGTGTTCGATGTTGTTCAGGCTCAGCTTCATGCCTTTCACCGTCACGACCTTGCGGTCCCATGGCCCGGTGGGGAACAGCCCGTCCTTGATGTTCAAAATCGACGTGACGGGATAGGCACCCAGCACCACCTCAATCGTCGCGGCATTATACAGGTTGACCCAATAGGCATATTGCTGCGGCCGCGACAGGCGATCGACATCCACCGCTTCCATCCGGTCGATCAGCGCAGATAGCGCTGCCTTGTCAGCCGCCGACACCTTGGCATAGGCAAACACCGTCCGGCCGCCCGTGGTGCGCCCGCCATAACGCTTCAAAAAGCCGTTCCACCCGGCATAATCAACCGCCATCCCGGTGCCGCTTTTTTGCCAGCGGGCAATCACCTGCGCCTTGGGCACGGCCTGCGCGGCGGACGCGGTAACGATCGCAACGCCGGTCAGGGCAATCATCATGGAACGAAAAAGGGTCATTACGGCTTCCTTTGCAATGTCATGCGCGTAAGAACGAGATCAGCCCTGATTTAGATGTGGGGCTGGGATAGCGACGGGGGCAAAATTGCGGGTTTGGGGCGGGCGATCTACCAAATGCCGGGGTTAGCGAGGATGCAGCAGCGGACATGTTTCCCTGTTCGTGTTATCTGGGTTCGTGTTATCTGGGTTCGTGTCATCTGGCGCGATTGTTACAATGCGTTTCGGCAAAGCGCGACCCCAACAGCGCCGCCGCATGCGCCCAAGCATGCGCCCAAGGGCGCATATCTCACCAGATTGGTGCTGTTGCGGGCGCTGCTGGCCTTTGGGGTGATGGGGTTAACCGCGTGTGGTGCGCAGCCTGACCGGGCAATCACGAAAAGCTGCACCCCGATTCCCGGCTCGGCCATGGTCAACCTGCCCGGCGGCGAATTCATGATGGGCGCTGATCCGCGCTATCCCGAAGAAGGCCCGCCGCGCCGCGTTCAAGTGGCGGCCTTTGCCATCGATGTCCACGAAGTGACGAACGATGATTTTGCTCGGTTCGTTGCGGCGACGGGGTATCGAACCATGGCCGAACGCACCCCGCCGTCGTTGCCCGGCGCGCCGCTCGAAATGCGCCAGCCCGGATCAGCGGTATTCACCGTGCCCGATGCGCAGGATGAACGCTGGTGGCGCTGGGTGGTGGGCGCGCAGTGGCGACATCCATCGGGACCAGCAGAGACACTCAGCGGGCATGGCCGTGATCCCGTGGTGCAGATCGCCTATGAAGACGCACAGGCCTATGCCCGATGGGTGGGAAAATCGCTGCCCAGCGAAGCGCAGTGGGAATATGCGGCGCGCGCCGGGCAGGCGGCGGTGCCGGAGCCGATCGATGCAGGCGGCGTGCCGCAGGCCAATTACTATCAGGGCGTATTCCCGCGCCGTGACCTGGCGCTGGACGGGTTCCAGTCGCGCGCGCCGGTGGGGTGTTTCCCGCCCAATGCCTTCGGGCTGTACGATATGATTGGCAATGTGTGGGAATGGACCAGCGACGAAGCCGGGGCTGACGCGAACAGCCATGTTATCAAGGGCGGATCCTATCTGTGCGCCGCCAATTACTGCGCCCGCTATCGTCCATCTGCCCGCCAGTTTCAGGAACGCGGGCTGGGCGCAAACCATGTCGGGTTTCGGCTGGTGCGCGCGGCGCGCGCCGTGCGGGCGGCTGCCGTCAGCCCAAAGTGATGCCAGCACCCGCGCGATTGTAGGGCGTTGGATTTTGATCCAGTGTTGCTACACCGGTCGCCAAATCGGGGGAGCGACGGCGTGAAGAAGATCTATTGGGGCTTGCTGGTCGTGATCCTGGCAGGCGTTGCGGCATTTGCCGCGGGGGTGCGGTTTGCGCCGCTGGCGCGCGATTTTGATCCGGCACCGCTGGTTGCCAAAGCGAAATCCTATGATCCACTGATCGAGCGTGACCGGTTTGGCGTGCCGCATGTCTCCGGCAAGCGCGACGCCGATGTCGCATTCGGTATCGGCTATGCCCATAGCGAGGATGATTTTGCGACCATCGTTGATGCGGTGCTGACGACGCGGGGCCGGGCCGCTGAAACCAAGGGCAAGGATGCTGCGGTTGGCGACTACCTTGTCCGGCTGTTCCGCGTTTGGGAAAAAGTGGCGGCGGGATATGAAACGCAAATCACACCGCAAAACCGGGCCATCATGCAGGCCTATGCTGACGGGGTGAACCTATATGCTGCGCAGCATCCCGGCTTGGTGCCTGCCGGGGTGATCCCGATATCAGGGCGTGATGTGTCTGCCGGCACGATTTTTCGGGGGCCGTTTTTCTATGGGCTCGACAAGGTGTTGAAGGGCATCACTGACAAAACGCCGCCGCGTGATCCCGGGCCGCCAAAGGGATCGAACGGCATCGCAATCGCCCCTGCGCGATCATCCGACGGCGCAACGCGGCTGCTCGTCAATTCGCACCAACCCTATGAAGGCCCGGTTGCCTGGTACGAAGCGGTGCTCGACAGTGGCGAGGGCTGGCATGTCGCGGGTGGATTCTTCCCCGGATCGCCGTTCATGCTGCACGGCCATAACGCGCATCTTGGCTGGGCGAGCACGGTCAACAACCCCGATCTGTCGGATGTGTACCGCCTGAAAACCGATCCGGCCAAGCCCGGCCAGTATTTTTTCGACGGCAAATGGCGCGCGTTTGAAAAATCGGTCGCCAGCTTTCGCGTCAAGATTTTTGGGCCAATCCTGTGGACGGTGAACCGCGATGTGCTGTGGTCCGTCCACGGCCCGGTGTTCGAAACCGATCACGGCACTTTTGCGCTCAGCTATGCAGGTGAGCATGAAGTGCGCCAGCCCAACCAGTATATGGCGATGAACAAGGCGCGGTCGCTGGACGAATGGCGCGCGGCCATGGCGATGCAGGCGCTGCCGAGCATCAATTTCATTTATGGGGATGAAAAGGGCAATATCGGCTATCTGTCGAACGGCCAATTCCCGGTGCGCAAGGATGGGTTCGACTGGAAGGGCACGCTGCCGGGGGACCGCGCCGATCTGTTGTGGTCACAGCGCGTGCCGTTTGCGCAGCTGCCGCAATTGTGGAATCCAAAATCGGGCTATGTGTTCAATTCAAACAATAATCCGCTGATCGCGAGCGACCCGGCGGATAACATCAAGCCTGGAAGCCTGGCCCACAATCTGGGCCTGCAAACCAACATGACCAACCGCGCGCACCGCGTGCTGGAAACCTATGCGCTGGATACGTCGATCACCCCCGACGAGTTCAACGCGTATAAATATGACCTGGGCTATAGTGAACAAAGCGTGCTCGCAGGGCTGATCAAGCAGGCGCTGGCTTTTGATCCAAAGGGCAATGCAGACCTTGCCGCTGCGCAGGCGATTTTGAAAAACTGGGATCGGCGCACCGATACCGCCAATCGTGGCACGGCACTGGCGGTGCTGATGGGTGAGCCCATTGGTCGTGCGCTAGAAAAGCGTGAACCCGTTCCGCCGCTTCGCCCCGCGCTTGATGCCGCCATTGCGCACCTAAAGAAGCACTTCGGACGGCTTGATCCCGAATGGGGCCAGGTCAATCGCCTGCGACGCGGCAAGCTGAACCTGCCCATCGCGGGCGGGCCCGATGTGTACCGCGCCGTTTACGGAGCAAAGCAGGAAGATGACGGCACGCTGACCGCGAATGGCGGCGATACCTTCATCATGTTCGTGACCTGGGACAAGGCCGGCAAGCTGTCGTCGCGCAGCATCCACCAGTTCGGCTCGGCCACGCTTGATGAAAGTTCACCGCATTATGCCGATCAGGCCCCGCTGTTCGTTCAGATGAAAACCAAGCCGGTGCTGTTCAATCGCGCCGACTTGAAGGGCCAGATCGAGCGGGCATATCACCCCGGGCGATAAGCGCGCCGGGTGTCGATAGATGGGACGGCGCACCGGCATGATAGCAGGGCGCACCGGCACCCGATTGCTGCTATGGCTGGTACAGCGACGATAGGGGCATAATCCATGGCCGATACGGCGGGGCGGCGAGTGAAGAAGGGCAAGGGTGGCGCATTGTTGCCATCGCTTGCGGCATTGCTGATCGCCGCGCTGTTGCAATTGGTGGGGGTGCCGCAGCTTGAACGGCTGGGGTTGTTGCTGTTCGACGGCTATCAACGCGCTGCCCCGCGCCGGTATGAAGAAGCACCTGTGCGTATTGTCGATATCGATGATGAATCGATCCGCCAGCTTGGCCAGTGGCCATGGCCGCGCACCGACATTGCCGATCTGACACGCCGGCTCAGCGATGCTGGTGCGGCCTCAATCGCTTATGATGTCGTTTTTTCCGAACCGGATCGTACTTCCCCTGCGCGAATTGCGGCGCGGTTGCAGCGGACAAACGCCAACTCGCCCGCGCTGTCCGCCTTGCGTGCATTGCCTGATAATGATGCGACGCTCGCCGCCGCCATCGCGCAATCCCCCGTCACACTGGGCTATTTTCTGGTGCGCGATGGGCAAAGCGCGGCAGTGGAGCCCAAGGCCGGGCTGGCCATGGCTGGGGCGTCCCCCGTTGATGCGGTGCAGGCGTTTTCCAGCGCGATTGAACCGCTGCCGGCATTTCGCGCAGCGGCTGGCGGGGCGGGCTTTGTCAGTCTGAACGGCGACCGCGACGGCATTATCCGCAAAGTGCCATTGATTGCCGCGCAAAAGGGCCAGTTGCTGCCCTCGCTATCGCTCGATGCGCTGCGCACCGCGCAGGAAGCAGGCTCTGTCATCGTCAAATCATCCAGCGCAAGCGGCGAATGGGGCGGCGGCGCAGCGCAGGTCGTCTCGCTGAAGGTGGGCGCGTTTGAGGTGCCGACCACGCCTGCAGGCGAGCTGTGGCTGTATCTTACCCCACCGCATCCGGCGCGAACAATTCCGGCGTGGAAGGTGCTGACCGGGGCACTCAGCCCAGCGGAGATGCAGGCGGCGTTTGGCGGTCGGGTCGTGTTCATTGGTTCGGGCGCGGCGGGGTTGCGCGATCTGGTATCAACGCCGCTGCGGGACCGTGAAACGGGGGTGATGGTGCATGCCCAGGCCGTAGAGCAGATGATCCTTGGCCGCTATCTGGTGCGCCCCGATTGGGCATTGGGGCTGGAACGCAGCCTGTTGCTGGTGCTGGGGTTGATTTTGGCGCTGTTGCTGCCCCGGTTGGGGGCAATGCGCGGCGCGGTGCTGGGCGTGGCGGCTGTGGGCGGCATGATGCTGGGCAGTTGGGGGGCATTCCTGCGCTATCAGTATCTGCTTGATCCGACCTATCCGGTGATCGGCCTGCTGCTGGTGTATATCGTCGGTACGGCGGTGACCTATTACCGGGAAGAACGGCAGCGCGCCTATATCCACCGGGCGTTTGATCGGTATCTGTCGCCTGCGCTTGTCAGGCGGATTGTCGATGATCCGGGCCAGCTCGAACTGGGCGGCGAGGTGCGCGAAATGACCGTGCTGTTCTGCGATATACGCCGCTTTTCAGCGATTTCGGAGACGATGGGGCCACAGCAGATCATCCAGTTCCTGATCGCGTTCTTGACGCCGATGTGTGACATTTTGCTCGGGCGCAAAGCGACAATCGACAAGTTCATCGGCGATGCCATTCTGGCATTCTGGAACGCCCCGCTCGATGATCCTGATCAGCATGCCAACGCCGCGCGTGGCGCGCTGGAAATGGTGGCGCGGCTTGAACAGATGAACGGCGTCATGGCCGAACAAACCGCAACACCCTGGCCCGGGCAGGTGCGCATCGGCATCGGGTTGAACGCCGGGCCGTGTTGTGTGGGCAATATGGGGTCGGCGCAGCGGCTGTCCTATTCGCTGATTGGCGACACGGTGAATTTGGCTTCCCGGCTGGAGGGGCTGACCAAATATTACGGCGTCCCGATCGTGATTGGATCGGCGTTGGCGGCGCACCTGCCCGATTTTGCCACTTTGCCGCTTGACCGGGTGCGTGTGGTGGGCCGCGAGGCACCCGAACAGATCTATGTACTTGCAGGCAGCGAGGATATGGCGATCGCCAGTGGGTTCCGGCGGCTGGAGGACATGCACCGCGACATGTTGATCGCCTATGCCGCCCAAAACTGGACCGGGGCACGCGCGCTGATCGCCAGCGCCGCGCCCTATGCGGCGCAATTCGGCCTGACCGCGTTGCATGCGGTGTATGCTGATCGGATCACGCGGCTCGAACTCCACCCGCCCGGCGACGACTGGGATGCCATTTTCCAACCGACTGAGAAATAATCTTTGGTTTGGTGACCGGCCTACCGAGGGCAATTATTGCCCGGTTGCCGCATTTCGCCCCTGTTCAAAATACTGGTCGTTCACCGGGTTGCGGCGCAGCAGATCATTCTCATCAATCAATCCGCGGCGGCTGCCGGTGCCCAGCAATACGCTGAGCATCGTCGATCCTTTGTCCGACAACAAAAACGGACCGATTGGCGGCTGATTGGGGCCAGGGACGAACACGGCATAACCGGGCCGTTCAACCGGCACGGTGACGCCGCCTGCGCTCACATCGATTGCGCCGGGGGTCTGGCCATCCTTTGCTGCCGGGCCGGGGCCGCGCAGCAGGATCAACGATGCCGTTGCCGGATCAGCTGTATAGTTGCCCAACCCTGCCTCACGCGCGGCGATCCGTACCGCATCTGCGCCCACTGCGCCTTCTACGATAGTGCCGCGCACGCCGATGGTCGCCACCGGCGTGCTGAGCGACGACTGTCCGGGATTGGCATGCAGCGCCTTGCTCGACATGAAGCGGAAGGTGCCGCGCGCAACCGACATACCCACGGCGCTGGCCTGGCGGCTGGGATCATAAATGAACCGGTCGACGGTGATCTGCGAATTGCTGCCCAGCGAGAATATCGTGCGATCAAGCAGCAGCACCTGCAACCGGCTTGATCTGCCCGTGTTGATGGCATTGCCCAGCGACACGCGTTCCTTCACCACCGCGCGGTGCCGCCGGGGGTTGGCCTGGGTCGTCATCGTTACATCGTTCAGCACAGCGGCGTTGACGCCCACCGTTTGCGCGCTGGCATGGGGGCAGGCGGTTGCCGCCATCAGCCCGGCGGTGATGGCGATCAGGCGGCGGATCATGGGATCACTCCTCATTTGCCAAAGTTCCACACCAGCTGAAGGTCGAAACCAAAGCTGTCATAGTCACGCAGGAAGCTAGATTGGTTATACTCGCGCCGGGTGTGGCTAACCCCGCCTTCGAGGTCAAAGCCAGTGCCGAAAAAGGGCGTGCCCAGTGCGGCGCGGGTGAAATAGCGTGTTTCCTGCCGATCATTGAAAAACATCGCGTCGCGGAAATCGATGAACCGAATTGTGGTCGATATCAGGCCATAGCTGCCCGCCCAGCCGATCGGCTGGCGAAACCCGCTATAGGCGCGCACGCCGCGATAGCCCAGCGGCACGGCTTGAGCGGTTTTTTCTTCAAAGGCCGCACCAATCACCCATTGCCCCCGCCGACGATCCACCGCGCGGTAATCAAGCGCCAGATCATACCGTTCGCCGTCGCGGGAAAAAAACGCGAAGGATCCGTTATAGGCCTGGTGCACCGCTTCGCCGCGCAGCGTGATCCGCCCGGTGCGCCCGGTCGACAGCCCCAATTCGGCCTGGCCGCCATATTCACTGACAAAGGGGTCGCCCTGCAGCCGGGCATGGGTGGCAACGGCGCCCAGCGCAAAGCCGATCCGTTCGCCCTGCTGGCCGTAACCGACGCGGACGGTGCCGATCTGGTAATCAAGGCCGGAACTGCCAAAGTTATTTTTGGTCTCACCCGCCAACCCGGCATAGCCATAGCCTTGGCCAATCGGCGTCCGCCCCGCGATCCGCGCGCTGCCGATGAACGCAAAATCATCGTCGGAGACTCCGGTGATGCCGGGAAAATCGAAATTGACCGCCAGCGCGCCCAGCGCGTCGGTATCGTAGGCCAGGCCCAGCGCGAGCTGGCCGAATATGCCGCTGGTCGCGGCACTTCTGGCGGCTGGCCGCTCGATTGCGCCGCACGCCTGGACGACGCCGGCCCAATCTCCGTCGCTGATCCGCCGACCATCGACCTTGTCGAGTTCAATCCGCGCGCGCCCGACATCGTCGAGCCGGCACAATGTGGTCACGTAAAAAAGCCGTACGGGCGCGGCGGACGAATCAGGCCGGGTAATCAACGCGCGTTCCAGCGTGGCCGCTGCACCAATCAGATCGCCGGTATCAGCCTGTTCGCGCGCCAGCCGAAGTGCTGCCGCCGGATCATTGGCAGTATCGATAATGGCATCCAGATCGCTGGCGATCGGGGCGTCCTGCGCCACTGCGGGCATCGCAGCGCTTGCCAGCAATGCCGCTGCGATCAGCTTGCCCGATTGCCCAAAATTCGCGCTCTTCATCTTGTCCCCCAAGAGAAACTGTAGCGATCCATCCCCGTCATGCGATCGGTGGCTTATTGCCCGTTCAACCATGGTCTAGCGCATTTGAAGGCGCTTGTCGGCAGCGATTTTTGTAACGCCTGTCCCGCGCTGGCGTGCCACGCTTTGCTGGTGCGCGCGTGCCCAAAAACTTGCATTCGCGGCCAAATCCTGAAAACCAAACTGGCACGACAAGCTGCGCACCCCGCGTGGCACAGCACGAAGCAGATCATGATGACCACGCGCGCCGCCCCGATCGTTCAGCCCCGCGACCTGGTCGCCACGCTGGACACCATTGATGCGCGGCTGCGGTGGCTGTCGTCTTGGACGATCCACAACGCCAATCACCTGCGCGACAGCCGGGATGGGCTAAAGGTTGGCGGGCACCAGGCAAGTTGTGCGTCAATCTCCACGATAATGACCGCGCTGTATTTTGCAGCACTTGGCACCAATGACCGGGTGGCTGTGAAGCCGCATGCCGCGCCCATTCTGCATGCGATCCATTATTTGCTCGGCACGCAGACGCTCGAACAGCTGGAGGCGTTTCGCAGTTTTGGCGGCATGCAAAGCTATCCCAGCCGCACCAAGGACCAGATTCCGGTCGATTTTTCCACCGGATCAGTGGGGCTGGGCGTTGCCGTTACCGCCTTTGCATCGCTGGTGCAGGATTACCTCGTTGCGCAGGGCAAGCTGGCGGTTGAGGACACCGGACGGATGATCGCGCTGATGGGCGATGCCGAGCTGGATGAGGGCAACATCTATGAATGCCTGATTGAGGCGTACAAGCATGACGTGCGCAATTGCTGGTGGATCGT
>JBBSCC010000030.1:0-19791 GCA_038250735.1 Sphingomonadales bacterium | reverse complement strand
GATTCGCCACCCAAACCGTTTGTGTCGAGCGAAGTCGAGACACCCCGCGCAGCGCTGGCGGCAGGTTTCTCGACTTCGCTCGAAACGAACGGATCGACTCAGAGCGTCCTGCGTAAAATCTGAATCGTCATTGCGAGCGCAGCGAAGCAATCCAGCCGCACCCCGCGCGGCACGCTGGATTGCTTCCCCCGGCTCAAGGCCGGGGTCGCAATGACGGAAGTGATGCAGAATTAACGCGCGATGCTCTAAAGTCATCAGACTCTAGGCAGTAGTCAATCAGCACAAAAAAAGGGCCGCCCCTTTGCAGGGGCGGCCCTTTTTCGACGTGCCGGTCGACAGGGGCGTTAACCCCCGTTGACCGCCAGCCGATTACTTGAGTTCGACGGTCGCGCCAGCTGCTTCCAGCTGAGCCTTGACCTTCTCGGCCTCGTCCTTCGAAACGCCTTCCTTGACGGCCTTTGGAGCCGATTCAACCAGCGTCTTGGCTTCGGTAAGGCCCAGGCCGGTAAGGGCGCGGACTTCCTTGATGACGTTGATCTTCTTGCCACCGTCGCCGGTGAGGATCACGTCAAATTCGGTCTGCTCTTCAACAGCAGGTGCTGCTGCACCGCCGCCGCCAGGCGCTGCAACTGCAACTGCTGCTGCAGCGCTAACGCCCCACTTTTCTTCCAGCATCTTCGAAAGCTCAGCGGCTTCGAGGACGGTCAGTTCACTCAGGCTGTCTACCAGCGCGTTCAGGTCTGCCATGATATTTTCTCCAGTTCGGGGGCGGGCATTGGCCCGTTGCCCCATCGTTGTTCAGTCAAAAAAACCCGAAAATCAGGCTGCTTCCTTCTCCGCATAGGCGGAAAGAACGCGCGCAAGCTGCGCTGCCGGGGCCTGCGTGATCGTCGCCAGCTTGGTTGCCGGGGCAACAAGCAGACCGAGGATCTTGGCACGCAGTTCATCCAGCGAGGGCATCGTGGCGAGTGCCTTCACACCATCTACGTCGAGGACGGTCGCGCCCATTGCCCCACCCACGATTTCGAACTTGTCGTTCGTCTTCGCGAATTCCACGGCCACTTTTGCGGCTGCGACGGGATCAATCGAGGTGGCAAGACCAACTGGCCCGGTGAACATGTCACCCAGCGAGAGATAGTCGGTGCCATCGAGCGCGATCTTGGCAAGCTTGTTCTTCGAGACCTTGTAGCTCGCCCCGGCTTCGCGCATTTTCGTCCGCAGCACAGATGACTGTGCAACGGTCATGCCCAGATTGCGGGTCACAACGACCACGCCAACTTCGGCAAAAGTGCGGTTCAGCTCGGCAACGAGTTCGGACTTTTCAGCACGATCCATGCCATTCTCCACGTTTTTGAACAGGCCGCGCAAACGACCTGCCCGGTTCAAACCGGACGCAGGGGACTATCCCCAGCGTCCAGGGTGTCCATTCGATGGGGCATGGGAAACTGACCGCGCTAGGCGGCAGCAAACCGAAGCGGGCCCAAAGGCGGCGCAAGCGGCTCAAAAATTCCATTCCCCGTCTCGGCAGGAAATTAAGGCTGGAGAATTCCAGCCACCTACTGTCTCGGACGGCAACCCAGTTCGCACGAATGCTGGCCGGGTGATGGCGAGCGCTTAGCGGGATTGGGGTGAAAGTCAATCCGGTGGTCATCTCCAGCATCGCCGGGACCGGCTTGCCCTCGGGCGCGTGCCATCGCAAAGAATGACGCAATCTGAGGTTGGAGGAAAAGGCCGCATGAACAATTCGCCGCCGTCGCTGGCTATCATCACCGGTGCGTCGTCTGGGGTGGGCCTGTATAGCACCGCTGCGCTGATTGAGCGGGGCTGGCACGTGATTATGGCGTGTCGCGATACAGAAAAAGCGGCAGCCGCTGCTGCAGCCATGGGCCTGCGGGCGGATCGGTTTGAGATCGCCCAGCTCGATCTGGCGTCGCTGGCATCGGTGCGGGCGTTTGCGGCGGCGTTTCGGGAAAGCGGGCGACCGCTAGATGCGCTGGTGTGCAATGCCGCCACCTATCTGCCGCTGCTGAAGCAACCGGCACGCTCGCCCGAAGGCTATGAGTTGAGCGTTGCGACCAATTATCTCGGCCATTTCCTGCTGGCAAACCTGATGCTGGAGGATCTGCAGCGTGCGCCCGCGCCCCGGCTGGTCACGCTGGGCACCGTTACCGCCAATTCTGAGGAATTTGGCGGGCGCATCCCCATTCCGGCCCCGGCTGATCTGGGTGATCTGGAGGGGTTCGAAGCCGGGTTCAAGGCGCCGATTGCGATGATCAACGGCAAGGAATTCAAGGCTGGCAAGGCCTATAAAGACAGCAAATTGTGCACGATGATGATGAACCGCGAACTCCATGCGCGATACCATGCACAGACCGGCATCATATTCAGTACGCTATACCCCGGCTGTGTGGCTGAAACGCCGCTTTTCCGGCATGCGCCGCCGCTGTTTCAAAGGGTTTTCCCGTGGTTCCAGAAGAACATCACCAAGGGATATGTCTCGCAGCCGCTGTCGGGTGATCGCGTGGCGCAGGTGGTGGCGGATGGTGGCTTCACGCAATCGGGCGTGCATTGGAGCTGGGGCAACCGCCAGCAACCGGGGCGGGCCGCCTTTGCCCAAAGCCTGTCAAGCAAGGCGACCGATATTGGCCGTTCGCAGCGGCTATGGGCGCTGAGTGCGCAGCTGGTGGGGCTCGCCTAACGGCCCGATAGCTGCCCGATACCGGCAGAGTCGTTTTTTAGCACCTGACCATAGGAACCTGTTATGGTGCTGTGTCGTTAAACGGGTTGACGACGCTCGCCTCCTGTCTCGCCTATTATTCTGCCGGGGATGGCTTTCGCTTCGCGAGCCTCCGGCCCCCTTTGAAAGGGGGCTGATTTTGTTAAGTGCGCACTCAATCCATCCAGAAGTTCAAACCGGCCTGGCGCTGGCGCTGATTGCGGCATCAGATGCGCCCACATTGTTGCTCAATGGCGATCTGGTCGTGCAGGCGGCCAGCCGTTCGTTTGTCGATAGTTTTGATCTTGGTCCGCAGGATCTGGCCGGGCAGGCGCTTGGTGCTATCGGCGCGGGCCAATGGGCGGCCCCCCAGCTGGCATCGCTGTTGCAAGCAACGGCGGCGGGCAGCACGGAGATTGGCCCCTATGAAATGGACGCGTCCTTCGGTGATTCCGGCCCACGCAAGCTGGTGCTGACGGCGCGTCGCCTGGATTATGGCGATGCCGACCCGGTGTTGCTGATGCTCACCACCCTTGATGTCACCGATGCGCGGCTGGTGCTGAAGCTGAAGGACGATCTGATCCGGGAAAAGGCGGTGTTGTTGCAGGAATTGCAGCACCGCGTCGCCAACAGCTTGCAGATC
Organism: Sphingomonadales bacterium; assembly: GCA_038250735.1. Lineage (GTDB taxonomy): Bacteria > Pseudomonadota > Alphaproteobacteria > Sphingomonadales > Sphingomonadaceae > Sphingomonas. The sequence goes on along the minus strand of JBBSCC010000030.1, from coordinate 16,432 downwards.
GTCGCCAGCGTCCTTCTGCTCAGCGCGCGGCGGGTGCAATCGGAGGAAACGCGCGTCCACCTGCGCGATGCGCATCAGCGGGTTATGTCCGTTGCCGCTGTCCAAAAACAGTTGGCGGTGACGACGCTGGGCGACGTGAAACTGGCCAATTACATGGCCGATTTATGCGCCAGCCTGGGCGCGTCGATGATCCGGGATCATGATCAAATCTCGATCACAGTAAAGGTCGATGCCAGCATGGCCACCGCCGATACCTCTGTTAGCCTGGGCCTGATCGTTACCGAATTGGTGATCAACGCCCTGAAACACGCGTTCCCCAGCCACCGGCACGGGGTGATAAACGTTGGTTATGAATCAATGGGCGACGCCTGGGCACTTTCCGTCAGCGACAACGGGGTGGGCATTCCCAAGGGCGGCGAGGCACCCGAGCCGGGGCTTGGCACCAGCATCGTGGAGGCACTCGCCAAGCAATTAAAGGCAAAGGTGGAAATTGCCGACCTTAACCCCGGGACCAAAGTGTCGATCGTTCACGTCTGAACCGCCGGTTATGCCCCGGCGCGCTCTGCGGTCCAGTTGGCGATGCCGCGGCGGGCATCCTGCACAAAGCGCGAACGCCGCACCCCTTCCAGAAACAGCCCGCCGACAATCTTGCCGACGATCCCCACGGGCCGCTTGAACTGGATTAACAGCACGATCCGCGTTTCATCGGTATCGTTGCGGACTTCGTGGTTGACGACATCGTCAAAGATCAGCGCCTTGCCTTCTTCCCACTGCACCCATTCATCAATCACGCGCATGCGGCAATTGGCGCTGTCTTTGGGCACCTGGATGCCCAAATGGCAGGTCAGGAACGCCTTGGTAACGCCGGTGTGCGGCGGAATATGCGTGCCGGGCACCAGCACGGAGAAGAAGGCGGAGTTGAGGCCGGGAATGCGCTCGACAATCTCGGTGGTGCGCGGGCATTTGGCGCAATTGGCCGGATCGCGGTAACGATAGCCGATCAGAAACAGCGACCGCCAGCGCCCGGCCGGCGCGATGCGGCGGTGATCAGGCGATATCGTCGCCAGCGGCGGCACCTTTTCCAGATCGCTGAGCGCGGCCATCGCCTCATCACGGATGATTGCCCAGTTGCTCTCCACCATCTTTACCCAGGGGAAGATCGCGGTATCGACGATGGGCGGGTTGCCGATTTTGGATGAAGCGACGATCCACCGGTTCGTCTTTGGCTGAATCCATTTGCCAAACCGCATGATCAGCGGCTTGCGCGGCACCAGCGCCGAACTGGGGGGCAGGGTGGCATCAATCGCGTCAGGGATGACGCTGGGGGCGACGGTGGCGTCTGTCGCCAATGGATTTCCCTGGTCCACGCTGAATCTTCCTAGCAAACTGAGCAGCAGGCCGACGCCCTAGGCACCAATTCCGGCATTCGTGCGGCGCTTTGCCCGATGATGTGGCGCGTGAACAGGGGGCAAATGCGGCATGGCCCATAGCAAAAGGGCCGGGATTGCGCCCGGCCCTTTCACGAACTCTTCACCGAATGGGAGGGTTACGCGCCGATATCGGCGGTATCCACTTTCACGCCCGCGCCCATGGTTGAGCTGACAGCGATCTTGCGGACATATTTGCCCTTGGCACCCGATGGCTTGGCTTTCACCACCGCATCGACCAGCGCGTCGAAATTGCGGCGCAGGTCTTCCTGGGTGAACGATGCCTTGCCCAGGCCTGCATGGATGATGCCGGCCTTTTCAACGCGGTATTCGATCTGGCCGCCCTTGGCTGCCTTCACGGCTTCACCGACGTTCATCGTCACGGTGCCAAGCTTGGGGTTGGGCATCATGCCCTTTGGCCCCAAAATCTTGCCGAGCCGTCCGACAACGCCCATCATGTCGGGCGTGGCGATGCAGCGATCGAAATCAATCGTGCCGCCCTGCACCAGCTCCATCAGGTCTTCGGCACCAACAACATCTGCACCCGCTTCGCGGGCTTCATCAGCCTTGGCACCCTTGGCGAACACACCAACGCGGACGGTTTTGCCGGTGCCGGCTGGTAGCGTTACGACGCCGCGGACCATTTGGTCGGCGTGGCGGGGATCGACGCCCAGGTTCATCGCGATTTCGATGGTTTCGTCGAACTTGCTGGTCGCATTGGCCTTTGCCATCGCGATAGCTTCGTTGACGTTGTACAGCTTTTCGCGGTCAACCGCGGTGGCCAGGGTCTTTGCCTTCTTGGTCAGCTTTGCCATGATATCAGCCCTCCACCACTTCGAGGCCCATTGCCCGGGCGCTGCCTTCGATGATGCGGGTTGCCGCTTCGATATCGTTGGCGTTCAAATCTTTCATCTTGGTCTGCGCAATCTCGGTCAGCTTTGAACGCGCGATCGTTCCCGCAGAAATTTTGCCCGGCTCCTTCGAGCCAGACTTCAACCCGGCAGCCTTTTTGATCAGGAAGCTGGCTGGCGGTGTCTTTGTTTCGAACGAAAAGCTGCGATCAGCAAACACGGTGATGATCGTGGGGATCGGCATGCCGGTTTCCAGATCGCCGGTCGACGCGTTGAACGCCTTGCAGAATTCCATGATGTTCACGCCGCGCTGACCCAAAGCTGGGCCGATTGGCGGGGATGGGTTGGCCTTGCCTGCAGGGACCTGCAGCTTGATATAGCCGGTAATCTTTTTTGCCATGTCTCACTCTTTCAAAGGGCGACCGATTGCGCGGTGCGCCCCATTCAAGTTTAGCGGTACAAGCGGCTGACCAACGCCAGCCTCCCGCGCGAAATCCATCACCGAAGCATTGGAAGTGCGGGCGCATAGCCCAAGCCGGGCCGGGCCGCAACGATGGATTTGCTTTACGCCGTCCAACCCCGCGCCCCGGTGGAGAAGCTTGCGCGCGGCCCCATATTGCGGTTTCGTGTTGCCATTCCCCTTATGGAGTCCCCGCCATGACCGACACCCCTGAAGCCCCCGCCAACCAGCCCGCCGGTTATGTGCCCCCCGCCGTCTGGACATGGGAGCCGGGCAATGGCGGCCAGTTCGCCAACATCAACCGCCCCACATCAGGCGCGACGCATGAAAAGCCGCTGCAAATCGGCAAGCACCCCATCCAGCTTTATTCGCTGGGAACCCCCAACGGGGTAAAAGTAACGATCATGCTGGAGGAGCTGCTGGCGGCAGGGCACGCGGGCGCGGAATATGACGCCTGGCTGATCAACATCGGTCAGGGCGACCAGTTCGGCAGCGGCTTTGTGGCGGTGAACCCCAATTCAAAAATCCCCGCGATGGTGGATCATTCGGTCGATCCGGTAATCCATCTGTTCGAAAGCGGATCGATGATGATTTATCTGGCGGAAAAATTCGGCGCGTTCCTGCCAACTGATCCGCATAAGCGCGCCGCGACGCTGAACTGGCTGATGTGGCAAATGGGATCAACCCCGTTTCTGGGCGGCGGCTTTGGCCATTTTTATGCCTATGCGCCGTTCAAGATGCAGTACCCGATTGACCGGTATGCGATGGAGGTAAAGCGCCAGCTCCACGTGCTCGACACGCATCTGGCGACCCATGAATATATGATCGGCAGCGAATACACGATCGCCGATATGGCGATTTACCCCTGGTATGGGGCCGGCATCCGCGTGGCATATAACGCCCGCGAATTCCTGGGCATCGACGCGTATAAAAACATCGCCCGCTGGACCGACCAGATTGGCGAGCGCGCGGCGGTGCAACGCGGCGCACGCGTGAACCGGGTGTTCGGCGATCCGGCGAAGCAATTGGCGGAACGGCATGATGCGAGCGATTTCGACCGGGTGGTGGAGGTGGCGGGGTAGGGGTGTGGGCTCGTTTTGCCCTTCAACCCGGATAGCTTGGTTGTGCTCCCGCAAAGGCCGGAGCCCAGTCTGGGCCCCCGCCTTTGCGGGGGAGCAAGGAACTTGATGTTCGGTTGGAAGTCTCGCGTTTCCTTGATCGAAGGATGCAACTGCTGATCACCTTCGACGTGACGATGCTCGGAGAGCTTGAATATCTGCAACCGCCCCCCCCTTCGCCGCTTGCAATGTTGGATTTCCAGCGCGAGGTGAATAGGCGCTATGCCTCGTCCACTCTCGCGCGCTCAACAGCTGGAAAACGCCGCTTTTTTGCGGGCGCTGCGCCGCACGGGCAATGTGCGGTTGGCGGCGCGCGAAACCGGCGTGAAATATGCCACCATCCAGCATCGCCGCGCGCAGCACCCTGGCTTTGCTCAACGCTGGGATGCGGCGTTGGCGATGGCGCAGGCTGATCTGGCGGCAAAGGGCGGGCGTGCCGGGCCGGTTGCGGCCAAGCCAGCGGTGCGGGAGGCCCCGGCAGACGATGATGATCGCGGGCACCGCACGCGCGGCGGAGAGCAGACGGTGGTGCGGCGGCGCGATGGCAAGCTGCAATTGCGCAGCGCACAACCCGGTAAGCTGACGGTGCAGTGCGAACAGGCGTTTCTTTTGGCATTGTGTGCAACCGCCAATGTGCGCCTGTCTGCCGCCGCCGCCGGGGCATCGGTCGCCGCCTTTTATCGCCGCCGCCGCAAGAACCCGGCCTTTGCGCGCGAGATGCACCTGGCACTGGAGATGGGCTATTCGCGGCTGGAGGCGGCGCTGCTGGAGAGTTCTGTCCCGTCAAGCTATGCCGATGACGCGTGGCGCCACAATGAACCGCCACCAATCCCGCCCATGACCGCCAATCAGGCGTTGCAGTTGCTGTATCTGCACCAGAAAGAGGCCCGGTTGCAGGCCGAACCGCCGCACATCAAGCGCCGGCGCGGTGAATCGAGCGAAGCCCGGTCTTTTCGGATGGGGGCGATGTATGAGGCGAGGCTGCAGCGCCTGCGCGAAGACTATGACATCGCCGAAGCCACTCGCCGCTCGCAAGCCGAGGCGCCATCCCCCCATGAACCCCCTCCACCTGTGCTGCCCGATCTGGCGCAGGTGACAGGGTGGAGCACAGCATCAGGCAATCCCCCATACCACCCCGGCGTGTCGCTGTTCGGCGGGTGGCGGATTGGCGATATGAAGAAGCGAGAGGAGTGAGGGGGGCGGATGCTATGGGTAAAGGAACACGGGCAAAGCCCGCGTTTTTCGTCGGACGGGATTGCTGCGCAACCCGCAGCCCGGTCGAGCGCCGTCTCGCAAATAGCGCTGCTATTTGCGTGCGGTCGCAAGTTCGGCCGTTTTCGGCCTTACTTGCTGCGCTCGACTTGCTCGAAATCCAGTTCCACGGGCGTTGCGCGGCCAAAGATCGATACCGATACCTTGACCTTCGCCTTGTCGAAATCGAGTTCCTCGACCGTGCCGTTGAAGCTGGCGAACGGGCCGTCGAGCACCTTCACCGCATCGCCGATTTCGTAATCGACCTTTACCTGCTGCTTCACATTGGCAGCCGCTGCCTCTTCCTTGGTGGAAAGCATGCGGGCGGCTTCGGTTTCGCTGATCGGCTGGGGCTTGCCCATTGATCCCAGGAAGCCGGTTACTTTCGGCGTGTTCTTCACCAGGTGATAGACGTCGTCATTCATGTCGAGCTTGGCCAGCACATAGCCGGGCATAAATTTGCGCTCGACCTGAATTTTCTTGCCCCGGCGCGCTTCCGTCACCGTTTCGGTTGGCACTTCGACAGCTTCTACCAGCCGGTCGAGGCCCATGCGGGTCGCCTCCGCCATGATTGAATCGCGAACCTTGCCCTCGAAACCCGAATAGGCGTGAATGATGTACCAGCGTGCCATGCGTTCGTGCGTCCTTGCTTCCACGCTTATTTTGCCAACGACAGGAGCAGTTTGACGATCCCGGCGAAAATCGAATCAATGGTGAAAAAGAACACGCCGAGCATCAGCGTCATGATCATCACCATCACCCCGGTCATGATCGTTTCACGCCGTGTGGGCCAGACGACCTTCTTGGTCTCAGTCTGCACCTGCCGGAAGAATTCCATCGGAGTCGTTTTTGCCACGTCGATTGAACCTGTTCAATTGCCCGCTTCCGGGCAAAGAGCCGCCGCCCGGTCCTTTGTAGAACCGGCCGCGCTCATCCCCATGTTCGGAATGGAAACAGCATCTAGCGAGCGACCTGTCAAAACGCAAGGCCGACCGATCAGACGGAAGATATTGGGAAATGGCAGGGGAGCTCGGACTCGAACCGAGGGCCTTCGGTTTTGGAGACCGACGCTCTAACCAACTGAGCTACACCCCTGTACTGGACCGGGCTTTAGCGAGCAGGGGCGGGTGAGGCAAGATGGGTTGGCGGTTGCTGCGCGCAGTCGGCCGAATTCAGGCTGCTGCCGCCGCATCAGGGCGGGCACGGGCGGCGACGGCGCGGGCTTCCTCCACCGGCAGCGGGCGACCGAAATAATAGCCCTGCACCTTGGTGCAGCCAAGCTCATACACCATCCGGTGCTCTTCCTCAGTCTCGACACCTTCTGCCGTTGTGGCCATGCCCAGCGACTGCGCCATGGCGACCACCGCGCGGATAATCGCGATGGCTTCGGGCACTTTTTTGGATGCGCCCTGCACGAAACTTCGGTCGATCTTGATCGACGAAAAGCGCGTGCGGGTGAGGTAGCCGAGCGAGGAATAGCCCGTGCCGAAATCATCCAGCGACAGCTTGACGCCCAGATCGAGGATCCGTTCGAGCACCTTGGTCGCGCCAGAGCCCTCGCGCATGAACACGCTTTCGGTAACTTCCAGCTCCAGCCGATCGGGTGGCAGGCCGCTGTTCGTCAGCGCAGAGGCTACGACGGTGACAAAGCTGGGGTTGTTGAGCTGTTCTGGCGAGACATTTACGGCCACGCGCACCGGGCTTTCCCATCGCGCAGCCTCTGTGCAGGCGGTGCGCAGCACCCATTCGCCGATCGGGCCGATCAGCCTTGTGTCCTCTGCCAGCGGGATGAATTTTACCGGCGAGATGTTCCCGAGTTCGGGGTGGTGCCAGCGCAGCAGCGCTTCGAACCCGGTCAGCGTGCCGGTCTGCGCGCTGACCACGGGCTGATAGTTCAGCAGCATCTCGCCATTGGCGAGCGCCTTGCGCAGCGCCATTTCGAGCACGCGCCGCTCCTCTGCCACGGCGTGAAGCTGCGGCTCATAAACGTGATGGACGCCGCCGCCTGCATCTTTTGACCGGTAGAGTGCCAGATCAGCTGATCGCACCAGGGTTTCCGCGGTCCGCCCATCGCGCGGGCCAATGGCGATGCCCAGGCTGGCACCGATATACAGCGTGTTGTGTTCGATTTCATAGGGTTGGGAGATGGCGTCGATAATCGACCGGGCGATGCGATCAACCCGGCCGCTGTCGCTGGCATCGCGGATGACGAGCGCGAATTCGTCGCCGCCCAGCCGCCCGACCACATCGCCATTGGCCATCAGGCTGCGCAGCCGATCACCAACGTGCATCAACACCCGGTCTCCCACGGGATGGCCCAGCGTGTCGTTGATTGCCTTGAACCGATCCAGATCGATCATCACAAAGGCGCAGCGCGAGTTCCATTGTTCGGCATCGGCCATGGCGCGCGCCAGGGTTTCGTTGATCAACAGCCGGTTGGGCAGCCCGGTCAGCGTGTCATAGCGCGCCATGCGGCTAATCTTTTCGGCGGAAAGCCGTGCCTCTGTCACGTCTGATCCCACACCGCGAAAGCCGGTGAATGCGCCGGTTTCGTCAAAGCGCGGCGTTGCGGTGATTTCCCAAAATCGGTCGCCGTCACCAAATTGGACGGGCAACAGCAGATCGCGAAACGCCTCACGGTTTTTCAGCTTGTCGGCCAGGCCGCGAAACGCGGGGGAGAAATTGCCGGTTTCCCAGTCGGGCCCCGCCAGGATCTGCAAAAAGGGCAGGTTGTTGATGCGCACCGGATCAAGCCCGACCGCATAGGCAAAACGCGGCGATGCACGCACCACGCGGCGGGCGGCGTCAATTTCCCACAGCCAGTCGGCGCTTTGGTCTTCATCATCGTTCAGCAACAGGCTGACGGTTTCATCGCGTTCGGAAAGCGCGATTTCATTGGCGCGGATGATGACCAGCGATTTCGCCCGGCCAAAACAGCCGAGCATCAGCAGGAAGGTGAACAGCAAGGCGGCGACCGCGAGCAACGGGGCGGATAGGATGAACAGCATGACGCCAACAGAGGTGCCGAGGATGCCCAAAAAGCTCATCGTCGCCAACGGCAATGCGGCCATGGCGACTGACGATGCCGTCATCAACACCGACAGGATGATCCATAGTCCCAGCGAGGTTGGCATGTCGCTTTGCGCGCCCAGCGCAATGGGGGGTACAGACCAGACGACGCCCAGCGCAATCCCCTCCAGCACAGTATCGCGCACCGCCTCAATCGGGGCGGTTGGGGCATTGCGATACGCGCCACTCAGTCGGCGGAACGCGGTGATGGCGCTGACGGTGGCAACGGCGGCGCCCCAGCTGATCCTTGCCCAATCCGGGACCATATCGGCCACCAGCATCATCATCATCGCCGCACCGATCACATTGGCGGCAAGCATGAATAAGGCGAGCTGGCGTCCGGCGTTCAGCTGCGCCGCGCGGATCGGGCCCCAATCGGTTGAATCCGCCGGATCATACAGCCCGAGCAAGGCGCGGGCGTCTATCTTCGGTTGGGCGAATTGCGAGGCTGCGGCGCTGGACACAACGCCCTTTTACGCCGCACTGGTTAGCGGATCGTTAGAACGACGCAGAAATTCGGTGCGGGCACTCGCGGTGATGCGCCCCCCCCGCGCCCCGGGTCAGGCGGCGATTGCGTAGGGCTTGATCTCGCCGGCCAGGTACAGGTTACGCGCCTTTGCCCGGCTAAGCTTGCCAGAGCTGGTGCGCGGCAGCGTGCGGGGCGGGATCAGCTCAATCACGCAGTTCATGCCGGTGACAGAACGGACCTTTTCCCGAATTTCTTCGCGCAGGCGAACCCGCTCATGCTCATCGGAACTGCGGCATTGCACGAGCACAGCGGGGGTTTCCTCCCCGCCCGGCGTGGTGATCGCAAAGGCGGCAATGTCACCCGCCTTGAAACCGGGCAGTTGCTCAACTGCCCATTCAATGTCCTGCGGCCAATGGTTCTTGCCGTTGACGATGATCATGTCCTTGGCGCGACCGACGATGTAAATATAGCCGTCTGACATATAGCCCATGTCGCCGGTATCCAGCCAGCCATCCACCATGCAGGCGGTGGTTGATTCGGGGTCGCGGAAATAGCCTTCCATGATCGACGGGCCCTTGCACCACACCTTGCCGATGGCACGATCGGGCAGGGGGGTGCCATCTTCCTCACGCACCTCGATTGCCATGTCGCGCACGGGTTTGCCGCAATTGACGATCGCGCGGTAACGCTGGGGGCGATCCTGCTTTGCCGCAGCACCCGACAATTGCGTTTCCTCAACCAGTTCGACGCGGATGCCCTCGCCCGGCGGCATGATCGAAACGGCCAGGGTGGCTTCGGCAAGGCCATAGCTCGGCAGAAAAGCAGATGCCTTGAAGCCCGCACCCTGGAACGCATCAACAAAGTTTTGCATCACATCGGGGCGGATCATGTCTGCGCCATTGCCGGCAATGCGCCAGCGCGACAGATCGAACCGGCCCGATGCCTTGGTCTGGCTCGACATGCGGCGCGCGCAGATATCATAGCCAAAGGTTGGCGAGTAGCTGACGGTCGTGCCGGGGTTGCGGGTGACGAGATCAAGCCAGGCGAGCGGGCGCCGCGCGAAATCTTCTGTCTTCAGATAATCTACCGACAGCTGGTTGGCGACGGGCGACAGGAAGCAGCCGACCAAGCCCATGTCATGATACCAGGGCAGCCACGAAACGCAGCGATCATCTTTGGCCAGGTTCATGCCGTGGCTGTGCGCGGCCAGATTGCTCAGCAAGGCACGGTGGGTGACGGCAACACCGTGCGGAAAGCGGGTCGATCCGCTGGAATATTGCAGATAGCCGATATCGTCGGGCTTGGCCTGGGGCAGCGGCGCTGCAAGCGCGGGGCGCATCGCCAGTTCATCCCAGTCAACGCCCGCCACGCCTGCAAGCCGGGCGGCTTCGCCCGCCATTTCACCCAGCGAGGGCGGATAAATGAGCATTGACGGATCGCAGCTCGCAAGCTGCACGCGGATTTGCTCAATATAGGAATCCCGCCCGCCAAACGATGTGGGCAGCGGCAGCGGCACTGGCCATGCACCCGCATAAACCACGCCAAAGAATAGTGCGGCAAATTCAGGACCGGTTTCAGCGACCAGCGCGATACGATCGAGCGGCTTTACGCCCATCGCGATCAGCCGCAGGGCCGAATCAAGGGCATCGGTTCGCAGTTCCGAAAAAGGATAGGCGCGTGCCAAATTGCCGCGTGCATCATGGAAATTCAGACCGCGATGGCCGGCAGCCGCATAATCAAGCGCTTCGCCCAATGTGTCGAAATCAGCAAAACGGCGCGGCAGATCATCATGCGTCGCGGTGGGCAACAGGCTGGCGGGTGCATCAACTGCCCGTGCCGTATCAATCTGCCCCGTTTCAATACCCATATTTTATGCCCTTGATGACGCCATGATGCACTGTTGCTATCGTGAAGCCCGCATTATCCCCCAGGCAAGCGTTCAAAATCGACTGCGAGTGTGGCACAATGATGGCATGCGCCCCGTCAAACGCCCGCTGCCCCCGCTCGACGGCCCCAGTTTGGAACGAATGGCGCTGCGCTATGTCGAACGATTTGCGACGACGCGGGTGAAATTGGCAACTTATCTGAACGGTAAAATCCGGTTGCGGGGTTTTGACGGGCCGGTGCCCGATACGCTGATCATCGCGGACCGCTTTGTGGCCGCCGGGTATATTGATGATCGATCGTTTGGCGAAGCGCGGGCGCGTGCCCTGGCGCGTCGCGGCCTTGGCGCGCGGCGCGTGGCGGGCGCGCTGCACCATGCGGGGATTGGCGAGGAAGATAGCGCCGCATTGGCCCCGGCAATCGCCGATCGCGCGGTTGAATCCGCCCTTATCTTTGCACGCAAGCGCCGGATTGGTCCCTTTGCCACAGCATTGGCTGATCGACCGACGCGTGAGAAACACATCGCTGCAATGATCCGGGGGGGGCATGATTTTGGCCTGGCGCGGCGCATAGCGACAATGGCTCCGGGGGATGATGTCGACGCGTTGATCGACCCAGCTTGACGGGCGGGTTTGGCTGCCGATGTTGCCACCAATAACGTCACAAAACTGTCGTGAAATCGATGAATCCTTGACATTTTCCCCGGCGAACTTGTGTGCTACCAATTGTTACGGGGGGAGACTGTATCTTGGTACCTTTGCAGCCGGAAACAGACGATTCGTCGACAACGATGCTCGTTCGCGACAAGTCACAGGCTATTGGCGATGCAGACCGTAATGCTGGTGAGCACCAGGTTTCGGGTGCGCTGAAATGGTTTGATGTCACCCGCGGCTTTGGCTTCATTGTCGCTGACGATCCTGCTTTTGGTGATGTGCTGGTCCATTTCTCCGCGTTGCAGGCGCATGGCCGCCGCAGCCTGCCCGAAGGTGCGCGGATCGATTGTGTGGCCGTCCGGCGCGATCGCGGTTTTCAGGCGAGTGAAATCCTGACGATCGATCTTACCCACGCCGTAGAGCCATTGCCGCGCGCGCGATCAACCGATGAGCGTGTCGACCCCGCCTCGCTGATCGATCAGGCGGGCGATTTTGAACCGGTGACCGTTAAATGGTTCAACCGGTTGAAGGGTTATGGATTTCTGGTGCGCGATTCCGATTCAGCGGATATATTCGTGCATATGGAAACGCTGCGCCGCGCCGATATCGACGAGGTGGAGCCCGATCAGCCGTTGCTCGCCCGAATCGTCAATGGACGCAAAGGGCCGTTGGCGGTTGTGGTCGAACAGGAAGGCTGACGGCGCATGGTAATGGCAAGGATTTTGGGGGCAGCGGCGGCGCTTGCGCTCGTTGGTGGACTGCCCGCTTGTTCTGGCGGAACCGCCGCTGCATCCGCGTCTGCTGAGGCGCGGACGGCGACGATCGCGCTCTCTGTCAAAAGTGCGAATGGCATCCACCGGTTTCAGGTCGAAACCGCCAAGACTGAGGACCAGCAACAGCGCGGCCTGATGTTCCGTACCGATATTCCGCGCGATGGCGGCATGTTATTTGCCCCCTATCCGCCCAGCGGCCCGCCGAGGGAGGCGAGTTTCTGGATGAAGAACACGCCAAGCCCGCTCGACATCATCTTCATCCGCGCAGACGGATCGATTGCGCATATCGCTGAAAACACCACGCCTTTTTCCGAAACCCCCGTGCCATCTGGCGAGCCGGTCGCCGCGATACTGGAATTGCGCGGCGGGCGTTCGGCCGAACTGGGTATCGCCGAAGACGACATGGTCAGCTGGCCCGGCGGTCCGAAAGGCTGACCCCGGCAGCGTTGCGTGATGATGTGTAAAATCCGGGCATCCATGAACCCGGCTGTTGCTGCCCGCGCAAGCAGCGGCTAAGCGGCGGCTATGGGTGTTCTCGCGTCGATCTTCACATGGTGGAATGGTGCCACTATCGGCACCAACTGGGCGTTGCGTGGTAAATCGCGCATGGGCACGGATTCGCTCGGCAATGTCTATTATGAAGGCGGTGCCGATATGAATGGCATTGCCCGCCGTTGGGTGATCTATTCAGGCGCCAATGATGCCAGCCGCGTGCCGCCGGAATGGTTTGGCTGGCTGCATCACCAGGTTGATGCGCTGCCCGATCAGGCACTGCCGCCACCGCGCCGTTGGCAAAAAACTGCATTGCCCAATCAGACGGGTACAGCGCTTGCCTATCGCCCGGCGGGCGCACTTGAAAAGGGCGGCGTGCGTGCTGCTGCCACTGGTGATTACGAAGCATGGACGCCGGGCGAATAAGGCCCTGGCTGTTGGCTGGCGGCGGGGCGATTCTGCTTGGCCTGCTGGTGTGGGCGGGCATCAGCTATTTTGGCGGTGGCAGCAACGACGATGCATCGGTGCAATCAGCCGGAACGACGGTGCTTGATCAGGTGCAGGCTGCGTCTGACGTGGTTACCGTCGACGTGACCCCCGATTTGGATCAGACCCGTGGTGCGACGCCGATGGCGCAGCGCGTTGCGGTGCTGGGGCTGTTGAACAAGCGCAACGGCGTATCGCGCGATCTGACGCTGAAGCCGGGCCAGGCGGTGCGCGTTGGCGATGTGGTTGTGCGGCTGCGCGCCTGCGAACACACTGCGCCGTGGGAGCAGGAAGAATTTACCGGCAGCTTTGTACAAGTTGATGTGCAGCAACCCGACAAGGCCTGGCGGCGTTATTTCTCAGGCTGGCTGTACAAGGAACGCCCGGCGCTGAACGTGGTGCAGCATCCGGTTTACGATGTGTGGACCAAAAGCTGTGCGATGAGCTTTCCCGGCGGTGGTGAAGCGGTGGCTGGAGCGGGCGGCGACAATAGCCGGTCGAGCGCGAAGAAATCCCCGGCGGGGTCCCCTGCAACCGGCGCCGCGCCCTTGACGCCCAGCGCGCCGGCCACAGCCCCATCAACCGCGACGGATAGCCCGGCCAGATAATCGCGACGGCTGATTTCAATCGCGCCCAGCGAGGCGAGATGATCGGTTTGAAACTGGCAATCGAGCAGCGTGAATCCCCCCACGCGCAGCCGCGCCACCAGCCAGGCCAGCGCCACTTTTGATGCATCGCGCGCGCGGCTGACCATGCTTTCGCCAAAAAACGCGCGGCCCAGTGCCAGCCCATATAACCCGCCGACCAATTGATCGCCGTCCCAGCACTCAACCGAATGGGCGTACCCCATGCGGTGCAGGTCGATAAAAACCCGCTCAATCGCCGTATTAATCCAAGTGTCGGGCCGGTCCGCTGCTGATTCGGCACACAGCGTGATTACCTGTTCGAATGCGGCATCGGCGGTGACGCGAAAGCGATCCGCCGAAATGGTTTTCTTCAGCGACTGCGAGAGGTGAAAGCTATCCAGCGGCATGATCGCGCGGCGTTTTGGTTCAACCCAATAAATCGAGTCCGCCGTGCGATGATCCGACATGGGAAAGACGCCAACCGCATAGGCGCCCAGCACGAGCTTTGGATCAAGCATCGTCATGTCGCCGGTTTGCTCAGCGCGATTTTTCCGAACTCGCCAGCCGCATTTCGATCGCCTGCCATAACTGGACAAAGGCCTGGCCAGCGGCGGTTTTGCCCGCAAAGCGGCCCACCGGCGCGCGCCGGACCGTCATCGATTCGATCACGCTCGCCATGGGGATAACCGGCCAATTGGGGTGCCGGGCCAGCGCTTCGCTGTGGAGTTTGCGACGCTTGTCGACCATGGAATGCACCGGCATCAATTGTGCCCGCGTGCCCAATTGCTCGGCCACCGCTGCAAAGGCGCGTTCGGACAGGGGGGAGGGGATGACGGGCACCACAATCAGATCAGCAGCGCGCATCACCTGATCGCTCGTCTCGGTCAGTCCCGGCGGGCAATCGAGCAGCACCCGGTCATAATGTTTGCCCACCGATGCCAGCAATTTGGTCAGCAGCTTTTTCTTGTCGAGTTCGTGAAACAGCACGTCGAGGCCACGCAGCGACGAATCCGCACCAATCAAGTCGAGCCGGTCAATGCCGGTTTTGCGCACCAGTTTTTCGGGATCGACATCCTTGGTGAAAATCGACTGCGCCTGATCCTTGGTCTTTCGATCGGTGAGCATGAATGTGCTCGCGGCCTGTGGATCAAGATCCCACAACAGCGTCCGACGCGCCGAGTGCATTGCTGCACACCATGCCAAATTCACGGCCAGCGTGGTTTTGCCAACGCCGCCCTTCAAGCTGTAGATTGCAATGGTCGCCAAGGGTCGGATGTCCTGCGTTACTGGCACACTATCGTGCCGAAGCTGGCTGGGCGGTGCAAGTTAAAGCTTTGGCGTGCGGGTGCTGGAGGCCACGGCGTGGGTATTTGAACGGGCATAAGAAAAGGGCCGGTGGTTCAGTGAATCCCGGCCCGGTTTAGTGCTCTGCGATCAGGGATGATCAGGCTTTGCAAGTCTGGCTTGGCTTGCCCGGCTGGGTGAGCGTCACCGATTTTGGCGTGCCGGTCATCGAATAGCCATCAGCGACCATTGGATCGCCTGCGGTTTCTGCCTTCAGCGTTACAGGTACCGTACCCCGTTCGGTGCGCAGGTTGGCCATTTTGTCGCCCGACATAAAGTCGATATAGACCAAGCTGTTATCTTTGCAGCGAAAAGTCACCGCTGCTTTGATCGACGGCGGCAGCGCAACCGGCGGCGCCTTGGCAAGCTCTGCAGCCTGCGGATCGGGCGCCTCGGCAGTCAGCGTTTCGGCCTTTTGGTCACAGGCAGCGAGCGGCAGAACCAGCAGCGCTGCGGCGGCGATAAGCGTGTTTTTTGTCATGGTGCCTAAACGCTTCGCGCATGCAGCAAGTTTCGTCAAGTGTGCACATATTACGTCATGTGATTGTTTTATGATGCAATATTTCTGTCATCATTCACTGGCGATCGTCCGCGTGATGGCACTTGCGCCGGGGTGGACCGGTTTATTCATGAAATTCATGCAGTTCGGGGATCCGCCCAAAAGCGATTTTGGTGCCCACCCGGTCAATCCGGTCGCCGTGGATCGGGCCAACCGACACGGCATGGCGACCGAATTTTTCGTTGATGGCGTCCATCGCCCGGCTGAGCGCCAGCCCGCGTGTTTCGCGCGCCAGTGGATCATCGGGATCAAGATGCGCGAACAGCGTTTCCTGTTCGCCCGCCACCGGTTCAATCTCACACAAGGTGACGCCAACCTGGCGCAACTGGAACCCGCCAGCCCGTCCGCGCCCGGCCGCTGCGAGTTGCGGGAACAGCGCATCAAGCGCGGCGAGGATGACGAAACTGTCCTGCGTCACAGGTAATTTTACAGAAGCGCGCCAGTTGCTCTTATCGTCCTCAAACTTGCCGTGGAGCACCAGCAGGCGGCAATAATGACCCTTGCGGCGCAACCGGCTGGCCGCCTTCAGCGCCAGGCGCCGCGCGGTGAGCCGCACCGGTTCCAGCCCGCGCTTGCCCGGTGACAGGACATGGCTGTGCCCGATCGTCCGGCTCTGTGTCGGCTTTTCGGGCAAGTCCACGCCGTGGAGCAGATACCATAGCCGATCACCATTGGTGCCGCCCCAGGCGTTACCAGCATCACGCGGGCGGCGCGCGCAAAGCTGGCGGATGTCGTTAATCCCCTCGCGCGCCAGCCGCCGTTCCATCTTCGCGCCAATCCCGGCAATGTCGCGCAGCGGCAAATCATACAGCCGGTCGGGCAGGGTCTCGGCGTGCAGGATCACCAAGCCGTCGGGCTTCATCATATCCGACGCCAGCTTGGCGAGCAGCCGGTTGGGGGCCACCCCAATCGAACTGGTCATGCATTCACCGACATTGGCGCGAATGCCCGCCTTGATCCGGTGCGCCAG
>JBBSCC010000029.1:0-20097 GCA_038250735.1 Sphingomonadales bacterium | reverse complement strand
TGATTGTAGGCGATCCGCATGCCGATCCGCAGCCCTTCATGGGGCCGGTGATCGACAATGAAGCCGCCGATCTGCTCACCGAAAGCTTCGTCGCGCTCGTGTCGCGCGGGGGCCGCCCGATCCGCCACATGCAGCGCCCGCAGGAAGACCGCCCGTTCCTGACCGCAGGCGTGATCGACGTAACCGAGATGAATGATCGCCCCGATATCGAGTTGTTCGGGCCGATCCTGCAGGTCATCCGCACCGCCAGTTTTGACGATGCCATTGTTGAAGCAAATAACACCCGTTACGGGCTGGCTGCGTCGTTAGTGAGCCAAAATCCGGCACTTTACGACCAGTTTTGGGCAAATGCCCGCGCAGGAATCGTCAATTGGAACAAGCCAACCAACGGTGCCTCCTCCTCCGCGCCGTTTGGCGGCATCGGCTGGTCGGGCAATCATCGGCCCAGCGCCTATTACGCCGCTGATTATTGCGCCTACCCCGTTGTATCGTCCGAAGCCGATCAGGCGCGCGCGCTGATCAACATTGGGCTGCGGCCGCTCTGACAAGCTTGGCTACCCGGCCCCCAAGCAGCACTCGGTTGCGCAAGCACCAATCGGTCGCCATTTGGCGGGCATGACGATAAATTGCGATATCAGCACTGGCACGGCGACAGGCGAGGTTATTCTCGTCGGCGCAGGGCCGGGCGACCCCGATCTGCTGACGTTGAAGGCCCATAAAGCGATTTTGGCCGCTGACCTGATCGTGCATGACGGCTTGGTCGATCCGCGCATATTGGCGCTTGCGCCTGCAACATCGCGCATTTCAGTCGCCAAAAGCCGCAGCCGCCACACGATGCGGCAGGAAGCGATCAACGACCTGCTGATTGCCGAGGCGCGGCGCGGCAAGCGCGTGGTGCGGTTGAAGGGCGGCGACCCGTTCATATTCGGGCGCGGCGGTGAAGAGGCGGAGGCATGCATTGCAGCCGACGTTCCCGTCAGCATCATTCCCGGCATTTCGGCGGCGATGGGCGGCGCGGCGGGCGCGATGATCCCGCTTACTCACCGATCAGTTTCCAGCGCGGTCACCTTTGTCGCGGGCCAATGTCAGGGGTTATCCGAACAGAATTGGGCGGGCCTTGCCGGGCCAGGGCGCACGCTGGTGATCTATATGGGCGTCGCAACCGCTGATCTGATCGCTGAAAAACTGATCGCGGACGGGGTATCGCCCGACATGCCGGTGGCGGTGATTGAAAACGGCACCCGGCCCAACATGCGGGCACTGCGCACGTTGCTGACCGATCTTGGCGCGATGATCGAGCGCGAGGGCGTGCAAAGCCCGGCGGTAATTGTGGTTGGCATGGTCGCTGCGCGCGGATTGGCCGCCGACGCTCTTGTTTGTCTTGCTAAAACGGCGGAGGTTATCCCGTGAAGCTATTGACTGGTAATGATTTACCGACAGGCGACGTCGTCTGGTGGACCGGCAACGGCTGGTCGCGCCATGTGGAGGACGCAGGCGATGTCGGTGAAACAGGGGAAAGCATCGCCCGTGCTGAAGAAGGCGCGCGCCGCGTTAACGTGCCCTATGTCATCGATGCCGAACCCACCGCCGATGGCCCCCGCCCCGCCCATATCAAAGACCGCGTCCGCGCGCTTGGCCCCACGATCCGGCCAGACCTGACGCTGAAACCCGCCGATCCAAACGCTGGCGAGTGGGTGATATGATGCTGCGTAAGATCATTATCGCAGCGGCTATCGCGGTCATGCCTCCTGCCGCGCAAGCGGCTGCGCAACCCGCGCCAAGTGCCAAGGTCAATAAACTCCCCACACTCCATGTAACCCACACGTACCTTCGCGCTGCGCCCGGGAAACGTGCTGCGCTGATCGCCTATATCGAGCGGAACTGGTTCGTGATGGACCATATCGGCATCGAGCAGGGTTTGTTCACGAGCTATTCGCTGCTCGAACGGGCCGACGACACCTCGGCTGACTGGGACGTGATCGTCGCGGTGGGCTACCCCACCATTATGGGTCACGATGCGCCGGGCACGGCGGACGCCTTCAGGAAAATCCGCGCGGAGCACCGCGAGACCAAGGTTGACGGGCTCGGCATGAAAGACCTTGGCACAATCGTCCGCCATTACCCCCTCACCCTCGTTACTCAGGGCTGAAATCCAATGTATAAATATGATCATTACGACCAGGCCATGGTCGACGCCCGCGTTGAGGAATTTCGCGATCAGGTGAACCGCCGCCTGTCGGGTGCGATGAGCGAGGATCAGTTCAAGCCATTGCGGCTGATGAACGGGCTGTATCTCCAGCTTCACGCCTATATGCTGCGCGTCGCCATTCCTTATGGCACGCTGGACAGTCGCCAGATGCGGATGCTGGGCAGCATCGCGCGTAAATATGATCGCGGTTACGGCCATTTCACCACGCGGCAGAACCTCCAGTTCAACTGGATCAAGCTGGCCGACACGCCCGATATCCTTGCCGAGCTGGCCACCGTGGAGATGCACGCGATCCAGACCAGCGGCAATTGCATCCGCAACATCAGTTCAGATCAATATGCAGGTGCCGCCGCCGATGAGGTGACCGATCCGCGTCCCTGGGCCGAATTGCTGCGGCAATGGAGCACATTCCACCCCGAATTCACCTATCTGCCCCGCAAGTTCAAGATTGCCGTGATTGCAGCGGATCAGGACCGGGCGGCGATGCGGCTGCACGATATCGGCATCCAGTTGCTGGAACGGGACGGCGTGCTGGGTGGCAAGATTTTCGTCGGTGGTGGTATGGGCCGTACGCCGATGATCGCGCCTGAGATCAAGGACTTCATCACCGCCGACGATCTGCTGAGCTATCTGGAGGCCTGCCTGCGCGTCTATAACCGCTATGGTCGGCGCGACAATATGTACAAGGCGCGGATCAAAATCCTGATCCACGAAATCGGCGCAGATGCTTATCGCCAGCAGGTTGAGGCTGAGTTCGCGCTGGTGAAGGCGCTGGGCATTGATCCGCCCGCTGCTGAACTCGCCCGGATTACCGCGATGTTCGCGCCGCCAGCGTTTCAGGCCAACGCCCCTGACGAGATCGACCGCAGCGCCCCCGATTTTGCCGTATGGCTCGACCAGAATGTAAAACCGCACAAAGCCCCCGGCTATGCCATCGTCAACATCAGCCTGAAGCCAAAGGGTGGCATCCCCGGCGACGCGAGCGCTGATCAGATCGACCTGATGGCCGATCTTGCCGAGCGGTTTTCGTTCGATGAACTGCGCGTCACCCACGCGCAAAACATCGTCCTGCCGCATGTCCGCAAGGCCGATCTGCCCGCCATCTGGCAGGCGCTGAGCGGGGCTGGTCTGGCGGAGGCCAATCTGGACCTGATCAGCGACATCATCGCCTGCCCCGGCCTAGATTATTGCAGCCTGGCCAATGCCCGGTCGATCCCGGTTGCGCAGAAAATCCATGATCGCTTCGCCAACCTGGATCGGCAGCGCGATCTTGGCGAGTTGAAGCTGAAAATATCGGGCTGCATCAACGCCTGCGGCCACCACCATGCCGGGCATATCGGCATATTGGGCGTCGATAAAAAAGGCACCGAAAACTATCAGCTCTCGCTCGGCGGATCGGGCGCGGAGGATGTCAGCATCGGCAAAATCACCGGCCCCGGCTTTGACGAGGACGGCATTGTCGATGCGGTGGAAAAGGTGACTGACGTCTATCTGGGCCTGCGCACCGATGGTGAGCGATTCCTGGACACCTATCGCCGCGTCGGCATGGAACCGTTCAAGGAGGCGATTTATGGGTGAGACCATCCTGCGGTTCCGCACCGATGAGGCGCATGACGAACCGGCAATCACGCTCGACAGCTTTTTGGCCGGGCAATCCAATGCCACGGCGGTGCGGATTGAGGCAGGCGATGATGCCCGCGCGCTGATCCCGCATCTTGGCCAGCTTGCGCTGATTGAGGTGAGCTTTCCGGCGTTTCGCGACGGGCGCGGCTATTCAGCAGCGCGGGTGCTGCGCGAGGCTGGCTATGCGGGCGAATTGCGCGCGGCGGGCGATGTGCTGGTCGATCAGGTGCCGCTGATGCGCCGCTGCGGTTTTGACAGTTTTGCACCGCACGCGCCAATCGATCAGGCAGTGTTGAAGGCATCGCTCGAACGCTATGACAATGCGTATCAGGGTGCAGCGGACAGCGTGGTGCCAATCTGGAAGCTTCGGCATGGCTGACGGCGTTGCCCGAACCGTGGATCTGATCGACACAGCACCGCGCTTTACGGCGATTGATGTGGCGACGTTGAACGCGCGATTTGAATCGCTCGACACCCGCACGATGCTGGAGACGGTGCTGGCAGAGGGGTTGGCCGGGCGCGTCGCGATTGTTTCATCCTTCGGTGCGGAATCGGCGGTGCTGCTGCATCTGGTTGCAAGCATCGATGCGTCAGTGCCGGTGCTGTTCCTCGATACGGGCAAGCATTTCCCCGAAACGCTGGCCTATCGCGATCTGCTGGCCGGGCGGCTGGGGCTGACCGATTTGCGCAATCTTAGCCCCGACCCGCAGGTCCTCGCCAAGCGGGACGAAAGCGGCCAGCGCTGGTCCTATGATCCCGATGGCTGCTGCGACATCCGCAAGGTCGCGCCGCTGGCAGCGGCGATGGCGGGCGTTGATGCAACGATCACCGGCCGCAAGGGTTTTCAATCGGCCACGCGCGCCAACCTCGCCTATTTTGAATTCGATGCCAGCGACGCTGCCGGGCGACTGAAGATCAACCCCCTTGCCCGCTGGTCAAAGGCCGATCTTGACGCCTATGTTGCGGCTCATGATTTGACGCCGCACCCGCTGGTGGCAGCCGGTTACCCCTCCATCGGCTGCGCGCCCTGCACCAGCCAGGTCCAGCCCGGCGAAGACGCCCGCGCAGGCCGCTGGCGGGGGTTGGACAAGGTAGAATGCGGCATTCACGTGCCCGGCTGAAGTGCAGTGAGGGTTCGTTGGCGCATGTGGCTCGAACAGTTGGTATCGAGCAACCGGCGCTGAAATCAACCCGCCCTACTGCCCCTGTTTCAACCCCACCCCACCGCGACCACGCGCGGCCTGCGCGGCGTGCTTGCCCAACAGCGCCCAAGTGGCGGGCAGCGGCGGCGACAGCGGATCATCGCCCGCATTAATCCGGTCAATCTCTGCTGCAAGAAAAGGCCCGATCAGCTGCATATTGGGTTTATGCGTTGCATCCACCATCGTGATCGCCAGCGTGGGACCCGCCGCCGCATTCAACAGCTTGGCCATGCTGGTATAGGGAACCACGGTATCGCGGTCGCCGTGCAGCAGTACCACCGGGACATTCAAACGCCCGGCCACGGCAAGATTATCCCATTTTTCGGGGATCAGCGCGCGGACAATTTTGGGTGCTGCATCCTTGAACTGGCCGAAGGTTGAAATCGCGAAAACGCCTGATGGCTTGCCATATCGCTCCGCCGCCGCAAACGCGACCGCCCCCCCCAGCGAGTGACCCACAAACCATAATCGTGCGCGCGGGCCGGTTCGCCGCACCGCTTCGGCAACAAAGGCATCGGCATCCCGCAAAATGCCTGCGCGGGAGGGGGAGCCCGGGTTGCCGCCAAAACCGCGATAGGAAACCACCATCACATTATCGCCCCGGCCAACGATATGCTGCGCATATCTGGCGGCAATCGCCTGGTGCGATCCGCGTCCGTGGAAAAACAAAACGGTGTCCGGATCGTCCTTTGCCCCGGCCCAGTAATAGCTTTTCAGCGCCAGGTGATCTGATGTGGTGACCGTGATTTCTTCGGGGACGACCGCCAAGTACCTGGAGCGAATATCAAAGACCCAGCTACTGGGGCTGTACATCGCCCGGCGAGCCAGCCCGCAGCCCGACAGCATCAGCGTGACCAGCAGCAGCGCCGTCCAGCGGCGGGGCAAGACCATAGATTGAGAGCGCAACCGATCCATCCAATATGCTTCTTTTGATAACCCGGCCCGTCAGCACGCTTTACGGATTAAACCCCTGTAACGCCGCATCGCTGAACCGGGTGAACTCCGCTTCAAACGCCAACGTAACCTTGCCCGTTGCGCCGTGGCGCTGTTTGGCGATGATCAGTTCGGATAGCCCGGCCTTTTCCTGATAGGTTTGCGACCATTTGGCGTGCTTGTCCTGCACATCAGCGGTGCTGTTCGCGACCGGGCGTTCGGGCTCATGCATCGCGATGTAATAATCCTCGCGGTACACAAACATCACGATATCGGCGTCCTGCTCGATCGATCCCGATTCGCGAAGATCGGAAAGCTGGGGCCGCTTGTCTTCACGCTGTTCAACCGCACGGCTAAGCTGGGAAAGCGCCATGACGGAGACGTTCAAATCCTTCGCCATCGTCTTCAGCCCGCGGCTGATTTCGGATATTTCCTGCACCCGGTTGTCATTCGATCCGCGCCCGCTGCCCTGCAACAGCTGCAGGTAATCGACCACCACCAACCCAATTTCATTGTTATGCCGCCGCTGCAGCCGCCGCATCCGCGTGTGCAGCGCGCCAATGGTCAGCCCGGCGGTGTCATCAATATACAGCGGCAGATGCTGCAACTCCATGGATGCCTGCACCAGCCGGCTCATTTCGGCATTGTTGATCTTGCCCATGCGGAGCCGTTCAGAACTGATCCGCGATTGTTCAGAAAGGATGCGCGTCGCGAGCTGATCAGCCGACATTTCCAGGCTAAAAAACGCCACCTTGGTGCCCACCGAACGATCAGGCGGAATCCCGTCCGCCATGTCGCGCATCCAACGTTGCGCAGCGTTGAAGGCGATGTTGGTGGCCAGCGCGGTTTTGCCCATGCCGGGGCGGCCCGCCAGGATCATCAAATCGCTGTGATGCATTCCGCCCATCTTGGCGTTCATCGAATCGAGGCCCGTGGTGATGCCAGACAGATTGCCCCCGGCATTCAGCGCACGCTCCGCCATTTTGACGGCCATTTTGGCGGCGTCCCCAAAGCTTTTGACGGTATTTTCGGCCCCGCCATCGGCGGCGACCTTGAACAATTCCTCCTCGGCTTCCTCAATCTGCTTGCGCGGATTAACCTCTTCCGACGTATCGAGTGCCCGGTCGACCAGCGTGCGCCCCACCGACACCAATGTCCGCAGCATCGCCAGATCATAGATTTGCTTGGCAAATTGCCGCGCACCGATCAGCCCCGCGCCGCTGCCCGTCAATTGCGCCATATAGCTGGGGCCGCCCAGCGCGCGCATCCCGTCATCCGCCTCAAACATTGGCCGCAGCGTAACCGGCGTTGCCAACATATCGGTTTTGCGCAGTAATTTTATCGCGCCAAACACGCGGCCATGCACCGGCTCATAAAAATGCTCGGGTTCCAGCAGATCAATCACGTCATCGGCCAGCCGATTATCGATCATCATCGCGCCCAGCATTGCGGCCTCTGCCTCCACATTTTGCGGCAGCGACAGTTGCGGTGGTAAGGGGGGCGGCGGAGGAATGAGTGCTGATGCCATCCCCCCTCATCCCAGACCGGGCGACCCGGCTCAAGCATTCCCTGATGCGAAGCTGTGGATAAAGCCGGTGGTGGAGGGGTTGATTCACGCTTCCCCGTTGATTCCCGGCAAGCCAACCCCGATAGCAGTCAAATGGCCGATCCAAGGATCATTGACGTCAAACTGGACGAACGCACGATATTGTGGCGCAGCGCCGATATCGAGCAGGAACGCCGAATCGCGATCTTTGATTTGATCGAGGGCAATTTTTTCGCGCCTGTCCGCGAATATCCTGATGCTTATGCTGGCCCGTTCAAAATCGAGCTGAGCGTTGAGGAAGGGCGATTGGCAATCTCCATCTCGCGTGAGGATGATTCGCTGCTGGAGACCTATGTACTCGGGCTCGGGCGGTTCCGGCGGCCGATCAAGGATTATTTCGCGATTTGCGATAGCTATTATCAGGCAATCCGCGCGGCGACGCCGCAGCAGATCGAAACGATCGACATGGCCCGGCGCGGCATCCACAACGAAGCCGCCGAGTTGCTGAAGGAACGGCTAGTCGGCAAGATCGACATTGATTTTGATACGGCACGGCGGCTGTTCACGCTGATCTGCGTGCTTCACATCAAGGGCTGATTACTTGGCGCTGCGCCTTTTCCAGCGGCGCGCGCGACAAATCACCGCGGCGGTGATCGTGGTCGGGCTGGCCGTCATCATTGCGTGGTCGTTCGCCATCAGTTGGTATCCAGCCCCGCGATCCTATCCGTTCCAGGGGCCCGATGTCAGCGCCGCCAATGGCGTGATCGAATGGCCCGTGGTGCGCGGTGGCGGTGCTTCGTTTGCCTATCTGACAGCCACGGTCGGCGCAGAAACCCGCGACGCGATGTTCCCGGCGAACTGGAGCGATGTTTACGCCGCCGGGCTGCGGCGCGGCGCGATCCATGTCTATTCGCTGTGCAGGCTGGCGGCAGATCAAGCCAACAACTTCAACACCACCGTGCCCCGCACCAATGATGCGCTGCCCCCTGCCCTTGTAATCGATTTTGAGGATGGGTGCGCCGCCCGGCCCGAACGCGACGTGGTGATCGGCGAGATTGAGCGGCTGATCGCGACCATTGAAACGCATATCCAACGGCCCGTGCTGCTGAAAGTATCGCGCCGGTTCGATGCGGCGTACCGGGTAACATCGGCAATCGACCGACCAATCTGGAGCACGCAAAACTTCTTCCCGCCCGATTATGCCGCCCGCCCGTGGCGGATGTGGCAAGCCAGCGACATGCGCCGTATCGATGGCGCCCCCACCCCGGTGCATTGGAATGTGGTAACCCCGTGATGATCAACGACCTGACCGATCCAGCAACCGGCACACGGCTGATCGCCGCCGCCCGCATCGCGGCGCTCAACGCCCATGCCCCTTATTCGCGGTTCGGCGTGGGCGCGGCGGTGCTGCTGAACGATGGCAGCATCGTAACGGCGGCGAACTTCGAAAATGCCAGTTACGGCCTGTCGCTCTGCGCCGAAACCGTGGCACTCGCCAGCACCAGCGCGGCGGGGCGATTGCGCGACGTGGTGGCAATCGGCGTGATCGGCGGCGCCATGGACGCAGGGGGCGTGCCGCGCGGCATGGCCCCCGTCAGCCCCTGTGGCCGCTGTCGCCAGGTGATCAACGAAGCCGCCCAAATGGGCCACCGCGACATCACCGTGTGGTGCGGCGCGGCAGAAGGCGACGCGATCACGCGCTATCTGCTGTCAGAATTACTGCCGGATGCATTCGGGCCAGCCGATTTGGGCATTGGTTAAGCCGCCGCCGGGCGGGGATGCGCGACAACGTCGCGCGCGCTGACGGGCTCGGCGCAGTGCGAACAGGCCAGCACGGCGCGAAAATCATGGCCGCATGCCTTGTGCCGGTGGAGCATCGGCGGCCCCTGCGGCCCGGTATAATGCGCGTCCCCCCAATGCACCAACGCCAGGATCACTGGGTATAGCGCCAGGCCCTTGTCGGTCAGCCGGTAGTCATAGCGCGTCGGGCGCTGCTGATAGGCTGATTTGGCCAAGATGCCGTCTTCCACCAGCCCGGCCAGCCGTTCCGCCAGCACGCGCCGCGCAATGCCCAGCCGCGACTGAAAATCATCGAACCGCCGCACCGCCAAAAAGGCATCGCGCAGGATCAGCAACGTCCAGCGATCCCCCACCACCGCCAGCGCGCGCGCCATTGAGCAATCCTGATTGGCAAGGTCGTTCCACCGCATCGCGCGATTCTGCCATTGACTAAGTTCTAATACAAGACCTAGTCAGTCTTAAATCAATATGTAGGTGGGAATGGCGAGCATAGTCGAAGGCGGGCACGCCAGCGTTGCAATTGTCGGGGCGGGCGATTTCATCGGCGCGGCCATCGCGCGGCGCTTTGCGGCGGGCGGGTACATCGTCCATGGTGGGCGGCGACAGGGCGATAAGCTCGCCCCGCTGGCTGCCGAGATTGCCGCCGCCGGGGGCAGCTTTACCGGCCACACGCTCGATGCCCGGTCAGAGGAAGCCATTGCCGCGTTTCTCGACGCCGCTGATGCCAGCGCACCGCTGGCCGCGTGCATCTTCAACGTTGGTGCCAATGTGCAGTTTCCGCTGCTCGACACCACCGAACGCGTTTTCCGCAAGGTGTGGGAGATGGCGTGTTACGCCGGTTTTCTGACGGGGCGAGAGGCGGCACGGCGGATGCTGGTCCATGGCCGTGGATCGATATTCTTCACCGGCGCCACCGCATCCATGCGCGGGGGCAAGGGCTATGCCGCCTTCGCTGCGGCCAAGGCGGGGCTGCGCGCGACGGCGCAATCCATGGCGCGCGAGCTGGCCCCGCAGAATATCCATGTCGCGCATCTGGTGATCGATTCGGGTGTCGATACCGCCTGGGTGCGCGAGCGGATGGCCGCCGCGCGGGGCGCCGAAGCCGTTGCCGCGATGCCCGCCGATACGCTGATGAACCCCGCCTCAATCGCCGAGACCTATTGGCAGTTGCACCACCAGACGCGCGACGCCTGGACGCACGAGCTCGATCTACGGCCCTTTGGGGAGAATTGGTGACATGACAACAGACCCCATCTTCTACTTCGATTTTGGCAGCCCCAACGCTTATCTCGCCCACCGCGTGCTGCCGGGGATAGAAAGCCGGACGGGCGCAACATTTCGCTATGTGCCCGTGCTGTTGGGCGGGTTGTTCAAGCTGACCGGCAATCAGGCCCCGATGATCGCCTTTGCCAACATCCCGCACAAGCTGGCCTATGAACGGCGCGAAATGGCGCGTTTCATTGCCCGCCACGGCCTGACCGCGTTTCAGATGAACCCGCATTTCCCGGTCAACACGTTGCAGTTGATGCGCCTGGCCGTCGCGGCGGATACAGCGAATGTGCTGCCCGGCTATGTTAAGGCGATGTTCCACTTTATGTGGGAAGCGCCCCGCAAGCTCGATGATCCAGCGGTGATTGTGGCAACGCTGGCGGAGGCCGGGCTTCCAGCCGACCAGCTCATCACGCTGGCCCAGGCCGATGCAACCAAGGCGGCGCTGCTCGCCAATACCCAGGCCGCCTATGATCACGGCGTGTTCGGCATCCCGTCGTTCATCGTCGGTGATGAGCTGTATTTCGGCAAGGATCGGCTGCCTGACGTAGAGGCGGAAATCGTCGCGCAGCGCGCAGAGTAGCGCACGCCGCCCCTTGCCCCCGCGTCGCTTACCCGCGAAAGCGTGGCGAACCATCGCTGCGGGGAGAATCCATCAATGTCCGTCATGTCCGATCGCTGGATCCGCGAACAGGCGCTGTCGACCGGGATGATCGACCCATTTGTCGAAAATCAGCGGCGCGACGGGTGCATTTCTTACGGCCTGTCATCCTATGGCTATGACGCGCGCGTGGCCGATGAGTTCAAGATTTTCACCAATGTCGATTCCGCCATCGTCGACCCCAAGAATTTCGACGCGAGCAGCTTTGTCGACCGCAAAACCGATGTCTGCGTCATCCCGCCCAACAGCTTTGCGCTGGCGCGGACGGTGGAATATTTCCGGGTGCCGCGCGATGTGCTTGTCATCTGCCTTGGCAAATCAACCTATGCGCGCTGCGGAATCATCGTCAACGTGACGCCATTGGAGCCCGGTTGGGAGGGGCATGTGACGCTGGAATTTTCCAACACCACCCCCCTGCCCGCGCGCATTTATGCCAATGAAGGCGCGTGCCAGTTCCTGTTCCTGCAGGGCAATGAGCCGTGCGAGGTCAGCTATGCGGACCGGGCGGGAAAATATATGGGCCAGCGTGGGGTAACCCTGCCAAAGCTGTAAGCGGGTTGGCGGAGTGCGCGGGAGGTGCGAGGCCGCCTTGACGCGCCCTCCGGTTCATGGTGCCGCGGTTCGGGCGGCGTCCCGCCCGATACCTTGGTTATTGCCCTTGATGGGGCGCTTATCGCGCCGTCAGCTCAGTTGCTGAGATGCGTTTCAGGCCAATCGTCGCAATCACATGCGACGATGCCGTGCGCTGATGCGCCAGCTTCATGCTTTGGTCGGGCTGGCGCAGCACATCGGCATAAAGCGCGCGTGCCTGTGTGACCCGACCGGTATTGGCATAGATTGCCGCAAGATTGAGCGTCAGATCGGCGTCGCCCGGAAACATCCGGCGTTCTTGCACCAGCATCGCTTCGGCCGCAGCTAGCTTGCCCTGCATGATCTGTTGGTAGCCATTATTGTCGTCACCAGCCGCCTGTGCGAGCACGGGCATGGCCAGCAACCCTGTGACAATCAGCGCGCGAACAAAAATGCGCATATTCCTTCTCCTTCAACCACCACCCACCATAGGTGGTTTCACTTTTGTGACATTAACGTGTCATTTTAGTGAAACATTGGCAAGAGGAAATTTTCCAGCTTTAAATCAATCAGCTGAAGGGAGGTTGACCGCGCCTGCGCTGGCAGACCGGCAATCCGCAGCGGCCCAAAACGGCGATCGCAAATGCGCGCATCAGCGTGCCCATCAGGGCGCCCCGCTGCCCGCACGGCACAAAAAAGGGCGGCCCCGAAGGACCGCCCTGTTTGGCAGCAACCGATTTCTATCTATTAGAAATCGTTGCGATATTGTTCGTTGCCGATGAATCCGAGCTTGCCGACGCCAAAGCGCTTGATCACCGCCAGCACACGATCAACAGTTTCATACCGCGTCGCGGAGTCTGGCTGGAAATGCAGCTCTGGCTCAGGCGATAGCAGCTTCGACTGGTCGAGATACTGGCGCAGGGTAATATCATCCACCGGCGCGCCATTCCACGATACCACGCCCGCCGCATCGATCGAGATCTTGTTCTTGTCCGGCTCGACCTGATTAACCGCATCCGGATTATTCTGGGGAAGGTCAACCTTCACCGCATGGGTCTGGATTGGGATGGTGATGATGAACATGATGAGGAGAACGAGCAAGACGTCGATCAACGGCGTCATGTTCATTTCCATCATCGGCTCACCGTCTTCTCTGCTGCCGCTAACTGCCATTGCTAAACGCTCCTGAAAAATAAACTCGCCATTGCCGAAGCCGCGATCACCAACGTTGCCGTTACTGGCGAACGGTGCCGCCGCCTGGCTCTGGCTCGGAAATAAAGCCCACCTTAGCAAAGCCTGCCTGCTGCATCTGGAAGATTGCCCCGCCGATGCACTTATAGGGGGTATCCACGTCGCCGCGGATATGCGCCTCAGGCAATTCGACGCCGGGGGCGTTTGCGCCACCCTGGCGGGCGATTTCCAGCTTCAGCTTAGCCACGGCACGATCAAGCAGCTCGGTGCTCGTTACCTTGGTCACCATCCAGTAAATCTCGCAACCGCCGCTGCCATCGCCCCGGACAGACAGCGATACGTTTTCAGGCTTGGTCGTTGTCGGATCGAACCGGACCGAAGGAAGTTTGACCTTCACATTCTGGATCACGACCGGCACCGCGATCAGAAAGATGATCAGCAGCACCAACATGACGTCCACAAGCGGGGTCGTGTTGATCTCCGACATCGGTTTATCAGCGTTACCGCCGCCAGCGCTAATGCCCATTACGAACTATCCTATCTGCAATCATCACACCGCACCTGTGCGCGGCGGCATCAAAGCGGGGCGGCGCAATCACGCATCCGCCCCGCTTTCGTCATCTTTAGCTCAGCCTGCCTTTGCAGGCGCCTTGCTGGCCGCACCGCGCATCGCAGGGCGAACGGCGCCGCTCGATGCCAGATAGCCCAGCACGTCGGTTGAGAATGCCGACAGGTCAGCCGCGATCGACTTGTTGCGGCTCTGCAGCCAGTTAAAGGCAAGCACGGCAGGCACAGCGACGACCAGACCAAGCGCGGTCATGATCAGTGCTTCACCAACTGGGCCGGCGACCGCATCAATCGATGCCTGGCCCGATGCGCCAATCTTGATCAGTGCGCGGTAAATGCCGACAACGGTGCCGAACAGGCCGATGAACGGGGAAACCGAACCCACTGTCGCGAGGAAAGCGAGACCGCTACCAAGCTTCGTGTTGATCGCTGCTTCCGAACGGGCGAGCGAATTGTGAAGCCAGTCATGCGCTTCGACGGGATCGGTCAGTTTGCCGTGCTGGCTCTGCGCAGCCAGACCGTCGTCAACGATCTGCTTGTAGGCCGAATTCTTTTCCAGCTTGGCAGCCGCCTCGTTCAGCGAGTTGCTAGACCAGAAGCTGGAGCGAACGCGCTTGGCCTGGCCCATGATCTTTTGCTGTTCAAACATTTTGGTGAACAGGATGTAGAACGTACCGACCGACATCAGCACGAGGATGCCGAAAACGGTCTGGGCAATCACGCCGCCTTCTTGCAGCGCCTGCTGCAGGCCATAGGGGTTGTCGGTAGCAGCAGCCGGAGCGGCTGCAAGAATGGTGGTCAGCATAAATATATCTTCCTCTAAAATATGCCGGCGGGGGCCCCACGACCCCCACCCAACGAAATCACTACTGCGGAATTACCCAGCGCACGCGGCGCGACTTTGTGGTCGCAATCGGGTTGCCGTCCTGGTCCTTGGCCGGGCTGTACCGCGCACGGCGGGTCAGGGCACGGCACGCTGCATCGTCAAGGTCCGATGATCCGCTCGATTGAACGGTACGGCACCCTTCGACACGCCCCTGGGTGTTAATAGTCCAGGAAATCACCGACGTGCCCTCTTTCTCCTCCCGGAGTGCGGCAGGCGGATAATCGTCCGTGGTCACCCAGCTTGCTTCATCGCCCTTTGCACCAGCAGCCTGGCTAACGCGAGGTGCGGGCGGCGCTGGAGGCGCTGCGATTGGCGTCGGGTTATACACCGGCGGCGGCGTTGCCACGGTCCGCACGGTTGTAACCGGTGGATTTGGATTCGTGACGATTGGCGGCGGCGACACCACGGGTGGTGGCGTCTGCGGCTGATCTGGCGGCGGCGGCGGTGGTGGTTCTTCCGGTGGTGGGGGTGGCGGTGGTGGCGCCACGTCAAAAGTATCAAGCTTCTCCGACACTTGCTTTACATATTTATAAGCAAGTCCGGTGACGAAAGCATAGCCGATGACAGCGTGAATGAGGGCAACGATAATAATCGCCACCACCCTGCTGCCACCTTCAGTCCGATCTGCATAAGCCATTCAGGTACGAAACTCCCATTGCACCAGCAGTATCTCCCCGCGCCATCCGTACACCGGATTGCCGAAGGGCTGCCATGAGCCATTATATCCTTCACCGAGGCTATATCTCTATCGCCCCCGCCACACCGACGCAAACTCTTTGTCAGACGTAACAATCGTACAACCAGCGCGTGGCAGAATTATTTCTGTTTAAAACGACGTCAATCCACTAACGCAAACGCGATGTCATACGTTCCAAAGGCCATGCCGAATATCATGATGAAAACCGTGCGACGATCAGCGTTTGGCGCTGCCCTGGCGATGGCCGCAACGCTGAACACCGGTGATTTTCCGGCGGCGAATGCGCAGCGCCGCCCTGCTCAAAAACCTGTCGCCATTGCCGAACCAGCCCCCCCTTATGCGGCAGTCGCAGACCTGGTTTTGCGGTCACCGGTGATCATCGATTCGACGATTCGCAGCGCCGAAAAACTAAAGGGTCCAGAGGCGGTGGGCGCGCCCGCTGGCTATGCCCGGCTATATGTTCAGGCCGATGTTCTGGCCCTGATTCGCGGCAGCGATTCGGTGCCGGCGCGGATTGGCTACATCCTTGATGTTCTGCCTGATTCGCGCGGAAAATTGCCAAAACTGGGTAAGTTGAGAGTGCTGCTTTACGGTCGCCCGGTGCCACGATTGGCCAACCAGATCCAATTGACCGGGCCGGATTCGCAGCGCCGCTGGACGCCCGCGCTTGACGCGCTCAGCCGTCGCATCGCCACCGAAGCGCTGGCTGCAGATGCGCCGCCAGTGGTGACGGGCATCGGCAATGCCTTCCATGTGTCAGGGTCGTTACCGGGCGAGGGGGAAACCCAGATTTTCCTGACGACGCGGGACACCAGGCCAGTATCGATCAGCATCCTGCGGCGCCCGGGCCAGCAACCCAGCTGGGCGGTTTCATTGACGGAGATTGTCGATGAATCAGCCGCCCCGCCGCAGCGTGACACGCTGTTATGGTATCGGCTGGCCTGTGCCCTTCCGGCACAACTGCCCAGCGCCGCCGTTGAAAAAATGGGCGAGGGCGACGCCGCGATTGCAATTCAAGACTATGCTTTCGTCATCCGGTCGCTGGGGCAATGCACGCGCAGCTAGGCTAGCTAGACTGTGTGGGTGGTGGATGGATCGATTCGAATAATCTGCCCCGTCACCGAAATCGCCCCCAGCAAGAAAACGATCGCCGCCGCGACATCGGCGGGATCGGCATTTGGCGCGGCATGCACTGCCGATATGCGCCGATGTGGCGCGGCCTCAATCGCCCATGGCTCAATCGCGGCGAGCAACAAATGGGCGTCAAACGCTGGCGTGGCCGCCCCATCGATAACGATCACGGTCGACGGCGATGACGTCGCACGCACCCGGTCCGACACGGCGTTGATGTCACCCGACGGGATCAGGATCAGGCCTGGTAAAGCGCCGCCATCCGCACCGGCCACCCCCGCCAACAGCGACCGCAACGCCGTTGCAAGATCGCCCGTGCCCTCCACCGCAGCCGGGGTCATCGCCGGTGGCGTACCAACGTCATCCCAATCGCCTCTCCCGCTTCCGAAATCGCAAGCTTGACGATCTTTACCTGCACGCGCTGCACGCGCGAATCCTCCTGCAACAACGTTTGCGCGATATGGTCGGCCACGCCCTCGATCAGGGTGAAGTGAACACCCTCCGGCAACGCTGTCGTCGCTGCGCGCTTCAGGTCCAGATAGTTTTTGGATGCCGACAACGGCGTTTCAGGTGCAAAATGCGCGGGGCATTCAAGTTCGACAGTCATCGAAATCAGTAGCGGCTGCGGCAAGTGCGTTTCTTCGGAATAAATGCCTGTCAGAACAGATACTTCGAACCCGTGCACTTCTAATTCTAATCGATCGTTCAACCTGCTGTTCCCATTGATATTGGCCATGTTATCCGGCGCGCGCCATAGCAGGTTGCGCGCCGGGGGGAAGCACGGCGGGCAGTGCCGGGCCTATCGTTTGCCCATCCCTTGCCAATCATGGCCGATTCTGCCGGTCAGGCAGCAGCACTTGGCCGGGCGGACATCGTCTGATGCCATCGGCCCAGATGATGCAGTTCCTCACCAACGCCCAGCCCCGCCCGGGCAGCGAAATCGACCGTCATCAGCCCAGTTATATCGGCAAAGCTGATGGCGTCGCCCGCAATCCATGGTGATTGGCCCAAGCGCTCGTCCAGCTGCCGGGTAAACACGCCCCACATGATATGCGCCCGGTCGACCAGCTCGGGGATGATCGGCATCGGCGGCCAAAGCCCCGGCTGCCCCCTGCCCTGCATCTGCGGCTTTGAATTGCGGAACGCATAGACCGCAGCGGCATAGCCATCCGCTTCAATCCGCCGGGTCCACGAATCAATCTGCGCCATTTGCAGCGAATTTGTGCCAAAAAGGGGCGGATCCGGGAATTCTGCTTCAAAATAGCGGCAAATCGATGCAGATTCGGTAATTATCTGGCCATTTTCGAGCACTAATGCGGGCACAACGCCGCGCGGATTGATGGCCAGATAGGCAGGCGCCAACTGTTCGTCGCGGCGCAGATCGACCATCACGCGCTCCACCTCAATACACTTTTCCGCCAGAAAAATGCGCACCCGCCGCGGGCTGGGCGCCCAACTCGAATCATAAAGTTTCATGGAACGCATCCGTTCGGCTTGTGTTCAGCGCCATCAAGGCTACTGCGCGCTGCCTGCGGCGTCCATTGCCGGATGGCTGAATTATAGGCTGATTCTCAGTGGTTTCTCTGGTTCCCCTTATGACGATTTTGCCCAATGAAATCGCGGCCTTGCTCGATTCTGCGTTCGGCGCGGATCGCCATTTGCGGACGGCCTATCGGATCAGGGCGGGCACCGCATTTGATCCGGCACTCAGCTTTGCGGCGCTTGATGGCACGGTTTTGGTGGGGCTGATCCAATGCTGGCCGATTGCACTGGCGTTGGACAGTGGCGACACCGCGCCGCTGTTCATGGTCGGGCCAGTCGCCGTATTGCCAGCGCGTCAACGTGACGGAATCGGCCGCGTGCTGATGGCGCACATGCTGGCTGCGGCAAAAGCATCGGGCACCGATCGTGCACTGATGCTGATTGGCGATCCCGAATATTATGGCCGTTTCTTCGGTTTTTCAGCCGATAAAACCGCCAACTGGCGCGCGCCAGGCCCGGTCGAGCAGCACCGGTTGCTCGCGCGCGGGCCAGATGTGCCATCGGCACCCGGCATGCTGGGACCACGCATCGCCGTAACCGCCTGATCGCATCGCTTTACCCGGGCCGCGTGCTGGCTTACCGACCGATGATGCCCATGGAACCGCTGCCCGATCTTGCCACGCTGTCGCTTGCCGACATCGCCCGGCTCGCCCAGGAAAAGCGGCTGCCCCCGGTCGAGTTGTGGAACCCCAGCCACTGCGGGGACAGCGACATGCGAATCGCGCGCGACGGCACCTGGTTCCACCAGGGATCGCCCATCGGGCGACAAGCGATGGTGCGATTGTTTTCCACCATCCTGCGGCGCGAACCGGGTGGCGGCTATGTACTTGTTACACCCGGCGAAAAGCTCGATATCGAGGTGGAAGATGCGCCGTTTGTGGCGGTGGAGATGAAGGCGGAGGGCAGCGGCGCAGCGGCAAAGCTGGCTTTTAGGCTGAACACCGGCGAGCTAATTTCGGCGGATGCTGACCACCCGTTGCGCTTTACCGATACCGAAAACGGGCCCCGCCCCTACCTCCATGTGCGTGGCGGTTTGGAAGCGTTGGTGGCGCGCTCGCTCTACTATGATCTGATGGCGCTGGCGCTGGAGGGCGATGAGCAACCGCCGGGGATTTGGAGCAATGGGGCGTTTTTCCCCGTTCAGCCCGCGCCGGTTCAGCCACCCTTGGATCCGCCAGCGTCATGATGCTCGCAGATCGCCTGCGCCGTGCACTCGAATCCGCGTTGCCGCAAGGCACGTCGCTGTTGGCCGGCGACCATGTCGATCTGGCGCTGGCGGCTGGCGACACGCTGCTCGCCGCCGCCGTCCTGGTGCCGATCACTGATCGCGCAAACCCGGGCGTGATCCTGACCCGGCGGACCAACACGATGCGGCGGCACCCCGGCCAGGTTGCGTTTCCCGGCGGCAGAATTGATCCCGAAGATGACGGCCCCGTCGATGCCGCACTGCGTGAGGCGGAGGAGGAAATCGCCCTGCCGCGCCGCCATGTGACGATCATCGGCGCGGCGGACCGCTATCGCACCGTCACCGGATATGACGTGACCCCGATTGTCGCCGTCGTTCCGCCCGATCTGGTGCTGGTGCCCAGCGAGGCGGAAGTGGCGCAAGTGTTTGAAGTACCCATAGATTTTATTCTTGATTCCGCCAATCACATTCGCGCCAGTGCTGAATTGCAGGGGCAGCAGCGCCATTATTACGAGATTAACTGGGACGGGCACCGCATCTGGGGAGCAACCGCTGCGATGATCGTCAACCTGTCGCGCCGCCTGCAATGGCCGCGCTGATCCTGCCCGACGCACCGTGGCGAACACGGCCCGGGCTGGCCCGATTATGTACGGTGCTGGGGGGCGACCAGGGAGAATCGCGATTTGTTGGGGGGGCGGTGCGTGATACCCTGCTCGGGCTGCCCGTGAACGATATCGACATCGCGACCCGGCTGGCCCCCAGCGAGGTGATCGATCGGTTAAGAGCTTCACATATCAAGGCAATTCCGACTGGCATTGCACATGGCACGATCACTGCCCTGCTGCCGGGTGGGCATGCCGAGGTGACGACATTGCGCCGCGATGTTTCCACCGACGGACGCCACGCCACGGTCGCCTTTACAGACGACTGGCGTGAGGATGCGGCGCGGCGCGATTTCACGATTAATGCGCTGTATGCCGATCCGTCGACGGGCGAAATATTCGATTATTTCGGCGGTCAGGACGATCTTTCGCGGCATATTGTGCGCTTTATTGGCGATCCTTTGCAGCGAATTGCCGAAGAT